>SFIL01000033.1 GCA_004556205.1 Clostridiales bacterium | reverse complement strand
TTGAGACCTTTCATTAGTCTTGAGGTATGGTAGCTTTATTCTAATGAACTCAATCGCCTTTGTCTATCCTTTTGGTCTCACATCAATTGTATACCTACATTGTGCGCGATTGTGTGGGAAATTGGTGGTTGCAAAAAATCGGAATTTCTGATATAATATTCAGACGGCTTTCAACACGATTTTGGAGGTTCTTATGATTTCAAGCTTACGGAGAAAATACATCGGCGACCGCGCGTTTTATCGCATGGTGCTGGCGGTTGCGGTGCCGATCATGATACAAAACGGTATCACACAGTTTGTTGCCCTGCTTGACAACATCATGGTCGGCGGTATCGGACAGACGCAGATGGGCGGCGTCGGTGTTGCCAATCAACTTATTTTTGTGTTCAATCTGGCGATTTTCGGCGCGGTATCGGGCGCGGGCATCTTCGGAGCGCAGTTTTACGGCAACGGCGATCATGACGGCGTGCGGAACGCGTTTCGTTTCAAGCTGCTCATCTGCGCCGCGCTGACGGTCATAGGCGCAGGCATTTTCCTGCTGTTCGGGGAAAATCTTATCTCCCTGTATCTCAAGGGTGAGGGCACGCCGCAGGAACGGGCGGACACGCTGCACTATGCAAAGGAATATTTAACGATCATGCTGATCGGCTTCCTGCCCTTTATCCTGTCACAATGCTATTCCGGCACGCTCCGCGAGACGGGACAGACAATTGTTCCGATGGTTGCGGGGATCATCTCGGTGCTCGTCAACCTCTGCTTTAACGCACTGCTTATTTTCGGCTACCTCGGTTTCCCACGCCTCGGCTCCGCCGGTGCGGCAATTGCGACGGTGATTGCCCGATTTGTCGAGGCGGGCATCGTGATGCTTTGGACACATCGGCACAGTGAAAGGTGCCGCTTTATTGTCGGCGCTTACCGCTCCATGCGCATCCCCGGGCGGCTTGCGGGCAGCATTACGCGCAAGACCATCCCTCTGATGGTAAACGAGACGCTGTGGGCAGGCGGTATGGCAATGCTCGGTATGTGCTACAGCCTGTGCGGACTGATCGTCGTACCCGCCAATACGATTGCCTCTACTGTGGGCAACGTGTTCAATGTCGCGTTTTTGGCGATGGGCAACGCCGTCGGCATTATCGTCGGACAGCTCCTCGGTGCGAACAAGCTCGAAGAAGCCGTGGACACCGACCGAAAGCTGATTGTCTTTTCCGTAGCGATCTGCTTTGTTATCGGCGGGGTGATGGCGCTGCTCTCGCCTTACATTCCAAACATCTACACCGCGCAGCCGGAGGACGTGCGGGCGCTTGCTTCGAAGTTCATTTTGATCATTGCGCTGACGATGCCCATCAACAGCCTTGCAAATGCGACCTATTTTACCATGCGCTCGGGCGGCAAGACCTTTATCACCTTCCTGTTTGACAGCGTGTACGTTTGGTGTGTTACCGTGCCGCTGGCATTTGTTTTACAGCGCGTTGCCGGGCTTTCCATCCTGCCGCTTTATCTTGTCTGTCAGCTTGCCGATCTCGGCAAATGCGTGGTCGGATTGATCCTCATCAAGAAGGGCGTTTGGATCCACAATATCGTAAAGGACGGCGCAAAATGAACACGAAATTTTATCAGGAGCACGGCTTGCTCCGCATTTTCCTCTCTTACTTCAAGCCGCATCGCAAGCTCTTTGCGATGGATATGTTCTGCGCGATCTTGGTCGCTGCGGTCGATTTGGCGTTCCCGCTCGTCTCGCGCACAGCGATGAATGAGCTGCTGCCGCAGGCGGCATACCGCACCTTCTTCATCGTGATGGGCGTGATGGCGATCGCCTATTTTGTACGCGCGGTGCTGTATTACATTATCTGCTATTGGGGGCACACCTTTGGCATCCGCGTCGAGGCGGATATTCGCCGCGATTTGTTTTCCCATATGCAGACGCTTGGCTATGAGTTTTACGATCATAACCGCACAGGACAGCTCATGAGCCGCCTGACGAGCGATCTGTTTGAAATTACCGAGCTTGCCCACCACGGGCCGGAGGATTTGGTTATCTCCGTGCTGACGATCGTCGGAGCGCTGGTCGTGATGTTTTCAATCGAATGGCGGCTGGCACTGGTCGTGTGCATCATTTTGCCGATTTTGCTCGTCGTCGTCATCTCGCGCCGCCGCAAGATGAGCGCCGTGTCAAAGGGAGTCAAGAGCAGGACTGCCGCGATCAACGCCGAAATCGAGTCCTCTCTCTCGGGCATCCGCACGGCGAAGGCGTTTGCCAACGAAACGGTCGAATTCGGCAAGTTTAACGAGGCGAACGAGCGCTTCAAGGTGTCCAAGCGGGAATTCCACCGTGAAATGGGCATTTTCTCAGGCTCGCTCGAATTCTTCATGTCGCTGCTGTCTGTGGCGGTCATTGCTGTGGGCGGCGCGCTTCTCATGCAGGACAGCATCGAGATGATCGACCTGCTGACCTTCAGCCTGTATATTTCCACCTTTATCAGCCCCGTCCGAAAGCTCATCAACTTTGCCGAGATGTTCGCCAACGGCTTCGCCGGTCTGAGCCGTTTTGCCGAGCTGATGCGCACCGAGCCTTCGCTCAAGGACGCGCCCGACGCAAAGGAGCTGAAAAACGTCCGCGGCGAGATTGAGGTCAAGAATGTCTCCTTTGCCTATGAAGACGATTTGGATGTGCTGGAGGACGTCAGCCTGCGCGTCCATGCCGGCGAGACGGTCGCCATCGTCGGACCTTCGGGCGGTGGCAAGAGCACGCTGTGCCGCCTGATCCCGCGCTTTTACGATGTTACAAGCGGTGCGATTACGATCGACGGCTTGGATGTCCGCACCGTGACGCAGAAATCTCTGCATCAGGCGATCGGCGTCGTGCAGCAGGACGTCTTCCTCTTTGCCGACACCATCGGCAATAACATCCGCTACGGCAGACCCGACGCGACGATACAGGAGGTCGCGGAGGCGGCAAAGCGGGCAGAAATCTATGATGACATTATGGCGATGCCCGACGGCTTTGATACCTATGTCGGCGAACGCGGGACGCTCCTTTCGGGCGGGCAGAAGCAGCGTGTTTCGATTGCGCGCATTTTCCTGAAGAATCCGCCGATTCTGATCTTGGATGAGGCAACGAGCGCCCTTGACAGTGTGACCGAGGCGAAGATTCAGTCTGCCCTTGACGCGTTGGCGGTCGGACGCACGACGCTCATCATTGCCCACCGCCTGTCCACCATCCGCAGTGCCTCGCGCATTCTCGTTATTGCCGACGGGAAGCTCTGCGAGCAGGGGACGCATGACGAGCTGATGCAGCGCGGCGGCGTCTATGCCGACCTGCGCAGAACGCAAGACTTAGGTAACTGCTGATGAAATAGACTGCGGCGGGCGGCGGATTTTTTGCCGCAATTCTTCAGTTCAAAAAACTTGGGAACCTCTGAAAATCTTGAAATACACAAAGTATTCCTGCGATTCTCAAACCTCAATTTGGAACAAAATCCCTCGCTGACCGCTCTTGCGGATTTATTCAGAGCTTCCTTAAGTTTTTTAATCAAGAATCAGTATCAGAGTTCCCTTAGGAGAAAAAGGATTATGAAGCAGGCGACCGCCAGAAGGACACGGACGCCTGCCCTTTTTTGTATGAAAATCATAGAAAATGTATTATTTGCTTGATTTTTTGGTAAATCCGTGGTATAGTAAAATACCTTATCATCGAAGCAGCGCACCGAAGAGCGGCCTGCGCATAGGATGAAATAAACGAGAGGATGATCCCGCGTGAAGAAAACCTTGCGTCCTGATGCTGCAATCACACATTTTCAAACTGAAGGAGTCTGCGTAAGCTGTAGGGAATTCGGCTCCGGACATATTAACAGTACCTATCAGGTCAAAACCGAGACAGGAAAGACTTACATTTTACAGCGTATCAATAAATATGTGTTCACTGACCCGAAGGCGGTCATGGAGAATGTCGGCGCAGTGACGCAGTATCTCCGCGACCGCGTGACCGATCCCACGGAGATTCTGAACTTCATCACTACCGATACAGGCGAGTACTACTACGTAGACGAGGCGGGCGAATTTTGGCGCTGTTACGAATTTGCCGACGGCATCTGCCTTGAAGCACCTGAGACGGATCGTGATTTTTACGAGAGCGCAATCGCGTTCGGCCGTTTCCAAGAATTGCTGCGCGATTTTCCTGCCGATACCCTGCATGAAACCATTCCGCTGTTTCATAATACCATTAACCGCTATCGCTTGTTTAAGGAAGCGCTGGCGCGGGACGCTGCGGGCAGAGCCTCGAGTGTGCAAGCGGAGATCGACTTTATCATGGCGCGTGAGGACGAGGCAGGGACGATTTGCCGCCTGCTCGAAACGAATGAGCTGCCCTTGCGCGTGACGCACAACGACACCAAGCTCAACAATGTCCTGCTCAACCGCGAGACGCGCAAGGCAATGTGCGTGCTCGATCTCGACACGGTCATGCCCGGTTCATCGCTGTATGACTTCGGCGATTCCATCCGCTTCGGCGCGGCGACTGCCGCAGAGGACGAGCCGGATCTGAGCAAGATGTGCATGGATCTCAATCGTTTCCGCGTCTATACGGAGGGCTATCTGACCGCCTGCCGCAGCCTGACCGAGAAGGAGACGGAGCTGCTTCCGCTCGGCGCGAAGATCATCACACTGGAGCTTGCGGTGCGCTTTCTGACCGACTATTTAGACGGTGATCTTTATTTTAAGACCGATTACCCGGAACACAATCTTGTCCGCGCCCGTACACAGCTCAAGCTTGTGGCGGATATGGAGGAAAAGTGGGACGAGATGCAAAAAATCGTTGCGGAAGAAGCCGCAAAGCATTGAGGAGATACAAATGAAGTATTTAGGCATTGAATATTCCGTCAAGAATCTTCCCGTGCTGGACACGGACTTTATCCCATTTGGCGTCTGGATCGACGCATATGAAAAGGGCGCGGAGAAGCCGCTCACCATCGCCATCGAGCGCGACAAGGGCAAGATCTCCGTCCATCACACGAAAATCCACGGTACAGAGGAGCTGCGCGAGGCGGATTACCGCTTTGTCGAGCGCTATGTGAAGTTCCTCCTGTGGTCCATCGGCGGCTTCCGCATCTATATCTGCGGCGACTCCGCGCTGGCGAAGAGACTGCAGCAGGCATACACCCTCGAGGGCGAGCGAAAATTCGACGTGCAGTTCATGCAGGATGTGTATGAGGTGCCGTTCGAGGTCATCAACTGCCCGATAGAGGACTGCCCGCAGGCGAATGAGTCCTCCGTCTCTATCGGTGGACATATGGAGGGCTGCCGCATCGGTTTTGACGCGGGCGGCTCCGACCGCAAGGTTTCCGCAGTCATCGACGGCAAGACCGTCTATTCCGAGGAGGTCGTCTGGCATCCGAAGACGGAGTCCGACCCGCAGTACCATTTTGACGGCATCGTTGCCGCGTTCAAGACCGCCGCCTCCAAAATGCCGCGCGTGGACGGCATCGGCGTCTCCTCGGCGGGCGTGTTCATTGGCAACAGCCCGATGGTCTCCTCGCTGTTTATCAAGGTTCCGCGCGAAAAGCGCGACCTTGTCAAGACCATCTATGACCGCGCAGCGCTTGAGATCGGCGATGTGCCGATCGTCGTTGCCAACGACGGCGATGTGACCGCGCTGGCAGGTGCAATGGGCTTGGAGTGCGGCTCCGTCATGGGCATGGCGATGGGCACGAGCGAGGCGGTCGGCTATGTGGACGCCGACGGCAACGTCCTCGGCTGGCTCAACGAGCTTGCCTTTGCGCCCGTGGACCTGTTTGAGGGTGCGATGGAGGACGAGTGGTCTACCGATATCGGCGTCGGCTGCAAGTATTTCTCCCAGGACGCGGTGATCAAGCTTGCGCCTAAGGCGGGCATTGAACTGGATGAAAGCCTGACGCCGGCCGAAAAGCTCAAGGCGGTGCAGCAGCTCGTTGAAAAGGGCGACAAGAGAGCAAAGCAGATCTTTGAATCCATCGGCGCGTATCTTGCGCACACGATGAAGCTGTATTGCCGTTTCTACGATGTGCATCACATGATCGTCCTCGGCCGCGTGATGTCGGGCGTGGGCGGAAGCATCATTTTGGATACCTGCCTGAAGATCATGCGGGAGGAGTATCCCGCGCTCGCCGAGAAGGTGCGCGTGATGCTGCCGGACGAAAAGACCCGCCGCGTCGGGCAGTCTGTCGCAGCAGCGAGCTTGCCGGAGGCGAAGAAATAAAGGATCAGTGAATGGTGAATAGGTTTGCCGCTGACGGTTTTTCTGCTGCTTGCGGATCGGTACGCGGTCGGTGGCTTGTGCATGGGCGGACAGGGTCGTCCGACCCTACGGCGAGGCTGCGTTCGACGGATTGTAGGGCGGGGACATGTCATTGGCATACAGATTTTTTAAGGAGTATACGATGAATTTTAAGAATGCGAATATCTATACCGAGCAGTTCCGCTTTGAACGTGGCGCGTTTTCCGTCGAGGACGGGAAGTTTTGCAAGGTACTCGGGGAGGAGGCACCCGATGCGATTGACCTTGAGGGTGCGTATGTGATCCCCGGCCTGATTGATGTGCACACGCACGGCAACTCCGGCGCGGACTTTTCCGACGGCGACGCTGCCGGCGTGGAGAAGATGGCGAAGTATCTGGCGCAGAACGGCGTGACCTCTTTCGCGCCCGCGTCCATGACCCTGCCTTACGAGACGCTGGAAAAGGCGTTTGCCTCCGCCCGCGCGTTTGTGGACGCAAGACCCTCCGACGCCGCCGCGCTGCGGGGAATCCAAATGGAGGGACCCTTCTTCTCCGAGAAGAAAAAGGGTGCACAGAACGGCGCGTATCTCCGGAATCCCGATTTCGAGGCGTTCAAAGCCTTACAGGACGGCTGCGGCGGACTTGTCCGCATCGTGGACGTTGCACCGGAGCTGGAGGGAGCGGAGGAGTTTATCCGCAAGGCGAAAGCGCTCTGCACCGTCTCAATTGCCCACACGGACGCGGACTACGACGCCGCGCGCAAGGGCATTGCGGCGGGTGTGACCCATCTGACGCACCTGTATAACGCCATGCCCGCCATTCACCACCGCAAGCCCGGCGTGATTGCCGCCGCTGCCGAGGCGGAGACGGTCAGCGCGGAGCTGATCTCGGACGGACAGCACGTCCACCCCGCCTCTGTTCGATTGGCGTTCCGCATCTTCGGCGCGAGCCGCATGGTGCTGATTTCTGACTCCCTGCGTTGCTGCGGTATGCCCGACGGTGAATATGAGCTGGGCGGCCAGCAGGTATTCTTGCAGGGCGGCATTGCCCGTTTGGCAGACGGTACAATTGCAGGCTCTGCGACAAATCTGTTTGAGTGTATGCAGAGGGCAGTCTCCTTCGGTATTTCCCGCGAGGATGCCATTCGCGCCACGACGTATAATCCCGCACGGCAGATCGGCGCGCTCTCCGAGGTCGGCTCGATCGCCGACGGCAAATGCGCGGACTTTGTAATCTGCGACGCCGAGCTGAATCGCAAAGCGGTTTGGCTGGCAGGCAGGAAATTATAAGAAAAAACGACCTGCATGGGAAAGCTCCCATGCAGGTCGTTTTTTCACACAAAATAGAACGGATTTATGATCTCGCTGCCCCATAGAGCAACGGCGGTGCGCCACATCGCCTTGGCATGGATGCGGTCGTGCCAAATGAAACGCCGCAGAACCTTACGCATCGTCCAGCTTTCGCCGTCGGGAGCAATATAGACCCTGTCCGAGAGAAAATCGGGCAGCGTCTCCAATTCGGCGAGCGCCTGCATCCGATTGGCATAAATATCTGCCACATTCTCCGTTTCCAGTCCGAAAGCGCCTGTATAGTAAGAGGTTACGGAATTCGTATGCTCGTACATCTCGTGCGGCGTGCGCGGAACAGCACCGTAAAAGGTCCTGCGCGGCGCGCGACCCGAAATATCGGGATTGGGAATGCTCTCGTAGAGCTTGCGGAAATCACGGGCAGACTTCAGTACCAACAGTTTCAGCCGTTCATATTCCGCCTCGCGCAGAGGGACGCGCTCGGCATCAAACAAAACGTCCGAATCTGCGTCACAGATCTGCAGGGGCGATTCCTTTCGCTGTACGATCTCGACTTGCACGTCGTCCTTCGGCAGTTCACATACGCCGCACCAGCGCAGGTAGGCGCGTACTTCCCCGCCGAATTTCGACAGAGCTTCGTTTTCCGTTGCGCCGCGCACATATGCGCCGACGAAATTTGTTGCGTAGATCAGATAACCCTTGTCGTTATACTCACAGACAGCTTCAATCTTCATACTGTTTCCTCCGCAATCGGCGCGGACAGCACAGCGTCCACGGGAATATCGTGCGCCTGCACGGGCAGATCGGATAAGAGCTGGAAGTCATAGCAAAGGGCAATCGTCGGGTGCGGCTCTTTGGCAAGGAAACGGTCATAGAAGCCGCCGCCGTAGCCCATGCGATGCCCCGCGCGGTCAAAGGCAAGCCCGGGCATCAGGACGAGTGCGTCCCTGTCCTGCGCAGGCTCGCCGTCGATCGGCTCGGGAATGCCCTTATAGCCGAGGGCAATGCGGGTGTTTTCATCAAAACGCAGAAAGCGTATTTCGTCGCCGAATACCTTCGGCACGGCGACACGCTTGCCGTCTGTCAGTGCGCGGCGGAGGATTGCCTCGGTGCGCACCTCCTGATTATAGCTTAAATAGGCATACAGGGCTTTTGCACAGCGGTACATCGGATGTGCAAACAGTGCTTGCGCCAAGCGTTCGGAGGCACGTTGGATCTGCGCCTCGGTCAGCGCGCGTTTTCTCTCGCGCAGGAGCGCCCGCAGGGCAGCTTTTTCCATGCCGCTCACCTCTTTAACTCTATTGTAGCCCATGAAACGACCTGTGTCAATGCAAAAACCGTGCCGAAAAGAGGATTATTTGGGCAGAAAAAGAGAAATGTCCATTGCAGGAGGCGGCAGTAACTGGTATAATTTACGAAAATCGATATAAATAGAGGTGTTTTATGGTATACCATGTTCTGTTCAATCCACAGGCGGGGAATGGTTGCGGTGAGGAGAAAGCAAGAGAACTCAACGCAGTGATGGCGGAGGCGACCCTGCAATACTACGATATGACAAAATTTCACGGCTACGCGGAGTTCTTCGCGGCGATTGACGCGTCCGATGCAGTGATTCTTGCCGGCGGCGACGGTACGATCAACCGCTTTCTGAATGATACGGCAGAACTGAAAATTGAGAATGATATTCTGTATTATGCGGTCGGCAGCGGCAACGATTTTCTCCACGATCTCGGCAAGCAGAAGGGCGAACCGCCGTTTTCCATTCAGGAATATCTACGCGATCTTCCCACCGTGACGGTCAAGGGAAAAACCTATCGCTTCCTCAACGGCGTCGGCTACGGCATCGACGGCTATTGCTGCGAGGTCGGTGACGAACAGCGCGGCAGCTCGGACAAGCCTGTGAATTACACCGCGATTGCCATCAAAGGACTGCTCTTCCACTTCAAGCCCGCAAATGCTACGGTTACGGTGGACGGAAAATCGTATGAATTCAAAAAGGTGTGGCTTGCACCGACGATGCACGGCAGATTTTACGGCGGCGGCATGATGATCGCGCCGCAGCAGAAGCGCAATAACGCGGAGCGTACCGTTTCACTCAGCTTGATGTTCGGGTCGGGAAAGCTCAAGACACTGATGGTATTCCCCTCGATTTTCAAGGGCGAGCACGTCAAGCATACCGAGATGTGCAAGGTGCTGACGGGACATGAGATTACGGTCAAATTTGACCGCCCGACCGCCTTGCAGATCGACGGCGAGACGATCAAAAACGTGACGGAATATACTGCTACGAGCAAGGCTCCGGTCAGAGTATAATATGGATTGCGCTCGGGCTTCAAAAAGAAGTCCGAGCGCAGTTTTTTATTCTGTTGCGTCGTCCGAATGGAGTTGCTCTTCCGTCATCGGCTGTTCCTCTATCGGCGGAGTTTCCTCTGTTGTCGGGGATTCCTCCGATTCCGACGGCACGAGATCTTGAAAATAAGGAAGCTCGGCGAACTCCGCAAAGAAGTCGGCGTCATAGAGCGACGAGGCATCGTCAAGCTCCGAGGAGCTTGTGGCGGTTTCCTCCGAGGAAACAGACTCCTCTGCCTCCTCCGCTTCGTCAGGCACGGCGCAAAGCTCGTCCTCCAGCGGCGGCAGCAGGGTGTTTTTCCCGCGCCTGAGCAGCAGCAGTAGCGCAAAGAGCAGCAGACTCACGGCGGAGACGATCGCGCCGAGCTTCAGCCCGGGTGCTTCATAGTGCAGCTCAATCTCGTGTGTGCCCGCCGTCAGCGGGAAGGAGATCACTGCATCGGTCAGCGCGACATCATCTGCGGAGGGGTCATAGCCGCTTGCCAACGCGACCTGCTTGCCGTCCACGAAGGCGGTCCAGCCCGGCTCATAGGGGACGGAAGTATAGAACAGCCCGTCCTGCTTTGCTTCGACCGTACCGCGCAGTCGCGTGTCGGAAAACTCGGTCAGGACCCACGGCTCGTCGGAGAGCCTGGCAAAACCTGCGTCAAACAGTGCGCAGTTCATCTGCGCGACGTCGAGCGTAACCTGCCCCTTCTTGCCCGCCTTAGCGGTAAAGGTGAATTTCAGCTCGTCGCCCTCGTTCAGGTCACCGAGGCTGAACAAGGAGCGCGCCTTGATATTACGGGAGAAAAGGAAGTTTCCGTTGCGGTAGACGGATATCGATTCGCTGTGCGAAATCGTCGTGCTTGCACAGTAAAGCCCGTTCTGCGGGACAGTATACACAACGCTGATTTTTTCATCCTCCGCCGCGCCTGATGCGTTGAAGGAGAAGCTGCCCTTCGAACTGTCTGCGGAGAGGCTGCAATGTTCGGAACCCTCCGGTGAAGCGCCGCCGATCTTTGTAAGAAGCTCTCCCTCCATGCCCGTTGCGAGAGAGAACAGCTCGTTTTGTTCTTTTACCGGATCGCTCAGACTGCCTTTACGCACGAAATCGGAAAGACTGCTCTCCGTCATAAATCCAAGCCCGATATAGGCGCTGTTTTCGAGCAGCTTGACTTCGCCTGCGGAAGCAAGAAGCGTGTTGTACGATCGGTTTTGAGGCTGTCCGTCACGGTCGAGGAGATAACGGATGCCAAGCATCAGGTTAGCAAAGGGCGTGCCCTCATAGTAGGCGTAGCGGTTGCTGCCCGGCCACGAGGAAAGCCCGAGCGAGCGGGAAAAACGGTTGAAATTGACGTTTGCCGAGGAGGTAAAAATGCTCACGCCGTGATAGCCGTTGAGCGCGCCGTCATTCAGCGCCTGCGTATTCGTAACCTCGGTGCGAGAGAAGAGTGTGCCGTCCTGCTCATCCTGCACTTCGGCATATTCGAGCAGTGCCTGCACATTTGCTGCCTCCTTCGGATAGTTTGTCCGTGTTGTCACACCGACGGTGGACACACCGCAGGCAAAGGAGAGCACTGCCTCACAGAAGAAAACAGCGAACAGCAGGAGCGTTGCGACGGTTCTGCGTCTGCCCTTGCAGGAAAAAAGGAGGAAATAGATGAGCATCAAGACAAACACGAAGCTGCTTAAGACCCATACGAGCTTACCGACATCCTCCATGCCCACCAAATTTACGATGAACAGCGCGGCAATTGGCAGAAGAATGCCGAGATACCACCTGCTGAAGCTGCGCATCTGCTGATATGCGCGGTAAGCCATGCCGAGCAGGACGAAGCTGAACAGGAAGCTGAAGCGGTAAGGGAGCATATTCGGGAAATGAAAGCCGTGCCATGCGTAATCCAAAATGCGGAAAATGAAGCTCAGCAGGAAAAATACAAGCAAAAACAGATTAAAGAGCTTTTCCCGCAGCTTGATTTTGCGGCAGCAGAAGTAATAGATTGCGAGAATCAAGACGGAGAAGCCGCAGAAGAGATTCGGCTGCCCTGACATTTTTGTAATCGAAGGCGGCGGAAGGAACTGGACAAGCGTCAAGCGCAGCGCGGACAGAACACCGGGGAGCGTTTCGGTTTTCAGTACCTCCCAAAGCCCGCGAGACTCCGAGATCACGCCGGTTGCGCCGGATGCCATGTTGAGCGCGAGCAGGTTGACATCCTTTGCCTCGGCGGAGTAGGTGGTCTGCATTGCCAGCATCGTCGGCAGCAGAAGCACCGCCGCGATGCCTACACCGATCAGAGTGCATACGCCGATGCGCACGAAGCGGCGGCAAAAGCCCTTGAAACCGTTCGGACAGCACAGGCAGAAGCCGAAGAAGCAAAGCAGGACGAAGATGCAGGAGAAAAAGGCAACGTAGTAATTACACCACAGGCTCAGCGCCAGCGCGCAGATATACAGCCGGAATTTTCCTTCGCGCAGGAGGCAGACCGTACCCGCGATTAAAAGCGGCAGGAGGGCAAAGGCATCGAGCCACATCAGATTCCAGTAGTATCCGCACGCCCAAGCGCAGAAAGCGTAGAGCAAAGAGAAAAAGGGAATCGCCAAGTCGTTTTTGCGGTAGACGAGCTTTAGATAAATGCCGAAGAACAGACCCGCAAGACCGAGCTTTAACACAGTCAAAAACGCAAACAGCTCGCGCAGATAGGCGGCGGGAACGAGAACGGTCAGCAGATTCAAGGGGCTTGCGAGATAGTAGGCGAACAGCGAAAGGTAGCTCGTGCCCGCGCCGACCTCCCATGTGTATTGCAGAGAGCCGCCCGCGAGCAGCTTTTCACGGAAGGCGCGAAAGAAGGGATAGTATTGATGCCAGCCGTCGTGCGCCATAATCTGTCCGTTACCGAACGGGTAAAGTCCCGCGACTGCCAGTGCGATGCCCGAGATCAGAAACGGTAGGCAGAACGACAGCAGCAGCGGCAGCCGCTCCTTCGGAGAGCGGCGCAGCGGTGTGGACGGTTCAGCGGTCATGTGGTTTCCTCCTTTTGCGGCAAACGGTGCAGCCGCGTCATCAGTGCAGGAAGTGTATCTTCAAAATTCACGCCGTACCAGCGCGCGTTTGGGTCGGCGGTGGTTGCTCGAATGGTCTGAACGACATAATCTGCCGCCAGTGCGATGGCGTCTGCGGCGGAATATCCCAAGGTCAGCGCGCCGACGCAGGTCGAGGCAAACAGATCTCCCGTGCCGTAAAATACCCCGGGGAGGTGCGCGGTCATGTGCAGGCTCAGGTTGCCTTCGGCATCTGCGGCAGCGACGCCCATCTGTGCTTCGTTCATGCGCACGCCCGTGATGATGACGTTTTTCGCGCCGAGCGTCAGAAGCCGTTCCGAAAGAGTGCGGATAAAAGCTTCATCGTGGCGCTCACGATAAGGAAGTCCTGTTAAAAGGCACGCCTCGGTGACGTTCGGCGTGATGAAATCCGCATATCGGCAAAGCGCTTTCATCTGTTCGGGCAGCGCAGGGGACAGTCCGGCATACAGCGTGCCGTGGTCGCCCATCACAGGGTCAACAAAAACGATGGTTTCGGCGGTGCAAAAATCGCGGAGCAGGTCGAGCACCAGCCCGATCAGCGCCTCCGAGCCGAGATAGCCCGTGTAGATTGCGTCGAAGCGCAGACCGAGCGACCGCCAGTGCGCGGTGATCGGACGAAAAAAGTCGCGCAGATCGCGGCTGACGAAGCTGTCGAAGGCGGTGTGCGCGGAGAGCAGAGCGGTCGGCAAAGCGGCGCACTCAATGCCCATTGCGGACAGGACGGGCAGCGCAATGCTCTGCGAGCATTTGCCGATGCAGGAAAGATCTTGTATTGAGACGATTCGTTTCATGCTTTGTTCCTCGAAATTGCCGAATTTATTTAATTATAGCGCATTTTTTCCAAAAAGAAAAGTCCCCTGCGGGAAAATGAACGGTTGCTTTTTTGCAATCTGAGGGAGTATAATGGGCAAGGTGATGAAAATGCTCGGAGATTTGCATATCCACATGATATTAGACGGTGTGTACTACCGTGCCGCAATTGACAGTCAGCGCGAAAGCCCTTGCGACACACTGATCCGCGCCCGTCTTGCCGACTACAGGACGCGGGAGATTTCCTTCCTGCGCGACGGCGGCGATGCGTGGGGTGTGTCCCTGCGGGCAAAGGAACTGGCGGGGGAATACGACATCGACTACCGCAGTCCGGCTTTCCCAATCTATCTGCGCGGACATTACGGCGCGTTTATCGGGCGCGGCTTTTCCGACCTGTCCGAGTATCGCGCGCTGCTTGCGGAGGTGAGCGCCTGCGGCGGAGATTTTGTCAAGCTGATGATTGCGGGGCTGATCGACTTCTCCTGTCCGAACACGCTGACGGAGGCGGGGATGCCGCCTGCGCTGATTCGTGACGCAATCGCGCTCGCGCATGACATGGGCTTTGCCGTCATGGTACACGCCAACGGAGATCTGCCGGTCAACGCGGCGCTGGATGCACAGGTAGACTCCATCGAACACGGCGCGTATCTGCATGAGCAGACGCTTGCGCGTTTGGCGGAAAGCAAAACGCTGTGGGTGCCGACGCTTTCGACAATTGGGAACCTGATTGGCTGTGGGCGCTATCCCGACGCAGTGCTCCGCCCGCTTTTGGCGGAGCAGCAGGAAAAGGTGCGCTTTGTCGTTTCGCACGGCGGCAGGATCGGCTTGGGCAGTGATGCGGGCGCGTTCCGTGTCCTGCACGGACAGGCGGTGACAGACGAGTACGGCTATTTAACACAGGCGCTCGGAGAAACGGCGGACGCCGTCCTGCACGAGGCGGAGGACTTTGCAAGAACAACCTTCCGAAGATAGAAAAACCGCCGCAGATGCGGCGGTTTTTGCTTTTTTGGGAACCGCTGAACAAATCGACTGCGGCGTTCAGCGGATTGATTCAGAGCTTCCTTAGAAGTCAACGTCGAGGTCGTAGTAGCAGCACTTAAGCAGCTTCTCCATCTCTTCCTGATTCGGCTGGCGCGGATTCGAACCGGTGCAGGCGTCGGCAATGGCATTTTTCGCGATCTCCGGCAGACGTGCGAGGAAAATGTCCTCAGGCACGAAGCCCTGCGCGCAGGGATAGCTGTCCGCGCCGTAATGGGCGATGCACTGCGGAATGTTCAGCTTGTCGTTCATTTCACGCAGCGCAGAGATGAGGCGCTGCGTCTTTTCTTCGACCGTATTGCCGCCCAGCTCCATGCAATCCGCAATCTCAGCATAACGCTTGGCTGCCGTCTCGTTTTTGGCGTTATAGGCGATGACCTTGGGCAGATACATCGCGTTGGCAGCGCCGTGAATGATGTGCGCGCCATAGTCGTCAAAAGCTGCGCCGGTCTTGTGTGCCATCGAATGCACGATACCCAGAAGGGCGTTCGAGAAGGCCATGCCCGCGAGGCACTGGGCGTTGTGCATCGCGTCGCGCTTTTCCATGTCGCCGTTGTAGGAATCGACAAGATCGTGCCGGATCATTTTGATCGCGTGCAGTGCGAGCGGGTCGGTGAAGTCGCAGTTGCAGGTAGAGACGTACGCTTCAATGGCGTGGGTCATTGCGTCCATGCCGGTGTGCGCGACGAGCTTCTTCGGCATCGTCTCGGCCAGCGACGGATCGACGATGGCAACGTCGGGCGTGATCTCGAAGTCGGCCAGCGGATACTTGATGCCCTTTTGATAGTCGGTGATGACGGAGAAAGCGGTCACCTCGGTGGCGGTGCCGGAGGTCGAGGAGATCGCGCAGAAACGCGCCTTGCGGCGCAGCGGCGGAATGCCGAAGACCTTGCACATTTCCTCAAAGGTGATCTCAGGATATTCATACTTAATCCACATGGCCTTCGCCGCGTCGATGGGAGAGCCGCCGCCGATCGCCACGATCCAGTCCGGTTCGAATTTCAGCATAGCCTCCGCGCCCTTCATCACGGTGTCAACCGAGGGATCGGGCTCGATGCCCTCAATCAGCTCGACAGTCATGCCGGCCTCTTTGAGATACGAGATGACCTTATCCAAAAAACCGAAGCGCTTCATGGAGCCGCCGCCGACGCAAACCATTGCCCGCTTGCCGGTGAAGCTCTTGAGTGCCTCCAATGCGTCCTTTCCGTGGTAGATGTCGCGCGGAAGTGTAAAACGTGCCATATTTTTGACCTCCTGTATTTTTGTGTCTTCATTTTATCACGCTGCGCAGGCAAAACGGAAATCTCAATTTTGACATACGGTATCGCAATTTTGACAGAGTTCCCAAGAATAGACTTCCATTGACTTTTCTCAGCGCTTCCGTTATACTCAGGACAGATTGACCCATGGGAGACAGAAATATGAACATTCAACAGTTGGAATACCTGATCGAGATCGAGCGGACGCGTTCCATCTCGCAGGCGGCGGCCAATCTCTATATGGGCCAGCCGAACCTCAGCCGCATCCTGCGCGACACCGAGGAACGCGCCGGCTTTGCGATCTTTGAGCGAACGCGCAAGGGCGTCCGACCGACGGAGAAGGGCGTGGTCTTTTTGCAGCACGCCCGCAACATCCTGCGCGAGGCGGAGTTTATGGAAAACCTCGGCCCAAACCGCAGCACTGCCGGCCGCTTCCGCATTGCGCTGCCGCGCTCGTACGATGTTATGGAACAGGTCAAGCGCTTCCTGACCGAGTATGCGCCGGATGCGCCGCTTGATGCGGTGCTGCGCGAGTGCCATCCGCGGCAGGCGCTGGAGCTGCTCGACAGCGGTGCGGTGGAGATTGCGGTCATTCGCTATGCGACGCAGTATCAGGACTATTTTTCGGAGCAGACAGCTGCCAAAAAGCTGACGATGAAGCCGCTCGATCAGGTGCGCTACCGCCCTGCCGTGGCGCAGTGCAGCCCGCTGGCGAAGAAAGATGCGATTTCTCTTTGCGAGCTGGAGGGTCTGACCGAGATCCGCCACCGCGACGTTTTTTATGCCGAGAGCAAGGCGGGCGGGGCGGAGCGCAAGCTCTATACCATCGACCGGCTGGCGCAGCTTCAGCTTTTGCAGGGTCTTCCGGACGCGTATCTCTGCGCGGAGCCGTTGCCGGAGCCGCTGCTGTATCGGTTCGGACTGGTGCAGAAGGAATGTGTTGACGGCGGAACACTTTATCAGAACGCCGTGGTGTTCAAGCCACAATGCGCGATGTCGGAGACGGAGAACGCCTTTCTTCACTGGCTCCTCCCGCGCTGAAAAAACCAAAAGCCGCATTGCGCGATGCAATGCGGCTTGCAGACTGTCAAAAAACTATAGTTTTGTCTACATCATTTCCGGCGAATACGGAACTTTTCTTATTGGATTGCCACGTCGCTGCGCTCCTCGCAATGACACGTCGGAGACTTTTTCGACACGCTGAAAGCCGCATTGCGCGATGCAATGCGGCTTGTTTGTTATAGGTATGACGATTAGAAAACGCCCTGCTCCATCATGGCCTCTGCGACCTTCTTGAAGCCCGCGATATTCGCGCCTGCGACGAGGTTGTAGCCCAAACCGTATTCCTCGGCTGCTTCGGCGGAAACCTTGTGGATGTTCTGCATCATCCGCTTGAGCTGGGAATCAACCTCCTCCGCCGTCCAGACCAGACGCTCGGAGTTCTGCGCCATCTCCAAAGCGGAGACACCGACACCGCCGGCGTTGACTGCCTTCGACGGGGCGACGATCATGTTCTTCTGACTCATCAGATAGAACAGCGCGTCGTTCGTGGTGGGCATATTGGCGACCTCGATATAATACTTGACGCCGTTGGCAACGATCTTCTCGGCGGATTCCATCTTGACGTCGTTCTGCATGGCGGACGGCATCACGACATCGACCTTGACACCCCACGGCTTCTCACCGGGGAAGAAGGGAACGCCGAACTTGTCCGCGTAATCCTTGACCTTGTTTCTGCCGGAATTGCGCATGGTGATGAGGTATTCGACCTTTTCGTCGCTGGAGGAGACGCCCTCCTCGTCGTAGATGTAGCCGTCGGGACCGGAGAGAGTGACGACCTTTGCGCCGAGCTGCTTTGCCTTCTTGCAGATGCCCCATGTGACATTGCCGAAGCCTGCGCAGGCGATGGTCTTGCCCTTGATATCCTCGCCCTCGTGCTTGAGGACTTCCTCAAGGTAGTACATTGCGCCGTAGCCGGTCGCCTCGGGACGGGTCAGGCTGCCGCCGTAGCTGAAGCCCTTGCCGGTGAGAACGCCGTTCTCCCAAACGCCCTTGAGACGGCGGTACTGACCGAA
>SFIL01000032.1 GCA_004556205.1 Clostridiales bacterium | reverse complement strand
ACGCCGCATCCGTAAGGCGGCAAAGCCGCCAACGGCTGCGCAGCCACGACCCCTGCGGGGTCTCGCAATGACAAGACTATCGTTTTTTGACAGTCTGGATATTTGTCCTGTAGTTTAGAAATTATGAGAGAACCACCGACTTTTGTGGGCGTTTGGAGGTCTTTCCATGAAAAAACGCAAGCTTCGTTTATCACCGGCGCGGTTGATCGCGCTCGGCTTCTTCATCGTCATTTTGGTCGGAGCACTGCTGCTGACGCTGCCCTTTGCCTCAGCGGACGGCTCGGCAAGCTTCCTCGACGCGCTGTTTACCTCGACGAGCGCCACCTGCGTGACGGGCTTGGTCGTCCGCGACACCTTCACGGGCTGGACGACCTTCGGACAGGTCGTCATTTTGCTTTTGATCCAGCTCGGCGGCCTCGGCTTCATGACCGTGATCACGCTGATCTCCTTCGCCATCGGCAAGCGAGTGGGCCTGTATGACCGAAAGGTGCTGATGCAGTCGGCGGGCAACTTCTCGCTCTCCGGCATCGGCGAGCTGATCCGCCGCATTGTGCCGTTTACCTTTGTTTTTGAGCTGCTTGGCGCGGCGCTGCTCGCGGTTCGCTTCGTGCCCGACTTCGGCTGGGGACGGGGACTGTATTTTTCTGCCTTCCACGCGATCTCCGCGTTCTGCAACGCCGGCTTCGATCTCATGGGCGTCCGCACGCCCTACTCCTCGCTCACGGCGTATGTGAACGATCCGCTTGTCAACCTCACGGTCTGCGTGCTGATTGTCGTAGGCGGCTTGGGCTTTCTTGTCTGGCACGATTTGGCGCGCAACAAGCTGCATTGGAAAAGATATCAGCTCCATACCAAGATTGTCTTATCGACGACGGCGCTGCTGATTTTTGCCGGCTGGCTGCTGTTCTTCATTTTCGAGCGGGACGCCTCAATGGCGGGCATGACCGTTCCGGAACGCGTGCTTGCCTCGCTGTTCCAGTCGATCACGCCGCGCACGGCGGGCTTTAACACCGTCGATATGGCTGCACTGAGCGAATCGGGCAATCTGCTTACCGACATTTTCATGCTCATCGGCGGCAGCCCCGGTTCGACTGCGGGCGGCATCAAAACGACCACGGTTGCAGTGCTGGTTTTGAGTGCGATCGCCTCCTCGTGCGGACGCGTGCGCGTCAAAGCGTTCCGCTATAACATCGACCGCGACACCATTCGGCAGGCATGCTCGATCCTGACCATCTATCTGACGATGGCGATTCTGGCGATCTTGGCGATCTGCGCCATCGAGCCGGTCACGCTCAAGCAGTCGATGTTTGAGGTCAACTCCGCTATCGGCACGGTGGGTCTGTCCATGGGCATTACGCCGACCCTCGGCATTGCAAGCCATATCATTTTAATTTTGTTGATGTACGCCGGACGTATCGGCGGACTGACCTTTGTGCTGCTCTTCTCCGAGCGGCGCACCGAGCCGCCCGTTGACCGTCCGAACGGGAAAATACTGCTTGGATAAACAGGAGGCTTAGATTACATGAAATCCGTTTTGATTATCGGCATGGGCCGTATGGGACGGCATCTTGCGAAAAGAATGCACCAGCTCGGCAACGAAGTGATGATCGTGGACAACAATCCCGCGATTATTGAGGCGCTGAGTGACCGTTTCACCAATTCGAGCATCTGCGACTGCACGAATGAAATGGTTATCGAATCCCTCGGTGTGGATAATTTTGACATCTGCTTTGTCACCATCGGCGAGGATTTTCAGGCGTCGCTGGTCGTGACGAGTCTGCTCAAAAAGCACGGCGCGCGGCGGGTCGTCGCCAAGACCAATCAGGACATTCAGGCGGAGCTGCTGCGCGTTATCGGCGCGGACGAGATCGTCTACCCCGAGGTGGACATCGCGGAGAAGCTTGCCGTGCGCTATAATGCCAACAATATCTTCGATTTTGTCCCTCTGACGGACGAGTATTCGATCTACGAGCTGCCGATCCTGCCCGCATGGGCAGGGCATACGCTGCTTGAGCTGAACATCCGCCGCAAGTATCAAATCAATATCATTGCTGTCAAAAACAGTCTGACGCTCGACGCCAACCTCAGCGCGGACTACCGCTTCCGTCCGGACGATCACATCATCGTGATCGGCAGGTCGGACGACGTTTTTAAGGTCGCGGCAAAGGCGTAAAGAAAATTCTTGATATTCTGCCAAAAGAATGCTATAATAGAAAGACTTTCGACATAAAACGGTGATTCTATGAAGATCAGGAAGCTCTTTGACCGTACGCTTGTGCTGTATTTGGTCATCGGCGTTCTCAATTTCATCTTCTGCACGGCGTTGATGTTCTTTCTGTTCAACGTCTGCGGCTTCAGCGAGCACATTGCGCCGCTCGTCAACTACGGCCTCGGCAGCCTGATCTGGTATCTGTCGTGCCGCTATATCCTCTTTCCTACACATCGAACGACCCTGCGGCAGCTTCTGCGTTTCGTGATTGATGTGCTCGTGTGCTATCTGCTGTCCTACTATGTTGTCGCGCCGCTGCTGGGCAGCGCAATGCTGCGTTCGGCGGGCGTGCGGGCGTTCTTCTCCTTCGGCGGTGATTCGCAGGAGATGATCAGCGGCAACTGCGAGATGACGGTCGGCGCGTTCGCCTACGCGCTGCTGAACTACTTCGGCCAGCGGTACTTTGTCTTCAGCGACCGCTTTGACCATGCAAAAAGGCGAAGGAAACGAAATGAATGAGGAAATAAGAAACGGCAGCCGCCCAAGCTCGGGCGGCTGCCGTTTTATATGGAAGCGTTTGATACCTTTGAACAAATCAGCAGCGGCGGACAGCGGGTCTTTTGTCCCAACTTTTCGGTTTGAAAATCTTGAAATACACAAAGTATGCGCCGAAATCTTGTGCTGACCGCTCTTGCGGATTGATTCAAAGCTTCCTTTATTTTTCAATCAGCAATTCCGCGATCTGGACGGTGTTGGTTGCCGCGCCCTTGCGGACTTGGTCACCGCAGCACCACAGGCACAGACCGTTGTCGTCCGTGAGGTCGGGACGGATGCGCCCGACGAACACGATGTCCTGATCGGACGTGTCGAGCGGCATCGGATATTCGTGCTTTGCCAAATCATCGACAAGGCGGCAGCCGGGCGCCTTCGCAATTGCGGCGCGCGCCTCCTTGACGGAGATCGGGCGGTCAAAATGCAGCGACACGGAGATCGAGTGACTGCGCACGACGGGGACGCGGACGCAGGTGCAGCTCACGCGCAGATCGGGCAGGTGCATAATTTTTCTGCCCTCATTCTGCATCTTCATTTCCTCGCTCGTGTAGCCCTCAAACTGCTCGCCGCCGATCTGCGGGATGAGGTTATAGGCAATCTGATGGGTAAAGACCTTCGGCTCGACGGGTCTGCCCGTGCGCAGAGCCTCGACCTCCTCGGCAAGCTCCAACGGGCCGCCCGCACCGGCGCCGGAAACCGCCTGATAGGTTGAGGCGGTCATTGAACGGATGGGGGAGATCGCGTTGAGGGCGTTGACCGCCGTGACCGTGATAATAGTCGAGCAGTTGGGATTCGAAAGGATGCCGTGATGGTTTTTCGCGTCCTCGGGGTTGATTTCGGGGACAATCAGCGGCACATCGCGCTCCAGACGGAACGCAGAGGAGTTATCGACGAAGACCGCACCCGCCTTGACGATATGCGGCGCCATCTCCTTGGCAATATCGGCTTCCGCCGCGCCGAGGACGATGTCCAGACCCTCGAATGCCGTTTCGCACGCCTCCTCGATCTGCACGGGCTTGCCCTGCCATTCGATGACCTTGCCGGCACTGCGCTTGCTTGCGAAAAGGTGCAGCTCGCTGATGGGGAATTTGCGCTCCGCAAGAATTTTCATCATCTCTCTGCCGACCGCGCCGGTCGCGCCGAGAATACCGAGTTTGTATTGCTTCATGATATACGCCTCATTTCTGTTAGGTTAGTTTATGGATAAGTGAATGGTGAATAGGTTGCAGTCTGTGGACAGCTATATAGATTGCCACGTCGCTTCGCTCCTCGCAATGGCAGGAAAGGAAACCTGTATGCGATTTACAATCCGCGCGGAGCGCTCCTTCGTTATTCACGATTCACTGTTCACTGAAGCCCTGCTAAGGCGCGTCAGGGATGCCGCGCGCTACAAGTTCGAAGGGTGCAAAATTCTATTTCACAAACGCGTTATACAGCACGCGGATGGTTTCTGCGTAGTCCTTGTTGTCCACGCCGACGAGAATGTTCAGCTCGTCGGGACCCTGCGAGATCATGCGGATATTGATGCCCTGCTCGCCGAGGGCGGCAAAAATTTTGCCCGATGTACCTGCGCGGTACGCCATTTTTCTGCCGACGACTGCAATGATGGCAATGTTATCCGTGACCTTGATGCTGTCGGGCCGCACCTCGCTGCGCAGATCGTCCATGATGGAATACTGGTGCGGGGCGAGCTTTTCCGTCGGCACGACGAGGGAGAGCACATCAATGCCGGTCGGGGTGTAGCAGATGGGAACGGTGTTGTTTTCGAACACCTCGACGATCGCGCGGAGCGTTCCGACCGCGCCTGCCATGCCCTTTTTGGAGATGGTGACGATGGAAAAATCCCGCTTGCCCGCGATGCCCGTGATAAAGCCCTTCTGCATATTGCGCGGCTCATGGAACTCCTCGCTGACGAGGGTGCCCGGGTGAGACGGGTCGTTGGTATTTCGGATATTCAACGGGATATTCTTCTCCCGCACGGGGAAAACGGTCATCTCATGCAGCACCTGCGCGCCGCTGTAGGAGAGCTGGCGCAGCTCGGAATAGGTGGCGCGTTCGATGGGCTTCGGATTTTCGACGATGCGCGGGTCTGCCATCAAAATGCCCGATACGTCCGTCCAGTTTTCGTAGACATCCGCGTTCAGTGCGGCGGCGGCAAGCGCGCCCGTGATGTCCGAGCCGCCGCGCGTCAACGTGCGGATCTTGCCGTCGGGCATCAGGCCGTAGAAGCCCGGGATGACGGCGCAGCCGTCCTCTCCCACCAGCGCACACAGCGCGGCATAGGACTTCTCCTGATCGACCGTGCCGTCATAGTGGAAGAACAGCCAGCTCGTCGCGTCGATGAAGCGGAAGCCGAGGAACTCCGCCATTAACAGCGCGGAAAAATATTCGCCGCGCGAAACCAGCTCCTCGCGGGAGATGCCGTGCTCCATTTTTTCGCGCAGAGCGGCGAATTCTCCCTCCAAATCGGTCTGCAGGCCCAGCTCGTCGCGGATGGAGCAGTAGCGCTCACGCACCATTGCGTAGATGCTGTCGCAGGAGACGCCGTACTGCAGGTGTGCGTAGCACAGATACAGCAGATCGGTGATCTTGTTGTCGTCGGAAAAACGTTTTCCTGCGGCGGACACGACCACGATGCGCCTCGCGGGGTCGCTGCGCACAATATCACGGATTTTGCGGTACTGGTCGGCATCTGCCATCGAGGTACCGCCGAATTTCAAGACCTTTAACATTCAGAACTCCTTTTATATATAAAATCGCGGGAGAGTATTTTGCAGGGCGCGATCCGCCGGCGCGGCTTATCGCAGCGACGCGAAGAAGCAGCCCGGGTCGCTCTGCCGACGCTCTTTTGCCCATGCGTGTATTTCTGTCACGGACACTTCATCCGTTATTATACCGCAGTCGAGAATTTTGTCAACATGGGATTGCAGCCATTTGTCCATGCCGTCCGTGCGGATATAATACTGCCGCTTGATCGAGGAATTGTCCACGTGCGCCTCGTTCAGGCGGTCGGTGTAGAACGCCGTGACGCCGCGGCTGATGTCCACGCAGTCCTGCAGTACATTATATGCCGTGGGATACCGTCCCGCGCCCTGCCCGTAGAAGCTCTGCTTGCCGATATGTTCGCCCGTGAGGGAGATCAGATTGTAGTTCTGCGGGATCGCGGACTCGGGCATGGCGGGCGGGACGAGCGCAGGCTCAATATACGCCGCGACGCCGTTTTCGAGCTTACGGGAGGCGGCAATCAGCTTGCATACGCGGTTCATGCGCTTAAATACAGCAATGTCCGTGCCCTTGATATGCTCGATGCCCTCCGTGGCGACCTCGGCTTCGTCCAAAACGCAGCCGTAGGCGATGTTCGAGGAGATGACGAGCTTGCGGCGAATATCCGCGCCGTTCAGGTCGTCGGCGGGATTCGCCTCGGCGTAGCCCAGGCGCTGCGCCTCCAGCAAAGCGTCCGCGAAGCTGCCGCCCGTGCGATGCATGGTGTCGAGAATGAAATTTGTCGTGCCGTTCATGATGCCGCTGATGCGGATGACCGGTTCCTGCGCCGCCGTGCGCTCCAAGCTTGTCAGCCAGGGGATGCCGCCGCCGGCAGCCGCCGTGCAGCGCAGGGCGACGCCCTTTTCCGCGGCAAGCGTCACCAGCTCGCGGTAGTGCGCGGCGATGAGGAGCTTGTTCGCCGTGACGACATTTTTGCCCGCAGACAGCGCGCCCTTGACAAACTCATACGCCGGATGCAGACCGCCGATGACCTCGACGACGGTATCAATGCTTTCGTCGCGGAGAATCTCGTCAATGTTCTTCGCGATCGGGCAGGTCACGCCCTCGGGTACGACGAGACTGAGAGCGCAGGCAAGCTCCATATCCTGACGTGTCCGTACAAATTCATATACGCCAAAGCCGACCGTTCCGAGGCCGAGCAGGGCGATCCGCATGGTTTTTTTCATCTCAAATGCCCCTTCTTTCGTGTGCAAGTGTCCGCGTGAGAAAAACACTTGCATTTTTCTGAAAAACAGTATATCATATACTTTAGAAAAACGCAAGAAAAAAGATTGGTGGTTTTCTATGGAATATCAAAGCACACGGGATAAAAAACTGCGCGCAGGCTCCGCCGAAGCGGTTTTGCGCGGACTTGCGCCCGACGGCGGGCTGTATGTTGCGCGTCCGCCTGTTGATTTTGACGTACATAGCGTCCTTCGGCTGGATACGCTCGGCATGGCGGAGAAAATTTTATCTGCGCTCCTGCCCGATTTTCGGGACATGGGCGCGTTGGTGCGCCGCGCCTACGCGGGAAAATTCGAGACGGAGGAATTGACGCCGCTGGTGCCCGTCGGCGGTCGTTATGTCCTCGAGCTGTTCCGCGGGCCGACCTCGGCATTTAAGGATGTCGCGCTTTCGATGCTCCCGCAGCTCATCACGGCGGCGCGCGAGCGGGAGGGCGTGACGGACGAGATTCTGATTCTGACCGCTACCTCGGGCGACACGGGCAAGGCGGCGCTCGCGGGCTTCTGCGACGTGCCGGGGACGAAAATCATCGTCTTTTATCCCGAAAACGGCGTCTCCGAGGTGCAGAAAAAACAGATGATCTCACAGGCGGGCGCGAACGTCCGCGTGTGCGCCGTGCGCGGCAATTTTGACGACACACAGACCGGCGTAAAGGAGATTTTTGCCGCCGGCGTAAAGGAAAACTGCGGCGTGCGCCTCTCGTCCGCGAACTCCATCAACATCGGCAGACTTGCGCCGCAGGTCGTATACTATTATAAAGCGTATGCCGATTTGCTCAAGGCGGGGCGCGTTGCCTGCGGAGACAAAGTGGATTTCGTCGTGCCGACGGGCAATTTCGGCGATATTTTGGCGGGCTACCTCGCCAAGCGCATGGGACTTCCCGTCGGAAAGCTCGTCTGCGCGTCCAACCGCAACGACGTCCTGACGGACTTCCTGCGCACGGGCACCTATGACCGCCGCCGCCCGTTTTATAAGACGATCTCCCCGTCGATGGACATTCTCGTCTCGAGCAATTTGGAGCGGCTCCTGTGGCTTCTGACCGAGAACGAGGACGAGGTCGCGGGCTATATGCGCAGCTTGACGGAAAACGGCTGCTACACTGTCTCGGACAGCCTCCTTTCCAAGCTGCACGCGGAGTTTGCCTATGGCTGCTGCGACGATGCGCAGACGATGGAGACAATCGGTAAGGTCTGGAAAACCGAGCACTATCTCATGGATACGCACACGGCGGTCGCGTGGCGCGTGGCGGAGGGCTACCAAACGGACACGCCCGTGGTCGTGCTGTCCACGGCGTCGCCGTATAAATTCCCGACGGCAGTCCTCTCCGCAGTCGGCGGCGACACGAGCGGGACGGAATTTGACGTCATGTTCCGCTTAAACGAGCTGACGGGCGTGCCGGTCCCGCCGAATTTGGCGCGGCTGCAAAAGCTGCCGATTCTGCATCGCGACGTGATCGACCGCGAGGAGATGCAGGCGTATGTGCAAAGGAGGATGCGGCAATGGGACGAGTAACGGTGCGCGTACCCGCGACGAGCGCGAATTTAGGCCCGGGCTTTGACTCCTTCGGCTGCGCGCTGGCGCTTTATAATACCTATACCTTTGAAACGATCTCGGGCGGGCTGGAGATCTTCGGCTGTCCCGAGGAATTCCGCAACCGTGACAATCTCTCCGTTGTCGCCTACCGCTACGCGATGGAGGCGCTGGGTATGGAGCCGGAGCCGCTGCGGCTGGACATCGACGCGCATATCCCGGTCTGCCGGGGACTCGGCTCGTCGTCGGCCATGATCATCGGCGGCATGATGGCGGCAAACGCCCTGCACGGCTCGCCCTTGGATAAGGACGAGATGCTGCGGCTCTGCACTGTCGTCGAGGGACACCCCGATAACCTCGCGCCCGCGCTCTACGGCGGCATGACCGCGAGCCTCATGCGCGAGGGACGCCCCGTGACAGCGCGTTTTCCGCTGTCGGACAAGCTTCGCTTTTTGGCGCTCGTGCCGGATTTCCCGTTAAGCACCCAGCTTGCACGGTCGGTGCTGCCGCAGCGCGTGCCGTTTGCCGACGCGGTGTTTAATGTCTCTCACGCGGCGCTGCTGCTCAGAGCCTTGGAGACGGCAGATACGGAGATGATTGCGCTGGCGCTGGATGACCGTCTGCACCAGCCGTACCGCAGAGGCCTGATCGAGGGCATCGACCTTGCCGAGCAGACGGCGCGGGAGTGCGGCGTGACGGCGTTCTGCATCTCCGGCGCAGGCCCGACCTGCCTGTGCATCGCGGATAACGACGAGGTCGGCGAGCGCTTGCAGGCAAGACTGCCGCAGGCGCTTCCGAATTGGCAGGTCTTAGCCCTCCGCCTCGACACCGAAGGCGCGAAGCTGCTGTAAACGCATCTGCTTCCCTCCCATGTCATTGCGAGACCCCCCAACGAACGGGGTCGTGGCAATCTCAAAGCAGGCTGCCCGCAGGCGCGTCAGGGATGCCGTGCGCTACAGCTTTCCTCACTATTCACTGATAAAAAAACAGGAGGTACATCATGACCAAAGCCTATGAGAAACTGCAAAAATGTCTCGCCTGTGTGCGGGAAAAGACCGACTTCGTGCCGCAGGTGGCGCTGATCCTCGGTTCGGGACTCGGCGCGCTGGCAGACGAGATCGACGCGGTTGCCACCGTGGACTATGCCGACATCGAGGGTTTCCCCGTCTCGACCGTCCCCGGGCATCGCGGACGCTTTGTGTTCGGCTCCTTCGGCGGCGTCAAGGTCGTCATCATGCAGGGCCGCGTCCATTTTTACGAGGGCTACTCTGCCGAGGACGTCCTCCTGCCCACGCGACTGATGGCAATGCTCGGCGCGAAAATCTTATTCCTGACCAATGCCGCCGGCGGCGTGAACAAAAACTTCCGCGCAGGCGATTTCATGCTCATCACCGACCATATCATGAGCCTCTTCCCCAACCCGCTGATCGGCGCAAATGTGGACGAGCTGGGACCGCGTTTCCCCGATATGTCCGAGGTGTATGACGCTCAGCTTCGCTCAAAAATCATCAAAACCGCTCAAAAATACGATATCCCGCTGCAGCAGGGCGTCTATTGCCAGCTCACGGGTCCCACCTTTGAGACGCCCGCCGAGGTGCGGATGCTCGCCGCCTTGGGCGCGGACGCTGTTGGTATGTCTACCGCCTGCGAAGCTGCCGCAGCGAAGCACGCGGGACTGCGCGTGTGCGGCATCTCCTGTATTACGAATCAGGCGGCAGGCATCAGCCCGACGCCCCTGAGCCACGAGGAGGTCTTTGAGACGGCGAACCGCGTCGCGCCGCTGTTCCGTCAGCTCGTGCGCGAGAGCATCATTTCCTTCGGCGAGGCATAAACCTGCCGCTTCCCGATCAACGCTGTAGCGCGCGGTATCCCCGACGCGCCTTTCCAAGGCTTCAGTGAACAGTGAATGGTGATCAGAGAATAGTGAATATCGGAGGAGCGCTCCGATGCTTTTCACTTTTCTCTATTCGTTATTCACTATTCACGATTCACGATTCACTATTCACTCCAAAGGAGGTTTCCCATGCACATCCAATCCGTGACCCACGCGGTCAATGTCCGCTTGGGAGACGACGGGAACAGCGTCGTCATTTTAGACCAGACCCTCCTCCCGCGCCGCACCGAATACCTGACCCTGACCGACGCCGAGACGATGTGGGAGGCGATCTATTCCCTCCGCGTGCGCGGCGCGCCGGCAATCGGCATTTTCGCCGCCTATTCGATGGCGGTCTTGGCAAAACAAATCGAAGTCCCCGATTACGAGGACTTCTGCAAGGAATATTTCCGTCTGTCGGACTACCTCAATTCCTCGCGCCCGACGGCGGTCAATCTCTCTTGTATGCTCCGCCGCATGGAGAACATCGTCCGCGCGCACAAGGACAGCTCCCGCGCGGCGCTGCTCGCCGCCCTCGAAGCCGAGGCGAAAGCCATCCACGCAGAGGACATGGCAATGTGTCTGAAAATATCGGAGTACGGACTCTCCCTGCTCAAGGACGGCGACGGTATCATCACCCACTGCAACGCGGGGCCGCTGGCGACCTCGCGCTACGGCACGGCGCAGGGACCCTTCTATTTAGCAAAGGAGCGCGGCGTTGACATTCATGTGTTCGTCGATGAGACGAGGCCGCTTTTGCAGGGCGCGCGCCTGACGAGCTACGAGCTGACAAAGGCGGGTGTCCCCTGCACGCTGATCTGCGACAATATGGCAAGCCTTGTGATGAAGCAGGGGAAGGTGCAGGCGGTGTTTTTCGGCTGCGACCGCATCGCCCGCAACGGCGACGTTGCAAATAAGATCGGCTCGTCCGGGCTGGCGGTATTGGCACACTATTACGGCATTCCCGTCTACTCGCTGGGGCCCTCCACGACGATCGACTTTGCCTGCCCGACGGGCGACGATATTCCCATCGAGGAGCGGAAGCCGGAGGAGATCAAGGAGCTGTTTTACGCCGAGCCGATGGCGCTGCCCGAGGTGCAGTGCTACAATCCGGCGTTTGATGTGACCGATCACAGCCTGCTTGCGGGTATTGTCACCGAACGCGGCATCGCGCGTCCGCCGTTTGACGAGAGCTTCCGCAAGCTGTTCCCGAAGGAGATGGGCGAATGAACTATACCTCACATCAGGAAGCAAAGGAAGCCATTTTGGAGGCAGGCCGCCGCCTGTACGCACGTGGCTTTGTCTGCGCCAACGACGGCAACCTCTCCGCCCGCATGGCAGACGGCACCGTCTGGATCACGCCGACGGGAGTCTCGAAGGGCTTTATGACAGAGGAAATGCTCGTGCGGCTGGACCCCGAGGGGAAGACCGTCGAGGGCACATGGAGGGTCTCAAGCGAAGCGGCGATGCACCTTGCCCTCTACCGTGAGAATCCCGATATCGGGGGTGTCGTCCACGCGCATCCCGCCGCCGCGACCGCCTATTCGACCCTTGGGCGGGACTTTGACCTTGCCATTTCCCTGGATGCCGTCCTGCAGGTCGGACGGGTCCCCTGTGCGCCCTACGCCGCAACCGGCTCGAAGGCGCTTGCCGAGAGCGCAGCCAAATATTGTAACGAGGCATACGCGGCACTGTTGGAGCACCACGGCGCAGTGACATGGGGCAGCGATGTCCTGCGTGCGTTGTACCGCATGGAGTGTTTAGAGCAGACCTTCACGGTCTACGCGAATATGCGTGCCTTCGGAGAAGTCCGCCTCCTGACGCGTGCGCAGTTAGAGGAGCTGGAACCGATCAAGCAAAAATTCGGCATCCCCCTCGGCGGCGGCATGAAGGCTCGCGGCGAGCGGTAGTTTTCCGCACAGCAGAGGCGGCGCGTCTTTCCGCCGTATGCAGACACTTCCGTTTTTGCCGTGGCCTGTACGGTTATGTGAATGCTGCGGAGCACCGCTATGTGCACTATTTTCTCCAACAATTCCCTGTAAAACGGATTTTTTGAAAACAGTTCGATAGAAAAAGTTCGTTTTTTTCGTTTTTCAAAAACGCCTCCGTGAAAACGGAGAAAAGTACCTCACCGTCCTTGCGGAATGCGGGAATTATTGATAAAATAAAAAGACCAAAGTGGGCTTTATGCCCGTTATTTTGGAATAAGAAGGAGGACAAACAATGAAACACGCATTTAAGAAGGCCTTAGCGATGCTTTTGGTTCTCGCTATGGTCGTCGGCGTCATCCCCTCCGTGTTCGGTGCGAACGTTTTGCACTTTACGGACGTGGACGATTCCGACTGGTTCGCGCCGTATGTCAAGTATGTATACGAGCACGATCCGCAGCTTATGAACGGCACCTCGGCAAACGGCTTTGAGCCGGAGGGCTATTGCACCCGTGCAATGGCTGCCGTTGTTCTCTACCGCCTGGCTGATCCCGTAATCCCGTCGATCAAGCCGTCTACCTTCATCGACCTGAAGGAAGACTGGTACAAGAACGGCGTAGCATGGGCGCAGCAGAACGGCGTCGTGAACGGCGTCGGCGGCAACCGCTTCGATCCGGACGGAATGGTAACGCGCGAGCAGCTCGTCACCATGATTTGGCGCTATGCCGGCTGCCCTGAGGTCAAGGAAGATTACCTCAAGAGCTTCCCGGATGCCGACAAGATCGCTGCTTATGCGAAGGAAGCCTTTAACTGGGCGATCTCCATGAAGATCATCGGCGGCTCCGACGGCAAGCTCCTGCCGCAGGATAACGCGACCCGCGCTCAGTTCGCAAAGATCATCACCGTGTTCGACGAGGCCACCAAGCCCTGCACCGAGCACACTTGGGATGAGGGCAAGGTAACCAAGGCTGCTACCTGCACCGAAGACGGCGAAATGCTCTACACCTGCACGCGCTGCGGTGAGACCAAGACCGAAATCATCCCGGCCACCGGCCACAACTATGAAGACGGCGTCTGCACCGGCTGCGGCGACAAGCTCGCAGACGAGAATGAGATCGTCATCTACTACACCAACGACGTCCACACCTACATCGACGGCAAGCTGTCCTATGACAACATCGCCGACCTGAAGGCGCAGACCGCTTCCATTGCTGCCGGCGTCCTCCTGCTCGATGCGGGCGACCATGTGCAGGGCACTGCTTACGGCTCTATGGACAAGGGCAAGACCATCATTGAGCTGATGAACGCCGCCGGCTACGATGCCGCGACCCTCGGCAACCATGAGTTCGACTACGGCATGGACCGTGCGCTCGAGCTGATTGAGATGGCAGACTACCCCTACCTGTCCGCAAACTTCTATCATGAGAAGGACGGCGTCCCGGGCGACAGCGTTCTCGATGCTTACAAGCTCTTCGAGGTCGGCGGCAAGAAGATTGCAGTCGTCGGCATCACCACGCCCGAATCCTTCACCAAGTCCACCCCGAAGTACTTCCAGGACGAGGCCGGCAACTACATCTACGGCATCGCGGGCGGTACGGACGGCGCTGCGCTGTATAATTCCGTGCAGACCGCGGTTGACCTTGCCAAGAGAGCAGGCGCAGACTATGTCATCGCCCTCGGCCACTGCGGCGACGATCCTGCCAGCAAGCCGTGGACGAGCGAGGAGGTCATTGCCAACACCACCGGCATTGACGCGTTCTAAGGCGAAGGACGGCAAGACCGTCGTTCTGACCCAGACCGGCAGCTACTTCGGCGCGATCGGCAGAATGAGCATCACGAAGGACGGCATCAAGTCCGAACTGATCACCGAATATGACGGCTCCGACAAGGATGTCGCAGAGATCAAGAATGCTTGGATCTCCGAGATCGACACCAAGCTCGGCGAGGTCATCGGTCATACCGCACTGACCTTCGACAACTACGACAAGGACGGCAACCGTCTCGTCCGCAAGCAGGAAACCAACACCGGCGACTTCGCGGCAGACGCGCTGTACTATCTGTTCGACAACATGGATCTCGATGTCGATCTTGCCATCATGAACGGCGGCGGCGTCCGTAACAAGGCGGTCACCGGCGACATCTCCTACAAGACCTGCAAGAGCATCCACACCTTCGGCAACGTCGCCTGCCTGATCACGGTCACCGGCCAGCAGATCCTCGACGCGCTCGAATGGGGCGCTCGTGACGTCGGCACCGCAGAATGCGGCGGCTTCCTCCAGGTCTCCGGCGTGAGCTATGAGATCCACTCCTACATCCCCAGCACCGTGCAGAAGGACGACAAGGGCGTTTGGACTGCAGGCCCGACCGGCGAATACCGTGTCAAGAATGTTAAGATCGGCGGCGAACCGCTCGACCTGACCAAGACCTACAACATGGCGGGCTATAACTACACGCTGCGTGACTGCGGCGACGGCTTCGCAATGTTCAAGGGCGCTGTCAATGTCCTCGACTACGTCATGGAAGACTACATGGTTCTCGCGAACTATGTCAAGTCCTTCCCCGAAAAGGACGGCAAGCATGAGATCGAAGCTGCCAACAGCGACCTCGGCGCGAACTACGCAGAGGTCACCGGTGAAGGCAGAATCACTATCGTTCCCGAGAAGGGGTATGCCAAGGACGAATACGTTCTCGCAGCTTCCATCAAGGGCGGCGACCAGGTTGTCATCTACAACCCGGGTCATGGCATGGCGATCAGAAACGAGACCGATAACGACTGGTATCTGATGCCCGAGACCATCGCTCCGGTCCAGCTTCGTCAACGGCGAAAACAAGATCATGATGTGGCTGTCCGAGTCGAACGGCAAGACCTACTTCGAGCTGACGAACAACGCCAATTATGAAGGCGCGACCGGCGAATGGAAGGTCATTTCCGCTGATGCGTCCAAGAATCTGTATTACATCCAGCATTCCACGCTGTCTAACAACTACGGTCCGGCTTATATTGAGTGCTTCTATAACGCAAACAAGGATGTCACCAAGATCAGCGGCTACAGCACTTCCAGCCCCTCCGCCAATGACTATGGCTTCCAGTTCTATGTCAAGGGCGCCGAAGCCCCCGAGACTCCCGTGGATCCCCCCGTTGATCCTCCCGCTACCGGCGATGATTTCGTTCTCTCCGCTTCCATCAAGGGCGGCGATGAGGTCGTCATCTACAACCCGGGTCACGGCATGGCGATCAGAAACGAGACAGACAACGACTGGTATCTGATGCCCGAGACCGTCGCTCCTGCCGATAACAAGATCGCCGCTCCCGACGCTTCCTTGGTTTGGACGGTTGTTGACAACGGAAACGGCACCTTCAGCTTCGCAGCTTCGTCAACGGCGAAAACAAGATCATGATGTGGCTGTCCGAGTCGAACGGCAAGACCTACTTCGAGCTGACGAACAACGCCAATTATGAAGGCGCAACCGGCGAATGGAAGGTTATTTCCGGCGACGCAACCAACAATCTGTATTACATCCAGCACTCCACGCTGTCCAACAACTACGGCCCTGCTTACATTGAGTGCTACTATAACGCGAATAAGGATGTCACCAAGATCAGCGGCTACAGCACTTCCAGCCCCACAGCCAAAGACTATGGCTTCCAGTTCTATGTCAAGGGCGCGGAAGCTCCCACCCCCGATCCCGATCCCGATCCCGATCCTAAGCCCGAGAACGAATATGTCCTCGCTTCCGAACTGAAGGAAGGCGATGAGGTTGTTATCGTCTGCGCGGCGAAGAATGTTGCGCTGGGCAACACCTACAACGGTTACTACAATAACGCGATCGCTGTAACGCCGGAGAACGGCAAGCTCGTCGATCCG
>SFIL01000078.1 GCA_004556205.1 Clostridiales bacterium | reverse complement strand
CAGGGCAAGACGGAAATGTGGTATGTTGTCGATTGCGAGCCGGAGAGCACGCTCTTTCTCGGCTTTTCGCGCGCCGTGACGCCGGACGAGCTGCGGCAGCGGGCGCAGGACGGCACGATCTGCGAGGTGCTCAACCGCGTGAGCGTTTGCCCCGGCGACGTGTTTTTCGTGCGTCCCGGCACGGTGCACGCCATCGGCGCGGGCATTCTCGTTGCGGAGATCCAGCAGAATTCGGATACAACGTTCCGCGTTTACGACTATAACCGTCTCGGCGCGGACGGAAAATCGCGGCAGCTCCATCTGGACCGCGCGATCGAAGTGATGAACTGCGCGCCCGCACAGGGCGCGGCGGACACGCTCCTCCCCTGCCCGCCGGACGGCGTGCAGGAGGTTTTGACGTGCGAGTATTTCCGCGTCCGCCGCGCGGAGGTGAAGCGGCGCATCGACCTCTCCACGGAGGGAGGGAGCTTTACGCACCTTATGTGCGTGCGCGGCGGAGGGGATATCCTCTGCGGCGGAAGGAACTATCCCTTCCGGCAGGGCGATTCCTATTTCCTGCCCGCCGCGCTCGGCGAATACGCCGTCGAGGGCGACGGCAGCTTCGTTCTCTCCGGTGTGTGAGGAAAGAAAATGATACATCTTCTGGATATTGACCCCGGAAATTGGCGCATCGATCTGGCCGTTTCCGAAGCGCAGAAGCCGTTTGTTTCCGACAGGGCGAAGCTGCTGGCGCGGGCGTATGCTTACCGCGCCCGGCGCAGCCGGGCGTTTCTGATCTGTGCGGATGATCTCCCCGTCGGCATGGGGCTTTATTATGACGAGCCGGAGCTGCAAAGCTACGATCTGAGCCAGATGTTCATCGACGCGAGGTATCAGAGCCGCGGGTACGGCAAAGCGGCGGTGCGGGCGATTTTGGACGAACTGAAGGCGGACGGCCAGTACGATAAAGTCACTCTCTGCTATATTGAGGGAAACGAAACCGCGCGAAAACTCTACGAGAGCTTCGGCTTTGTGGAAATCGACCGCGACGGGGACGAGATCGTCATGCAGCTGCCGCTCAAAGCCTCCCTTGTGTAAAGGGAGGTGGCGCGGCGCATAACGCCGTGACGGAGGGATTGCCATGCAGTATAAGCATAACAAAGAACTGGTGCCTTTTGCCAAAGAGCTGCGGAAGAAAATGACGAAAGAAGAGCGACACCTATGGTACGATTTTTTGCGCGGCTATCCTGTCCGCTTTTTGCGGCAAAAGGTGATAGGGAAATTCATTGTGGATTTCTACTGTGCCGAAGCAAAACTCGTTATTGAGTTGGACGGCTCCCAACACGGAGAAGCAGAAGCCATAGAATATGACTCCGAACGAACGGCTTTTCTCAAAAACTACGGCTTGACTGTGCTTCGCATTCCGAACAACGAAATCCGGTATCATTTCCAGGAGGTTTGCGCTTATATCGATTCGACGGTACAACAATCCCTCAGTCAAAATGATTTTTGAAATCATTTTGACAGCTCCCTTTACACAAGGGAGCCTTTGAGAGGGACGCCGCTTTTGTTGGGTAACGTCCGTTTATAAAAAATAAGCCAAACGACGCGGACGGAAAGGTTGCGCCGTTTGGCTTTTCGTTTATATATGCGCCTTGAGAAAATCCGCCATGGCGGCGTTGGCGCGCTGCGCTGCGGCCGTTTCCGGGAGCATCGCGGCGAAAGCGTGGGCGAGCTTTTCCGGCTCGTCCATGTCGAGAAGCTCGGCCTCCAGACCGTTTTTCTTCAATGCCGCGGCAAAGTCGCGGCTGTAATGGCGGAGGAAGTCACCGCGCGCCGTCACGAGGAAGCAGGGCGGGAGCGCGGCGATCAGCGACGGATTTTCGGGGTCGATGTATTCCCGGAACGGCGCATGCCGCCAACCGCGGCCATAGACTATGTTCGGGAGGAAAATGCCGATGTTGTCAAAGCGGGTCGTATACAGTATAAGTATGACTTACCAGGAGCTTGTTGAGACTGATTAAAGAGATAGTCTTATTTCCTTAAAATCGTCTCACTGTAATAATTTATGAATTTCTTTTTCAGAAATTAATCTATCGAGTAATTGCTTAAGTCGACTGGTCGATACTTCTATATCAGATATAGGATGTAGAGACTCCCATGTCTTATATGTCCCCCAATAAAATGAGCTCCAATTTTGGTTTATCGTTTTATCGCGTTGAATTGCGGTAATTAAAAGCTCTTGACTTAGTTCATGCATTGCGTCCGTATATACTTTGTTTGAAAGGTTTAATAAACGTTTGATATCTTGTGCGTTAGCATACCCAATGGTATCGAGTAAATTGTATATTAACCTACTATGGCTTGAAATCAGCTCCATACGCTGGCGATAAGGTTTAACCTGCGCATAGAATTCTCTGGACAAATATGTGACCCGACCTTTATATAATTTGCTATAAAAAACTTGACCTTCTTCTATTAATTGTACAATGCTATTCCAGTCGCCTCCTACATTGAAAAGCGACGGCATATTACGGCACTCATTGCAAAGCAAAAAACCGTTTCTAGAAAAATATCCTTTCAGCAATTCTATAGGTATAGATTCTTGATGTGTTTCACACACAAAACTCACAGCCTTTCTCCATTTGAATCTAGCCAACAGTGAGGATCTGGAGCAAAATAATCTCCAAAACTTCCATATGCTACACCTCTACATCCACCGCATTTCTCCACATAAATACACTGTACACATGGTTCAGAATATTTCTGTCGATTATTTAGCTCTTCAAGAATTGGGCTATTTAGCCAAATCGTAGAAAAGCTGTTTTCTCGGATATTCCCAATCGGAATGTCCAA
>SFIL01000031.1 GCA_004556205.1 Clostridiales bacterium | reverse complement strand
CATCGCGTCGCGGTAGGAGATGCGGCGGAAGGGCGCGGCGGACGCCGCCTTGTACTTGCCGTACTTCGTAAAGATGGGCGGCAGAACATCCTCCAAAACAGCGAAGACATCGTCCTGCGTGGCAAATGCCATCTCCATATCAAGCTGATAGAACTCGCCGGGGCTGCGGTCAGCGCGCGCGTCCTCATCGCGGAAGCAGGGCGCGATCTGGAAATAACGGTCAAAGCCCGAGGTCATCAGGAGCTGCTTGAACTGCTGCGGTGCCTGCGGCAGGGCGTAGAACTTGCCAGGGTGGTTTCTCGCCGGAACAAGATAATCGCGCGCGCCCTCGGGAGAGGAGCTGGTCAAAATCGGCGTGGTAATCTCCAAGAAACCGTGCTCCGTCATGCTGCGGCGCAGGTCGGCAACGACATTGCAGCGCAGGATGATATTCTTCTTGACCTCCGGATTGCGCAGGTCGAGATAGCGGTACTTCAGGCGCTGGTTCTCGTCTGCCTCCTTTGAGCGGTTGATCTCAAAGGGCAGGGAGTTATAGCGGCAGCGACCGAGCACCTCAATCTTCTCCGGCACGACCTCGATCTCACCGGTGGCGATTTTCGGGTTCTTGCTCGTCCGCTCGCGCACGATACCGGTCACGGAGATCGTCGATTCGCGGTTGATCGGCTTGATGACCTGCATCATCTCCTCGCTCTCAATGACAACCTGCGTCGTGCCGTAGAAGTCGCGCAGGACGACAAACGCCAAATTCGCGCCGACCTCGCGGACATTTTCCATCCAGCCCGCCAGTGTTACTGTCTTGCCCGCGTCAGACAGCCGAAGCTCGCCGCAGGTATGTGTTCTTCCTTGTGTCATGGTTCTTTCCCCCAGTTTATTTTTCTATGATTACGGTGTCGTCAGACATCGCGGAGATTCCGTCATGAATCAGCTTTGCCGCGTCTGCGGCAGGCAGGCTGACCTGTTCGCCCGTGCGCAGGTTTTTGACCGAGCAGACACCCTGCGCGATCTCGTCCTCGCCCAAGAAGACAACATAGGGTATGCCGAGCTTGTCCGCGTAAGACATTTTCGCTTTGAATTTCTTCTGCTCGGAATAGATCTGCGTGCGGATGCCCGCCTTGCGCAGCTCGGTCGCAAGGCGCACAGCAGCGGAGACATCCTCCGTCATCGGCAGCAGCAGACAGTCTGCAGGCGCGGTCGGCAGGTTGGGATTGAGCATTCCCTGCTCCCCAAGGACATAAAACAGGCGGGTCAGACCGATGGAGATACCCACGCCCGGGAGCTGACGGTCGGTATAATACTCCGCAAGGCTGTCATAGCGCCCGCCGGAGCAGACCGAGCCGATCTCGGGATGGTCAAGGAGCGTCGTCTCATAGACCGTGCCGGTGTAATAGTCCAAGCCGCGCGCAATGGTCAGATCGACGGCAAAATTCTCCTCCGGCACACCGAAGGCACCCAAATACTTTACGACGGCAGTCAATTCGGAGAGTCCGAGATCGAACAACTCGTTCTTTCCCTGCCAGTCGGCAAGTTTTTGCAGCACCTCGGCATTCGTGCCTTTGATGGCAATGAAGCGCAGAATTTCGTCCGCCTGCTCCTGTGTCAAGCCGCAGTCCTCAAGCAAAATGACGCGCACCTTGTCAGCGCCGATCTTGTCGAGCTTATCCACCGTGCGCATAATGTCGCTCGACTTTTCCGTCAGACCGAGCAGGGCGTAAAAGCCGTTTAAGAGCTTGCGGTTATTCACGCGGATAACAAAGCGTGTCAGCCCCAATCGGCGGAAAATCGTATAGATGATGGACGGGATCTCCGCTTCGTTGAGAATGTCAAGCTTGCCGTCGCCGATGATGTCGATATCCGCCTGATAAAACTCGCGGAAGCGGCCTCTCTGCGCCCGTTCGCCGCGATAGACCTTGCCGATCTGATAGCGGCGGAAGGGGAAACTCAGTTCTCCCGCGTGCAGGGCAACATATTTCGCCAGCGGGACGGTCAGGTCAAAGCGCAGGGCAAGGTCGCTGTCGCCCTTTTGGAAACGGTAAATCTGCTTTTCCGTCTCGCCGCCGCCCTTTGCCAAAAGAATCTCCGCCGACTCCAAAAGCGGTGTATCGAGCGGCGTGAAGCCGTAAAGCTCGTAGGTTTCGCGCAAAATTGCCATCATCCGCTCCATTTGAGTCTGCGGCGCGGGCAGCAGCTCCATAAAGCCCGACAGCGTGCGCGGTTTCAGTTTTTCCATAATGTTCCTCTCATATGTGTAAAATACATGTAGCGCAACAGGTCTCATGTGAAATCGTAGGGGTGGCTATCAGCCGCCCTTTGGAAGCAGCTGCGTCATTTGCGGGCGGCTGATAGCCGCCCCTACGCCGCATCCATGCAATGCGCGATTAAAACAGCAGTTCTTCGAGGGAATACCAGCCGGCAGGCTTTGGGGAGAGCGCTTCCGCTGCGCGCAGGGCACCGGCAGCGAAAATTTTGCGGCTCGACGCCTTATGCGTAATCTCCAAAATCTCGTCCTCGCCGAAGAAGCTGACCGTATGCTCCCCCGCGACCGTGCCGCCGCGCAAGGAGAAGACGCCGATCTCCTCCTTCTTCCGCTTGCCGCAGAGTCCCTCTCTGCCATGCACGACAAGCGCCACGCCATCGGGATCCAGCGCCTGCAGCAGCAGCTTCGCCGTGCCGCTCGGCGCATCGACCTTTTGATTGTGGTGAAGCTCGACGATTTCCTTGTCCCAGTCTGCAAGCACCTGTGCATACTCGCGGAGCATCTTGCGCATAACCGCCACGCCCGTAGAATAATTCGCCGCCCAAATGACGGGAACTGTCTCGGACACCTCGCGCAGAGCGGCAAAATCCGGCTCGGTCAACCCAGTCGTACCGCTGACAAGGGGTGTGCCCGTCCGCTTCACATAGGCAAGCAGGTGCGGCAGTGCACCGACACCCGAAAAGTCCACGCAGACATCCGCCTGCGGTGCGGTTTCATAGTTTTCTACGCAGTCGATGTCCGCATGCCCGACGATCTGCCAGCCCTTTTCCAGCGCCAACGCCTCGACCATGTGGCCCATTTTGCCGTAGCCGCTCAAAAAAAGCTTCATTCTACGTCCTCCTGCACGGGAAGTCCCGCTTCGCGCATGATCTTTGCCAGCTTTGCGCGGTTCTCCGGTGCCATCGGGTACATCGGCATGCGGAACGCGCCCGCCTTGAGTCCCATCAGATTCATTGCTTCCTTGACGGGGATCGGGTTGACCTCCATGAACAGGGCGTTGATGAGATCGAGGTAACGAAGCTGCGTTTGGATTGCCTTCTCGTGCCGTCCCTCTAAATAATCGGTAACCATATCATGCACCTCGCGCGGCATGATGTTCGCCCAGACGGAGATCACGCCAGATGCACCCACGGACAGCAGCGGTACGGTAATATCATCGTTGCCGCAGTACATCACGAAATCGTCGCTTAAGTAGCGGGCAATCTTCATCGCGTAGGACATATCGCCGCTTGCCTCCTTGATTCCCATCACATTCGGATGGGTAGAAAGGCGGCGCACGACCTCGGGAGAGATCTTGCAGCCCGTGCGCCCGGGAACATTATAAAGGATGATCGGAGAGGAAGCCGCATCCGCCGACATCATAAAGTGGCGGTACATACCCTCCTCGTTGGTCTTGACATAGTAAGGGCTGATGCACAGCAGGGCGTCGGCACCCATTTGGGAATATATCACGCTCTTATGCTTCTGCATCTCGCTGGAGTTCGAGCCGCTGCCCGCAATCACAGGGATGCGCCCGTTCACATGCTGAAGGACACATTCCATAGTTTTAATATCTTCCTCTAAAGAGGTCGAGGCTGTCTCACCCGTCGTACCGAGCACCAAGATTGCATCGGTCTTATTCTCGATGTGCCAATCCGCCAGTTCCTTCAGTCTGCCATAATCGGCAGAGCCGTCCTTGTTGAAGGGCGTAACCAGTGCCACGATGGAGCCGGTAATTTTTTTCATAACAGAAGTACCTCCGATCCGTGTTTTCTTCGGCGCAGCCCATATTTCAGCCGCGTCCCAGTCTTCCGTATAAAGAATAGCATTTTTCGGCGCGAATTGCAAGGTTTTTTCGTGCACGCCGCACCGATGCTTGAAGCATTTGAAAAGCTGTGGTATAATATTGTAAAAATATCAGCGGAGGATACGTTATGGCGGTCGAAAAATTGTATTATGTAAACCAATATCAGACCGAAGCTGAGGCGCAGGTGCTCACGTGCGAGGCGGCAAAGGGCGGTTGGCGCGTCACGCTCGACCGTACGATCTTCTATCCGACGGGCGGCGGACAGCCCTGCGACCTCGGCAAGATCGGTTCCGCGCGAGTCCTCGATGTCAGCGAGGCAGGCGACGAAATTTTGCATCTCTGCGACAAGCCGCTTGCCGTGGGCGAGACGGTTTCCTGCAAAATTGATTGGGCTCGCCGCTTCGCTCTCATGCAGCAGCATTCGGGGGAGCACATCGTCTCAGGCATCATTCACAGCCGTTTCGGGTATGATAACGTCGGCTTCCACATGGGCAGCGAGGCAATCACCATCGACTACACGGGCGAGATTACCCCGCAGGAGTTAAAAGAGATCGAGCTTGCCGCAAATGAGGCGATTTGGAAAAACATCGAAACAGAGATATTCTACCCTGACGCGGACACTCTCGCCGTCCTGCCCTACCGCAGCAAAAAGGCGCTGACCGGCGCTGTGCGCATCGTCCGCTTCCCCGACCTTGACACCTGCGCCTGCTGCGGGCTGCACGTCGCGCGGACAGGAGAGATCGGGCTTGTCAAACTGCTTTCCGTCACGCGTTTCCATGCAGGCTCGCGTATCGAGCTGCTCTGCGGCAGGCAGGCGCTTGCCTATTTGAGCGCCGTCTATGACCAAAACCGTGAAATCTCCGCGCTTCTTTCCGCGAAGCCGCTGCAAACTGCTGCGGCTGCCGCGAGGCAGAAGGAGGAGCTTGGCGCGGCACAGTACCGCATCACACAGCTGGAAAACGAGCTGTTTTCGCAAAAAGCCGAAGCGTTTGCGGGCAAGGGCGATGTGCTGCTCTTTGAAGCGCCGATGCAAAGCGCCTCCGTGCGCCGCCTTGCAGACGCAGTTTTAGCTGTCTGCGGCGGACGCTGTGCGGTATTTGCCGGAGAGGACGGCGCATATCAATACGCCATCGGCACACAGCAGGACGACCTGCGGGAATTCTGCCGCGCAATGAACGCCGCTTTGCAGGGGCGAGGCGGTGGAAAAGCGGGGTTCGTGCAAGGCTCCGTCTCCGCCTCGCGCTCGGAAATTGAGTCGTTCTTTTCAAATGAAAAGCGATAATACGCCTCTCCCCCCTGCATCGTCGAGCCGGCAAGTGACGCAAGCTCCGAGACGGTGACAAAGCGGAAGCCCTGCGCAGTTAGCTCGTCGATCACCCGAAGCGCCGCGTCCACGCTCGAGTCAGACATATCATGCATCAGAATGATATCGCCGTTTTCTGCCTTGCGGATGATATGCGACGCGACCGCATCGCTGTCCGTCCGCCGCCAGTCCTCGGGATCGACCGACCACAGCACGACAGGCAGTTTGGCGCAGACAGTTTGCCGCAAGACCTTCGTATCATAGATTCCGCCGGGTGGGCGCAGGAGCGTCGGCTGAACGCCGGTCGTCTCCTCAATGCAGCGCTGTGCCTTTGAAAGATCGCAGCAAACGCCTTCCGCCGAGAGCGAATTGAAGAACTTGTGCGCATAGCCGTGCGTCCCGATCTCGTGCCCCTCCTGCGCGATTCGCGCGGTCAGCTCGGGATACTGCTCAATCCGATAGCCGCAGAGGAAAAAGGTAGCATGTACCTCCCGCTCGACAAGTCCGTCGAGCAGCCGCGATGTAAAACGCCCCGAGGGACCGTCGTCAAAGGTCAGCGCCAAATACTTCGGCGTGTCCGCCGCGAAACTCGGCAGCGTCAAGAAGCAGCACAGCACTGCCGCGCAGATCATTCGTCTCATGGATTTCCCACCCCTCACGCAATAGTATGCCCGTCTCCGCGTTTTCGGGCACAGGAAAAGAAAGGAATCGCCTATGATCGCTCCGCTTTGTCCCGTCTGCGGCAGCCCGCTGCAATGCGGCAAGGCTGTTTGGCAGTGTGAAGCCGGACACAGCTTTGATGTTGCACGGCAGGGTTATGTAAACCTTCTGACCGTAGGCCGCAAGCATTCCCTCCACCCCGGCGACACGCGCGAGATGGTCGTGGCGCGGCGGGAGTTTTTGGACGCGGGCTATTACGCCCCGATTGCAAACAAGCTGCAAGAATTGCTCCGGAAATTTGCGCCTGACGCGCAGAATGTTTTGGACGCAGGCTGCGGCGAGGGTTATTATCTCGGCAAGCTCACAAATATCCCCGACCGTTGGGGCATTGATATATCCAAGGAAGCCGTGCGCTATGCCGCTGCGCGTGACAAGGGCGCACATTTTCTGACCGCCACTGCAGCCCATCTTCCGTTTTCGGGCGGCAGCTTTGACTGCGTGCTTTCCATGTTCGCCCTGACGGCGGCGGAGGAATTTGCCCGCGTTTTGCAGGAGAGCGGCATTTTCGTGCAGGTACTCGCGGGAGAAAAGCATCTGCTCGGTCTAAAGCAGATCATTTATCCCGAATTATTGGAGAAAGAGAAGCATTTGCATCAGGCACTCCCGCATTTTTCGCTGCTGCATTCGGAAACGCTCCGTTTCTCCTTTACCCTCTCCGACGCGAAAACGGTGCATAACCTGCTCTATATGACGCCGCATGTCTGGCGCATCTCGAAAGAGGGCGCGGCGCGTTTGGCACAGACCGACACACTGACCGATACCGCCGAGGTAGTTTTTAATGTATACGGTAGACAATCTCGGGAAAATCTGTTAGAATAATTTGAATTTATTGAAGCGGAGAATACCATGCTGGATAAGCTGAAACTTGTGGAAGAAAAATATATTGAGCTGTGCGCCCGTGCGGAGCAGCCCGATTTTTACGCCGACCCGAAGCGCGCCGCCGCCTATCTCAAGGAGCAAAAGGAGCTGGAGCCGGTCGTCACAGCGTACCGCGCCTATCTCCGCGCGAAGCAGGATATGCAGGACGCCTTGGAACTGATGAGCGGGCAGTCGGACGCGGAGCTGAAGGAGCTTTGTCAGGAGGAATACGCAGACGCGAAAAAGCGATCGGAAGAGCTGGAGAAGGAATTGAAGCTTCTCCTCTTGCCGCACGACCCGAATGACGACAAGAGCGTCATTATGGAAATTCGCGGCGGTGTCGGCGGTGAGGAGAGCGCTCTGTTTGCACACAGCCTCTTTCGAATGTACAACCTCTATGCCGCCTCAAAAGGCTGGTCGGTCGAGCTGCTCAACTACAGCGAGACGGAGCTTGGCGGCGTGAAGGAGGCGGATTTTGAAATTCGCGGTGCGGGCGCTTACTCACGGCTGAAATTCGAATCGGGCGTGCATCGTGTACAGCGTGTTCCCGAAACAGAGTCAGGCGGACGCGTCCATACCTCCACCGCGACGGTCGCCGTCCTGCCCGAGATGGAGGAGGCGGATGTCGATATCCGTCCCGAAGATATTGAGATGCAGGTTTACCGCTCCTCCGGCGCAGGCGGACAGCACATCAACAAGACCTCCTCCGCCGTGCGCCTGATCCACAAGCCGACGGGCATCGTTGTCTCCTGTCAGGAGGAGCGCAGCCAGTTCCAAAACCGCGAAAAGTGCATGATGATGCTCTCCTCCAAGCTCTATCAGATGGAGCAGGAGCGCATCGAGTCGGAATACTCGGGGCAGCGCCGCAGTCAGGTCGGCAGCGGTATGCGCAATGAGAAGATCCGCACCTATAATTTCCCGCAGAGCCGCGTGACCGATCACCGCATCGGTCTGACGCTTTATAAAATCGACTCCGTCATGAACGGCGATCTCGACGAGATCATCGGCGCGCTGATCGCCGCAGATCAGGCGGAAAAACTCCGTGAAAGCGGTGAAACAACATGAAAACCCTGCAATTGAGTGCAGAAAAAGAGGAGGATATCGTGCTTGCGGCAAAGCTGCTTCGCGAGGGAAAGCTTGTCGCTATCCCGACCGAGACAGTCTACGGACTCGGCGCGAACGGCTTGAACGAAGAAGCCGTTGCGCGTATTTTTGAGGCGAAGGGCAGACCGCAGGACAATCCCCTGATTTTGCACATCTCTGAGCCGAAGGAACTTTCCGACATCTGCCATGACATCCCACAGACCGCGTGGCTTTTGGCGGAACATTTTTGGCCAGGTCCCTTGACGATGGTGCTGCCCGTGCGCAGCCTCGTGCCGAAACGCACCACGGCAGGCTTAGACACCGTCGCCGTGCGCTGCCCGAAAACCGAGGCGACGCGCAAGCTCATCGCCCTTGCTGGTGTGCCGATCGCGGCGCCATCGGCGAACCGCTCCGGCAAGCCCTCGACCACGACCGCAGCCCACGTTCTGCACGATATGGACGGACGCATTGAGGCGATCTTGGACGGCGGCGCGTGCGAGGTCGGCGTGGAATCGACGATCATCGACCTCACAGGCGAGCGTCCTCGGCTGCTGCGTCCCGGCGGCGTCACGCCCGAACAATTGACTGCGCTTTTAGGTAAGATCGACATCGACCGCGCCGTCTTGGGACAGATTGCCAATGACGCAGTTGTCCGCGCCCCGGGCATGAAATACAAGCATTACGCACCCTCCGCCGAGGTTTATATCATTCAGGGCAGCAGCGAAGCGGCTGCGCGTTACATCCGCAGGCGTTTTCAAGACGGCGACGCTGTGCTCTGCTTCAAAGAGGAATTGCCTCTCTATGAGGGCTGCAATCCGACCGCCTACGGCAGCAGCAGCGACGCGCTAAGCCTTTCCGCAGGACTCTTTGCCGCCCTGCGCGATTTGGACAAACCTGAGATCAAGACCATCTATGCCCGCTGCCCCGAGGGCGGCGGCGTCGCCTACGCCGTAGGTAACCGACTGAAAAAGGCAGCGGCATTCCGCACCGTGAATGCGGAGGACGAGGCATGAAAATTCTCGGCATCACAGGCGGCACGGGCAGCGGAAAGACGACCCTTTTGCGGGAAGCCGAGGCTTTGGGCGCGCTATGCATCGACTGCGACGCACTGTATCACCGCCTGCTGGAAACCGATAAGAGTCTGCTTGCGGACATTGAAGCGCGTTTTCCGGGCGTGGTGCAGGACGGCGTTTTGCAGCGCAAGACCTTGGCTAATCAGGTCTTTTCGGACGAAGCCGCCTTGTGCGCCCTCAACGAGATTACACACAAGGTCGTCTGCCGCGAGGTTTTACGCCTGCTGCAACAGTCTGACGCATCCTTTGCAGTGATCGACGCCATTGCCCTCTTTGAAAGCGGTCTGGCAGACCTCTGCGATACCACCGTCGCTGTGACCGCACCGCGGGACAAGCGCATTGCGCGTCTGATGCAGCGCGACGGCATCTCCCGCGATTACGCCGAGCAACGCCTCAACGCCCAAAAATCGGACGCGGAATTCGCCGCGTTGGCGCACGAAATACTGCAAAACGACAGCACACCCGAAGTGTTTTGCCAAAAATGTAAGCAATTTCTGAAAGGAGTTTTTGATACCATGGAAGAAAAGAAATACGAAGCCCTGCGCAAGGAGCTGCTCTCCGCACCGAAGAACGGCTATGACCGCATCTCCAAGGCAGATTTAGCCGCAATGGAGCCGTACTGCAAGGAGTATATGGACTTTATCAGCACCTGCAAGATCGAGCGCGAGGCCGTCGATTGGACGATTGCGGAGGCGGAGAAGCACGGCTTCAAGCCGCTCGTTCCGGGCATGGAGCTGAAACCCGGTGACCGCGTCTACGGCAACGGGCACGGCAAGTGCGTGATCTTCGCCGTCGTCGGCACGGAGCCGCTCGATCACGGCACGCACATCTGTGCCGCGCATATCGACTCGCCGCGCCTCGACCTCAAGCCGAATCCCCTGTACGAGGACAGCGAGATGGCGTTCTTTAAGACACATTATTACGGCGGCATCAAGAAGTACCAGTGGACAACCACGCCCCTTGCCCTGCACGGCGTCGTGGCGAAGAAGGACGGCACCGTCGTTAAGGTCACGGTCGGCGAGGACGAGAGCGATCCCATCTTCTGCGTGACCGATCTGCTCGTTCACCTTGCGGGTGACCAGATGAAAAAGACAATGGCCGAGGGCGTGACGGGCGAAAACCTGCGCGTCCTGCTGGGCAGCCGTCCCCTGAAGGACGACGAGGGCGGCGACCGCGTGAAGTTCGCCATTTTGTGCCTGCTGCACGAGAAGTATGGCATCAACGAGGAGGACTTCCTTTCTGCCGAGCTGACGATGGTGCCTGCGGGCAGAGGAAGAGAGGTCGGCTTTGACCGCAGTCTGATTGCCGCCTACGGGCATGACGACCGCGTCTGTGCCTTTGCCGCGTTCAAGCCCCTGCTCACACTCGGCACGCCCAAGAAGACCGCCGTCTGCGTCCTTGCGGACAAGGAGGAGATCGGCTCTGTCGGCATCAGCGGTATGCAGAGCGAGTATTTTGAAGCGTTCATGGGTGACCTCTGCGACGCAATGGGCGCAAGCCTGCGGCGCTGCTTTGAAAATTCCTTCTGCCTCTCGGCGGATGTCAGCAACGCGTTCGACCCGCTCTACGCCGAAACCTGCGACAAGAGCAACAACACCCGCCTGAACTACGGCACGGGCATCTTCAAGTACACCGGCTCACGCGGCAAGGGCGGCTCATCCGACGCGGCAGCCGAGGTCATGGCCTATGTCCGCCGCCTGTTTGCCGAGAATGATGTCATTTGGCAGACCGGCGAGCTGGGTAAGGTCGATCAGGGCGGCGGCGGCACGGTCGCCTGCTATATGGCAAACCGCAACATTGAGACGGTTGATGCGGGTGTCCCCGTTTTGTCCATGCACGCCCCGATGGAGCTGGTCGCCAAACTCGACACCTACATGACCTACAAAGGCATGAAGGTCTTCTACGAGGATTGATAGGTAATTAACCGAAGCGGCTGATGCACTTTTCTGCATCAGCCGCTTTCTTTTATTCATCAATGTATTCCGAATAGGCCGGTGAGAGGTCATAATCCGTCAGCGGAAGCAGATATTCCTGATATGCCGCACCTGCAAGCTGGTAGACTCTTCCCCAAATCCACAACTTTCCCTCGCTGTCCAAATACGGCGTCGCGCTTCTGAGATTGGCTTCCTCTGCCGTCCGCGTGATACAGTCGTTTATCTGCCCCATCATGTTTTCCGACATCAGGTCGCTCCCGAGAAGTGTTACGAATTGATTCAACAGCGCCTTTTTCACCAGCGCCCGATACTCCTCGCCCGTAAACCCGAGACTGCCGTAAACGGCGTCGTAGGAGACTTCATCACCGGTTTGGATATCGATGTTCGTCGCGTAGCAGATGTTCCCTTCGTACACAGCGCTTTCGGCATTGACGGCAAGACTCAGGAAAAATGAAAAATTTGTGAATTTTTTCTTGTAAATCCAATCTCCCCCGTGTATAATATATTGCAAATCTATCGGCAGACGCCGTAGATCAAAATACTTCATAATTATTCAATGAAAGGAGACGTCAACCATGAAAAAATGCTACATCCCCGAGGGGTACTCGAACCCGCTGACCGTTTATGAGACGCAGTGCGCCATCGAGTACATCAAGCACAATTTTCAGAAGAATCTTTGCCGCGCGCTCGATCTGATGCGCGTGTCCGCGCCGTTGTTTGTTGAGGAGGCTTCCGGACTGAATGACAATTTGAACGGCTACGAACGGCCCGTTTCGTTTGACGTCCCCGACGTCGGTGAGGAGGCGCAGGTCGTTCACTCGCTGGCAAAATGGAAGCGCTACGCCCTCGCACGCTACGGTTTCCGTCCCGGCAAGGGGCTTGTCACCGACATGAACGCCATCCGCCGCGACGAGATCGTGGATAACCTCCACTCGGTCTATGTCGATCAGTGGGACTGGGAAAAAGTGCTGAGTGAGGAAACGCGCAATGTCGCGACGCTGAAAGACACCGTGCAGCGCATCGTCAACGCGATCTATGTCACAGGTGAGACACTGAAGATCGAATTTCCGCAAATCAAGACACACATCCCACGCGAGGTAGTCTTCGTCACCACGCAGGAGGTCGAGGATATGTTCCCCGACTTGCAGACCGCACAGGAACGCGAAACGGCATTCCATCGGCTGCATAAGGACAAGGCAGTCTTCCTGATGCAGATTGGCGGCAAGCTCCGCTCCGGCAAGCCGCACGACGGCAGAGCGCCCGACTATGACGACTGGGCGCTCAACGGCGACATTCTGTTTTGGAACGATGTGCTGGATCGCTCCTTTGAGGTCTCCTCGATGGGCATCCGCGTCAGCCCCGAATCGCTTGACCGCCAGCTCACCGAGGCAGGCTGCGACGACCGCCGCGAGCTGCCCTTCCACAAGGCGCTGTTAAATGGCGAACTGCCGCTCACCATCGGCGGCGGCATCGGGCAGTCGCGGCTGTGTATGCTCCTTTTGGGTTGCGCGCACATCGGCGAGGTGCAGTCGAGCATTTGGGATAAAGGAACCGTCCAAGCATGTGCCGATGCCGGCGTCATGCTGCTGTAAAAAAAACTGAGAGGAACATCATGGAAGAACTGATTACCGTTCGAGAGCTTTTCAAAAACACGAAAGCCTACGTGGGAAAGACCGTTTCGGTCGGCGGCTGGGTGCGCTCCGTGCGTGCGTCCAAGGCGTTCGGCTTTATCGTCCTGTCCGACGGCACCTTTTTCAGCCCGCTGCAGGTTGTCTACCACGACACAATGACAAATTTCGCAGAAGTCTCCAAGCTCAATGTCGGCGCGGCGCTGATCGTCACCGGCACACTGGTCGAGACACCGGAGGCAAAACAGCCCTTTGAGCTGCAAGCAGACACCGTCGCGGTCGAGGGCGCGTCCACGCCGGACTATCCCCTGCAAAAGAAGCGCCACACGCTGGAATATCTGCGCACGATGACGCACCTGCGTCCGCGCACGAACACCTTCCAAGCCGTCTTCCGCGTCCGCAGCCTCGCAGCCTTTGCCATTCATAAGTTTTTCCAGGAGCGCGGCTTTGTCTATGTCCACACGCCCTTGATCACAGGCTCAGACTGTGAGGGCGCGGGCGAGATGTTCCAGGTGACGACGCTCGATCTCAATAACCCGCCGCGCACCGAGGACGGCAAGGTCGATTTCAGTAAGGATTTCTTCAACAAGCCGACCAACCTGACCGTCTCCGGTCAGCTCAACGGCGAGACTTATGCGATGGCGTTCCGCAACATCTACACCTTCGGTCCGACCTTCCGCGCCGAGAATTCCAACACAACACGCCATGCGGCGGAGTTCTGGATGATCGAGCCGGAGATCGCCTTTGCGGACCTCTCTGACGATATGCGCCTTGCGGAGGATATGATTAAGTATATCATCGCCTATGTGCTGGAAAACGCACCCGAGGAGATGAACTTCTTCAACCAGTTTGTGGACAAGGAGCTTTTGGAGCGCCTGAACCATGTGCTGACTTCCGATTTCGGTCATGTGACCTATACGGAGGCAATCGAGCTGCTCGAACCGCATAACGACCAATTCGAGTATCCCGTCCATTGGGGCAGTGATTTGCAAACCGAGCACGAGCGTTATCTGACCGAGGTGCTGTTCAAGCGCCCGCTCTTCGTCACGGACTATCCGAAGGAGATCAAGGCATTCTATATGAAGCTGAATCCCGACGGAAAGACCGTCGCCGCTATGGACTGCCTTGTCCCCGGCATTGGTGAAATCATCGGCGGCAGCCAGCGCGAGGACGATTACGAGGTTCTGCGCAGCCGGATGCAGGAGCTGGGTCTGAAGGAGGAGGATTATGACTTCTACCTCGATTTGCGCAAATACGGCACGGCGCGTCACGCGGGCTTCGGTCTCGGCTTTGAGCGCTGCGTGATGTATCTGACCGGCATGGGCAACATCCGCGATGTCATTCCCTTCCCGCGCACCGTCAACAACTGCGATTTATAATACCTGCTCTTGATTAATACTGATTTTTGATAAAATAATTTAGGGGAACTCTGAATAAATCCGCAAGAGCGGTCGGCGAGAGGTTTTGTCCAAAATTGAGGTTCGAAAACCGCAGGAATGTTTTATTGTTTTAATGTTTTCAAACCGAAAAGTTTGGGCAAAAGATCCGCCGAGCAGCGCCGCAGTCGATTTGTTCAGAGTTTCCTTAGGTTCGAAAGCCAATCGTTCTGGACCATATGATAATTTTTTGAGGTGGATTGCGGAATGAGCGAGTACAGGATTTCCAAATATAACCCCGCCAAGCGAATCAACGGTGCATATACCGTGGATGAATGGACAAGCAATCCCGATATCGGTCTGACAGTTCTAAAATAGCT
>SFIL01000077.1 GCA_004556205.1 Clostridiales bacterium | reverse complement strand
CCTCCGTCGAGGCCGGACAGCCCGGAAATCTCGTCGTCGGCGCGAATATCGCGAGCTTTCTCAAGATCGCGGACGCGATGCTGCATCAGGGTATTGTGTGATCATAACAGAATACCATCGCCGGTCTCCCACGCGGGAGACCGGCGATAGTTCTTCAGCCCTGAAACGATATCGACGTGTTGTGAAGTGTGTCAAAAATGTGGACAAAATCCTCTTCCGTCTCACTGAAATTCCGCTCGGCCCAGCATTCGAGCACGGCGAAAAGCCGCAAACAGCTCATGTGTACGTAATAGTCGTAAAACACTCCGCGCTTGAGCTGTTCAGTGTGTCCGTCGGGGAACACCTGAACGATCGTATGCGCTTGGCAGTAGTCCTGAAAGGCTTTTCTGAAGTGTTTCACAAACAGCCGGTAGTGCGGTTCCTGAAGAAAAAAGGGAACAACATGCCCGGCCTTGCGGATATAATCGCAAACACCCTTTTCCAGCGCATCCTGACTGCTTTTCGAAATGCTCTTGGCAACCTCACCGCGCGGTATCATCAGCGCGGAAAGGTATTGCGCGCAGAAATCATCCATCATGTATTCCAGCACCTCGTGTGTGCCGGTAAAATGATAATAAAACGTAGAGCGGTTGATACCGGCTCTCGCAATAAGCTCCGAAACAGTGACATCCTGTGCGGACTTTCCGTCAGCCAGCTCCAGAAAGGCTTGGCAGATTTTTCCTTTTGCTCCGGTTTTCATGCGTGGCTCCTTTTCCGATGGAATCGGGGAAAATGTCCGAATAAATGTGGTCGATCTGTTCGAGAAAACGGAGCGGTATTGCGGGTTGTTTTAGCCCGTTTTCTGCGCTACGATGGGTACAGATGACACAAAGAAAGTGAAAACATTAAACCACTTTCTGGGAAAAGTGTCAAGAAAATGAAAAGAGAGGATGGACGAGGTCAATGAAAAAATGGTTGAGCGCGCTGCTGTGTGCGGCGATGCTGCTCTCGCTGTGCGCCTGCGGCACCGTAAGCGAACCCGCTGCCACGGCAGAGCCGACAGCGGCGGTCACGGCAGCTCCGGCGGAAGAGACGGTGGAAAGAGAGTACATCGAATGCTCCGGCGGGTATGCTTACACGGAATTTGTTCCGATGAATGACGGCGCAGAGATCTGCCTGCTGATCGTCAAGCCGGAAAAAGAGGGACAGTTCCCGACGGTCATTACCCAGAACTGCTATCAGGCGGCAACGGAGGAGTTCAACGCCGAGTACATCGAGAAGTGCGTGTCGGACAGCTCCGCGTTTGTCGAGGCAGGGTACACGTTTGTTATGATGCAGACGCGGGGAACGGGCAACAGCCCGTATGAGAGCTTCCTTCCGTATATCCACGATACGGACGATAAGCTCGAGGTGCTTGACTGGATCCGCGGACAGGACTTTTACGATGGGGAGATCTTCTGCAACGGCCTGAGCTATATGGGCTTCACCTCTATGGCGAGCCTGTATGCAGCCCATGACGATATCAAGGCGATCTCCATGCAGTGCCCCGTGAGCACACGCTACGATGCATGGTACCAGAACGGCTTTGTGAAGCTCGGTCTCATGGGCTTCTGGCAGGGACGCTTCCACCGCCCCGTTGGAGTGAATCCGGCCGAGGCATGGGAGAAGGTCGGCGGTATGGAGCTTTTCAATACGTTTCCCTATATCAACTGGCCGGTCGAGCTGTACGGCGAGCAGGAGGATTACTGGACGGGCATTCTGACGCATCCGGAGGACGGCGACTGGTGGCGCACCGAAGCGGCGGGAAGCTATATCTATGACGCAATCGCTTCGATCGATGTGCCGGTGCTGCTCTTTGAAAACTTCTACGATATTTTCTATGAAGACAGCATGAATTTCTGGAACGGCTTCTCCGATGAGCAGAAGGCGCAGTCTGCCTTTGTCGTGAGCCAGTTCGGTCACACCTATACCGGCTATGCGGATTGGCCGCTGAATATCGGCGATTCACTGACGCCGACCTACAACGCCGATTATGTCGTCAATTTCTTTGACAGCGTGCGCGAGGGGACGGAGCCGACGAAAGTCGAACTTGGCAAGGTGACGTATTACCCCGTGGACGGCGAGCGGTGGTACAGCGAGGATACGACGATCACGAACGGCACGACCGAGAACATACTCTATCTCAACGGCGGCAGCACGCTCGGCACCGACGGCGAAGCCGAAGGAGCGCTGACGTATGTCTATGACCCGACCAATCCGGCGCTCTTTACCGCGAGCGATGAGAACGGCGGCAACGGCTCGAACGGCTACCGCGGTCTCGGCGCTGACGCCGAGCCGAATTCCCGGCAGGATATCCTCAGCTTCGTCTCCGCGCCGATGGGAGAAAAGACCTTCATCAAGGGCATTCTCACTGCAGATGTGGCGGTTTCCTCCGATTGCGAGGATACGAGCTTCATCGTGCGTATCGACGTTGTGAAAAACGGCGTAGCGTATAACCTCCGCGAGGACATCACGTCGCTGAGCTATCAGCTCGGTGACTATACCCCCGGCGAGAAGGTGACACTGCACTTCGAGACGGGCTCCGTCGTCTGCCAGCTCAATCCGGGTGATTACATCCGCGTGGACATCTCCTCCTCGGCGGAGGGTATGTACTCCCTCCACACGAACGTGAAGGGCAACCAGTGGGAGATTGCCGAGCCGAAGATCGCAAACAACACGGTCTACACCGGCATTTCCTCCATTACGTATTACACGGAAGATCTGGCTGCTTAAAAAAAGACCGAGCCGCCGGTACGACATGTCGTACCGGCGGCTTTGACGCAGCTTGACGTTAGCGTCGATTGACAAGGGCACACGCGGTTCTGCCGGGTGGAAATGCCCTCATACTGCGTCAAAGCCCTTGAGAATACACAAAGTATTCTCTGCGGCCTTTTCCTTGTCTGCGAGCATTTCTGCTCCGGCAGAACTGCTTCGCATCGGACAGCCT
>SFIL01000030.1 GCA_004556205.1 Clostridiales bacterium | reverse complement strand
TTAGTCTTGAGGTATGGTAGCTTTATTCTAATGAACTCAATCGCCTTTGTCTATCCCTTTGGTCTCACATCAATTGTATACCTACAAAACGGGTGTTTATTGATAAACCGGATGCTTGCGAATCGGAATACAATACGCTATAATAAATAAAAGAAACCTCTGAATCAATCGCCTGTGACGCTCACTAGAATTTGATAAAAACTTTCATAGCTTTTTATAGCACCGAAGGTGCGTCGAATTCTGCACGAGACGGCGCAGCGTGCGTTAGCACGATGCGAGTGTGCGCAGCACACGGGATTCTTGATTGAAGAATTTAATCAAGAATCAGTATCAGAGCCTTTTGAGAAGCACGGAAGAGAGGGGTTTGTGATGGAAAACCCACCCCTGCGGGGCAAGCGCTTGTTTCTGCTTGACATGGACGGCACGATCTATTTGGACGACCGGCTTTTTGACGGTACGACCGATTTTCTGCGGTATGTGCGCCAAATCGGCGGGAAATACCTCTTTTTGACTAACAATTCCTCCCGCAGCGTCGAGGCGTACATTAAAAAGCTGGCACGCCTCGGCATTGCGTCAGAGAAAAGCGATTTTCTGACCTCGGTGGATGCGCTGATCATTTACCTTGACGCGAATAGCTATCGGGATAAGCTGCTGTATGCTTTCGGCACAGCATCGTTCCGCAAACAGCTATCGGACGCGGGTTTTCGCATCACGGTCGAGCGATCGGACGACGTGGAGGCGCTTGTATGCGGCTTTGATACGGAGCTGACCTTTCAAAAGTTAGAGGATGCCTGTATTTTGCTCAACCGCGGCGTGGATTTTATCGCCGCAAACCCCGACTGGGTCTGCCCGACATGGTACGGCTATGTGCCGGACTGCGGCTCGGTGTGCGAGATGCTCTACCGCGCGACGAAGCGCCGTCCTGTCTTTATCGGAAAGCCGCAGCCGGAAATGGCGCTGCTTGCGATGGAAAAATACGGCTTCCGCAGGGAGGAGACAATGCTCGTCGGCGACCGTGTGTATACGGATATTGCCTGCGCCGTGCACGCGGGCATTGACGCGGTGCTTGTCCTCTCGGGGGAGAGTACCTTACAGGACGTCGAGGAGAACACGGAAAAGCCTACGCATATTTTTGAAAATATACGCGCGGTACTGCACGCGCTGCAAACAGGAGAGATGATGCATGAAGCTTGATTACAAACGCACGATTTTTGTCGGGTTTGCCTTTTTCCTGATCTGTGCCTTTTGGCAGGCATACGACAACACGATTCCGATGGTTCTGACAAACAAATTCGGCCTGTCGCAAACCGCCTCGGGCGGTATTATGGCGCTGGACAATGTGCTGGCGCTGTTCCTTCTGCCGCTGTTCGGCGCGATTTCCGACCGCTGCCACAGTAAGCGCGGCAAGCGCACCCCCTTTATTCTGATCGGTACGATTTCTGCGGCAATTCTTTTTGTCGGTCTGTCGTTTGCAGACGGTGCGCAGCTCAAAAATATCTCCTCTGTCACGCAGATTGACGACCCTGCCGCTATGCAGATTCTCTATGCGCAAGAGGCTGACGCCGATTTACTGACGCCGGACGGAAGCTCATATCACCTGTCAGCGCTGTTTACGGAGGAAGAGTTCTGTGCGATTCCGTCACAGCTTACCGTAACAAACGGCGAGGTCAGGGCGGCGGACGGCACACCCTATGCGCTTTCCGACCGTTTTACCGAGGCTGAGCGCGCCGACATCGAAAAGCACACCGACGGCAAGGCATTTACAAATCCGCACTATACGGACTATGTTGTTCCCGCGCGGCAGGCTTACGCGTGGGATCAGACGGCATCTAACCCGACGGCGCTTATTGTGTTTATCGCGTTGCTGCTGATGTTGCTGCTCTCCATGGCGACCTTCCGTTCGCCTGCGGTCGCACTGATGCCGGATGTGACCGTCAAGCCGCTGCGCTCGAAGGCGAACGCCGTGATCAATCTGATGGGCAGTGCGGGCGGCATTTTGGTGCTCGGCCTGGGCATGGTGTTCGCGACCGGCGCGGTCAAAAATTCGATGATGTCGTATACACCCTATTTCGTGGTCATCGCGTTCGTGATGCTCGCAGCGCTGGCGCTGTTTCTTTGGCAGGTGCGTGAGCCGAAGCTCGTGGCGCAGATGCATGAGGAGAGTCGGCGTTACGGCATCGAGGAAGAAGAGAAGACAGAGACGGACGGTAAGCTCGGCAAGGGTGAAAAACGTTCGCTGTGCTTCCTGCTTGCCTCCATCGTGCTTTGGTTTATGGGCTATAACGCCGTGACCTCCAAATACTCCGTCTATGCGAGCAGCGTGCTCAATAAGGACTATAACCTGACCCTGATGCTTGCGCAGGCGGCGGCGATTATTTCCTATCTGCCCATCGGCATGCTTTCCTCCAAGCTCGGCAGAAAGAAAACGATCCTTGCGGGCATCGTGATGCTGACAACCTCGTTTACCGTCGCCTGCTTCCTGCGTGAGAGCAGTCCGACGCTGCTGATGAACTGTATGTTTGCGCTTGCGGGCATCGGCTGGGCGACGATCAATGTCAACTCCTTCCCGATGGTCGTTGAAATGTGCAAGGGTGGGAATGTCGGCAAATACACGGGCATCTATTACACGGCGAGCATGGCGGCGCAGACCGTCACGCCGCTGCTGTCTGGCTTCCTGATGGACAAGCTCGGACTGACCGTGCTGTTTCCCTACGCTGCGGTGTTCGTCGCGCTGGCGTTTGTGACGATGCTGTTTGTCCTGCACGGGGACAACAAGCCGACAGCCAAACGCGGCTTGGTAGCGTTGGATGTTGAGGATTGAGTATGAAGCTCGGGATTATAGTTTTTTCTTCACTTGTGATATTGCTTTTGCTTTGGGTGCTTTCTCTGCGCGGAAAGCGGAAAAAAGCGGGCTTTTTCGGGCTTGCGGCGTATCATTATGCCCATCGCGGTTTGCATGGCGACGGCGTGCCGGAGAATTCTCTGCAGGCATTCCGCTTGGCGGCGGAAAACGGCTACGGTGCAGAGCTGGATGTACATCTGAGCAAGGACGGACGGCTCGTCGTTATGCACGACGAGAGCTTAATGCGCACGGCAGGTGTGGAACGGAACATTGCCGACTGCACCGCTGCGGAATTGAGTGAAATGCGGTTGGAGGGAACGGCACAAAAGATCCCCTATTTAGAGGAAGTCCTTCCCATTTTTGCGGGGAAAACGCCGCTCATAATCGAGTTGAAGCCCGTTCGCGGCAATCACGCCGCGCTGAGCAAAGCAGTCTGCGCGATGCTAAGGGAATATCCGACACTGCAATTCTGTATTGAATCCTTCGATCCGCGCGTGCTGTTGTGGCTGAAACGGCACACGCCGGAGATTGTGCGCGGACAGCTTTCGTGCAATTTTCTGCGGGAGCGGAACGGGCTTTCCCTACTGCTTGCCCTGCTTTTGACGGAGCTTTCCATGAATTTCCTGACCGTGCCGCATTTTGTGGCTTACAAATTTGCTGACCGCAAGCGGCTTTCTCTGCGCGTGTGCAAAAGGCTTTGGGGCGTGCAGGAGTTTTCATGGACGATCCGCAGCTTGGAGGAGGCGAAGACCGCTTCAGACGACGGCGCGCTTCTTATTTTTGAACATTGCCGCCCATAACGGTGAGTGAATTATTTTATAAAAGAGGCAGTGAAATATGTACGATAAACTGACGAAGAAGGACATCGCGCTGATGGAGGCGGAGTTGGAGGACAGAAGACTCAACCAGCGCCCGAAGATCATGGAGGAGGTCAAGCGCACCCGCGAGTTCGGCGACCTCAGCGAGAACTATGAGTACAAGGCGGCAAAGCAGGCGCAGCGCCGCAATGACAGCCGTATGCGCTACCTGCAAAACATGATCAAGACCGCGCAGATCGTTGACGAGGACGAAGCGGATACTGGTAAGGTCAAGCTTTATGATAAGGTGACAATCTATCTGCCCGAAGACGAGGAGACGATGATCTTACAGGTGGTTTCGACGGTGCGCATTGAGCCGGACAAGGGCTTTATCAGCATGGAGTCTCCGCTCGGCAAGGCGATTCTCGGCGCTGCCGTGGGAGAACACCGCACAGTGAAGGTCAGCGACGACTATAGCTATGAGGTCATCATCCAAAGCATCGAAGACGCTGAGGACGACGGCTCCGCGCCGCTGTTGCCGTATTGACTTTTTTTCTACGGTAGGGCAGGGCCATGAGCGGCAGACAGTACAGATAAGCAGGCTTGTACGCATTTGGCAATTCCTGCGCCGGCGGAGACACGTCCCAGAAATACAGATGCCGCACATAACGAAAAACCGCAGCTTTCTTTTGAAAACTGCGGTTTTTCGTATCACGCATCCTCGGCGCTTGTGAGTGCGTGTCTGCGGAAAAGCAGAGAGATGCACCAAAGTCCCGCAAGACCGACCAGCGTGTAGATGATGCGGCTGACCGTCGCGGTCTGACCGCCGAACAGCCATGCGACCAGATCGAAGCGGAAAATACCGACAAGCCCCCAGTTGAGCGCACCGATAATGCTTAGAATCAGCGCAAAAGTGTCCATTTTCGTCCCTCCTGTTTGAGTTACACTGTAAGTGCTGTTCATAGTATGGACGGCTTTTTTGGGCACTATACGCAAAATTCCTGCCGAAATTTGTAAAAAACGACAAGTATTCATTTTGCAAAACCCTCTTTCCAAACGGAGCGTTTTGCGCTATAATTAATTTACGAAACTGTGCGGCATGCTGCGCAGAATAATGAATAATGAACGAAAGGCTGATAGAATTATGAACGCATTTTTACCGGCTGACATTCTCTTCCCGCAGGTTGAATCCATGGAAAAATGGGCGGTCATCGCCTGCGACCAGTTTACCTCCGACCCCGCTTATTGGGAACGCGTCCGCAAGAATGCCGAGGGCGCGCCCTCGACCATCAACCTCATTCTCCCCGAGGCGGAACTTGGCACGGAGAAGGAAGCGGAGCATACTGCTCTGATTAACGCAACGATGGCGGAATATCTGAAAAACGATGTTTTCAAGACGCTGAAAAATGCCTTTGTCTATGTCGAGCGCACCTTGGAAAACGGCACGGTCCGCAAGGGACTTGTCGGCATGGTCGATCTCGATGCCTATGACTATTCCACCGGCTCGACCTCTGCCATCCGTGCGACGGAACGCACGGTTGTTGAGCGTATCCCGCCCCGTATGCGCGTGCGCCGCGACGCGCCGATCGAGCTGCCGCATATCCTTATGCTGTGCGACGACCATGACAAGGTGCTGATCGAGCCGATCGCGGCAAAGAAGAATGAACTCACAAAGCTCTATGATTTCGAGCTGATGGAGGGCGGCAACCATATCGCTGGCTGGCTGGTGGCAGGCGAGGAGGTCGAGGCGTTCAACGCCCGCCTGACGGACTACACTGCCAATGTAGGCAAGAAGTACGAAGGACTCAAGGGCGTGCCGATGGTCTTTGCCGTCGGTGACGGAAACCACTCCCTCGCAACGGCGAAGTCCTGCTATGAGGAGTTGAAGGCGCAGAACCCTGGAAAAGACCTTTCCGATCATCCCGCCCGTTTCGCGCTTGTTGAGCTGGAGAATATTCACGACGAGGCGCAGGTCTTCGAGCCGATCCACCGTGTCATTACGAAGTGCGACCCGAAGGCACTGCTTGCTGCGCTGGAAAAGGATGCCTGCGCCGAAGGCGGCTTTGCGGTCAAGTGGTATATCGGCGAGGAATCCGGTACGGTATATCTCGACAAGGCAAAGAGCCAGCTCGCTGTCGGCGTACTGCAAGGCTTCTTGGACGGCTATCTCAAGGAGCATGAGGGTGAGATCGACTATATCCACGATGACGATGCGCTGATCTCTCTTGCCAAGCAGGACAACGCTATCGGCTTCCTCCTGCCCGCGATGGAAAAGAGCCAGCTCTTCCGCGGCGTCATTGCCGACGGTATCCTTCCGCGCAAGACCTTCTCGATGGGTCACAGCCGCGAGAAACGCTACTATCTCGAAGGAAGAAAAATTAAATGATCACGCTGACCGAAGGCGCATTTGCAAAAGTCAATTTGACGCTCGATGTGCTTGATCGCCGCGAGGACGGCTATCATGACATATCCTCCGTGATGCAGGCGATCTCCTTGCGCGACGATATTGAGATTGACCTCAACACGGGGAAGCCGTGGAAGCTGACCTGCGACAAGGAGAATGTCCCGACAGACGAGCGCAATTTGGCTTGGAAGGCGGCGCGGGTGTTCTTTGACGCCCTCGGCGGCGAGCCGGACGGCATTGAAATTCGCGTTACAAAGCGCATTCCCTCTGAAGCGGGACTCGGCGGCGGCAGCGCGGACGCGGCGGCTGTCCTGCGCGCGCTCAATCGACACAGAGGCTATCCGCTCTCCGTTTACGCACTGTGTGAGCTGGGCGCACAAGTTGGCTCCGATGTGCCGTTCTGTGTCTTAGGCGGCACGGCGCTCTGCGAGGGCAGAGGAGAACGGCTGACAAAGCTGCCCGACGCGCCGGAGATAATCTTCGTCATTTGTAAGCCGGAGCTGTCCTTCTCCACGCCGGAGCTTTATCAGAAGCTCGACACTGTGACGATCGCCAAACGACCCGAGACGACCGCAATGCGCGCCGCCTTGCAGCGGGGCGACTTGGAGGAGATCGGGAAAAACCTGTGCAATGTCTTTGAACAGGTGACGATCGGGGAGCATTTGGAGCTGAACTATATCAAGTCCATCCTCATGACCTACGGCGCTTACGGCGCGCTGATGACAGGCAGCGGATCGGCAGTCTACGGCATTTTCGATTCGTTCGAATACGCCGCTGTCGCCTGCACGATGCTCAAGGACAACTATCCGCAGGTTTTTATCGCCAAGACGATATAATATCGGAGAAGAACGGTTTCAAATCCGTAACTGCAGGGCGGGGACATGTCCCCGTCCTACAGAGTTTTTCTCAAAGAACAGTATAAAATACAATAACGCCGTCCATAATGTGAGTACTTCTTACATATGGACGGTGTTATTCTATGAAATTCAGAATTATTTTATGGGTTGCTCTCGTTGCGCTGACGGCATATGGGCTTTTTGCGGCGGAGAGCTTTTTGATGCAGCGGAGCTTGGCGGAAAAAACGGTACGCCTGCACGTTGTTGCGAATTCCGACAGCGAGGCGGATCAGGCGCAGAAGCTACGCGTTCGCGACGCGGTTCTGCAGGAGGTTGCGACGCTGACAAAAGACTGCACGGACGCTGCACAGGCGCGGACGGTCATCAGGCAGAATCTCGGCGCGATCGAAGCCTCCACACAGCGCGTACTGACGGACGAGGGAAGCGCTTATGCCGTGCGTGTCAGTCTCGGGACGGAGGAATTTGATACACGGTATTACGAGACTTTCACGCTTCCTGCGGGGAAATATCCCGCGCTGCGCGTGCGCATCGGCGCGGCAGAGGGAAAAAACTGGTGGTGCGTGGTATTCCCGTCTCTTTGTATGGCGGCGACAACCGACGCGGTAGAGGAATACGCCGCAGTCGGCGGCTTTGACGAGACGGAGACAGACTTCATCACAGGCGGAGAAGAAAAATACGAGTTTCGCTTCAAGACCCTCGAATGGCTGCAAGAGCTGTTTTCGTGGGTGTCATAAGCTCATTCCTCGGAAAGATTCTTCTGCTGTTCCAGCAAAGTGTCGATCATCTTGGATACCGCCACCAGTGTCGTCGCGTTGCATTTTTCCAGCTTTGCGGCAATCTCGCGGTCAATGATCGCTTTCGGGTGTGCATAGGGTGTATCAAGCAGAAAATAGTCGGTGCTTTCTCCCAAAGCAGAAGCTAAACGCAGCAGCATGGATAGCGAAAGCTTGCATTGCGCTGTCTCAATATGACTCAAATAGTTGTTGGAACAGCTGACCATTGCACTCAGATCCGCTTGTGTCAGCCCTTTCTCCATACGAAGCTTGCGGATCCGTTGCCCGATTTGTGCATAGTTGACTTCCATCATCGTAATCACCATCCAATCTTTGCTTTACATTGTATAGGATGGTGATTTTTCATGGAATAAACTATAACGGCATATTGCTATTATAGTTAAAAAATAAGTATAATAAAAATACAAATTGCTATGATAGATAGAATGGAGGAGCGATTCGGAATGAGCAAAGAACAGATTGGAGAAGGCATCGACTTGCTTTTGCGATACCGCGCCTCGCAATCCGAAGAACCCTTTGAAAACAGGGAAGACTCAGGACCTTCTTGATTTCTTCGCTTTGCGCAGAATGACGTAGTTACTGTTTTTGTCTCAAAGAAGAAAAAATTGAGCAATGTCCTGTTTTTCGGACAGGGTTTGTGGTATGATGGGTGCAAGAGGTGAACGAAATGCTGAAGCTTTGGCTATGCACGGACAGAAAACAGAATACTGCGCGGATGCTCGATGAGATCGTCGCACACGCGGAGAAGGGCTGCGGTGGGCAGCTTTTGCTCGTGCCGGAGCAGTTTTCACATATGATGGAGCGCAAGCTCTGCGCCTGCGGCAGAGACAAGATTTCGCGTTATGCGGAGGTTCTGAGCTTTTCGCGCCTTGCCGCTCGGGTCTTTTCCGAGGCGGGCGGCTGTGCGGAGACGGAGACTGACCCTGTCGGCCGTCTGCTTGCCATGTCGCTTGCCGCGCGACAGGTGCGAGCGAGACTGAAAATATACGCTTCTTGCATTGATAAGCCGGAGTTTTTACTGCAAATGCTCGATACCTTCGACGAATTCCGCGCGTTTTGTGTCACGCCGACGCGGCTGCGGGAGGCGTCGCGCCTGCTTTCGGGCGTGCTCGCGGTTAAGACGGAGGAATTTGCACTGCTGATGGAGAGCTTTGACGCGGTATGCGCGAATATGGGGCAGAATCCGCAGACGAAGCTGTCACGGCTCCTTGAGGCGCTCGAGAAGAGCGGCTATCAAAGAACGATCTATGTTGACGGCTTTACCGACTTTAACGGCATTGAGCGCGAGATTCTTGCGCAGCTTCTGCAAAACGGCGCGCAGATCAGCGTGAATCTGCACTGTGACGGCTTGGAGCGCGGCGCGCGTCAGTATGAGACAGCACGCCGCACGGCGCGGCTTTTGCGCACTTTGGCACAAAGACAGGAGATTCCCGTTGAGATACATATTTTACCCTCAGAAACAAAAGAAAGACCGCTCGAATTTCTGCGGTCGCACCTTTTTGCGGGCGGCGTTGAGGCATATAACGCGGAGCAGACGCAGGTCACGTTTTTGCACGGGAGAAACCGTGTCGCGGAGTGCCGCGCGGCGGTGGGCGAGATGCTTCGTCTTGCGGAAAGCGGCGTGCGTTGGCGGGATATCTCTGTTGCCTGTGCGGATTTTGCCGCGTATCGCCCGATTCTGGAGTCCGTTTTCCGCCGCGCCGAGATCCCAACCTATTTCGCGGGAGACACCGACATCCTGCGGCAGCCCATCGCGTCCATGCTTTTATCCGCTTTAGAGGCGGCGACGGACGCAATGGAGCAGGAGGCGGTGCTTGCCTACCTGAAATCGGGATTCTTGCCGCTCTCCCGTGACCGCTGTGACCGTATGGAGAACTATGCTCTGCTTTGGAATCTGACAGGAAGCCGTTGGGAGGGCGTTTGGACGAAGAATCCCGCAGGCGCGGAGGCACAGCTTGATGAAGCGGCAGAAACGGAGCTTTGCAGGCTGAACGAGGATCACGAACTGGTCATTGTGCCGCTGCTGTCGCTGTGTGCGCGCCTGAAGCGTGCGAAAACAGCGGCAGATATGGTGTCGGCGCTGTATGATTTTACCGAGGCGATTGCACTGCGGGAGCAGGCGGAGGCCTTTGCGAAACAGTGCGCCGAAAAAGGCGATCTGCAGCGGGCGCAGGAATACGCGCAGGTTTACGCGCTGCTGTGTGCGGTGCTGGAGCAGATGTACGGTGTGCTCGGTATGAGTGAGCTGGCACCCGAGGAATTCTACCGTCTGTTCCGTGCGGCGCTCTCGCGGTGCTCGATCGGCACGATTCCCGCACGCCTCGACTGCGTGACGGTGGGAAGCCTGATGTCCCAGCGTCGATGCGACACGCCATATGTTTTTTTGCTCGGTGCGAACGAGGGCGCGCTGCCCTCGGCACAGACGGAGCGAAGCCTGCTGACGGACGGTGAACGAACAGACCTGTTTCGCCTCGGTATCGAGCTTTCCGCTACTGCGGCGGAGCGGATCGACCTTGAGCTTGCCGCCGTGGACAGCGTACTCAGTGCGCCCGGGAAATGCCTGTACTTCGGCGCAGAGGTGGGCAGAGAGGCCTATTTCTATCGGCGCGCGCTTGCGCTTTTCCCTGCGGCGCGGCAGATCACGGACGACGCCGATTTGATCGCCCGTGCGGAGCGGGAGTATCTGTCCTACCTGAGCGGCGCACCTCAATATATCGGAATGCTTGCCGAGGACGCGCCCGCGTTGGCGGAAAAGGCACGGACGCTTGCGACTGCAAAAGACTACTCACGCGGGGCACTGGAGAAGGAGACGGTACGCAGACTCTACGGCGAAACGCTTCGCCTTTCTTCGACCAAGATCGACCGCCTTGCGGCCTGCCGCCTTGCCTACTTTTTGGAATACGGTCTGCGCGCGGAGGAGCGAAAACCCGCCGATCTTGCACCCACGCTTTACGGCACATTCGTACACGAAGTGCTGGAGCATACGACGCGGCAGGTGATGCGCGAGGGCGGCTTCGACAAGGTTGAGCTTGCGCGCGCTTTGGAGATTGCCGAGGCACATATGGAGCGCTTCGCGCGTGAAAAGCTGCAAGACCTGCTGCAAATGCCGCGCATGGAATATCTTTTCCGCCGCAATTTCTCTGAGGTGCGCATGGTCGTGGCGGAGCTGTATCGGGAGCTGTCGGTGTCCAAATTTGAACCGAAATGGTTTGAATTGAAATTTGCGGAGGACGGAAGCTTACCCGCTGTGCGGATTGTCGGACAGAAGGCGCACGCGGAGCTGCGCGGCTCGGTGGACAGGGCGGATGTCTGGCACAGCAGCGAGCAGACCTTTGTACGCGTTGTGGATTACAAAACAGGCAAAAAGAGTTTTGAATACTCTCATGTATTCTATGGTTTGGGCTTACAGATGCTTCTCTACCTTTTTGCACTGGAAAAAACGGGTGCAAGCCTACTGAACGAGCCGTTGAAGCCTGCCGGCGTGCTGTATTTCCCCGCGCGGATCGAGCGCGTCACGGTAGATGACAGACTGAACGAAAAAAAGGCGGAGGAAAAGCGCCGTAAGGCGCAGAAGCGAAGCGGCTTGCTGCTCGATTCCGCGCCGGTGCTGCAGGCAATGGAGCCTTGCGCGGAGGAGCCGGAGTACTTGCCCTACGGCTGCGATAAAGAGGGGGCGCGCATAGGTGACCTTGCCTCCGAGGAACAGCTTGCCTTGCTTGAACACTTCGTTTTCCGCACCGTCGCTGCCCTCGCGGACGACCTGTATTGCGGCGAGATTGCGCCGAATCCCTACTTTTTCGATCAATCGGACAACGCCTGTCGTTTCTGTCCGTATCAGACCGTTTGCCGCGACAGCCGCACGGAGCGCTGGCTATCGGGACCGAAGAATGCGCAGGATTTCTGGCAGAGATTGGAGGAATACGATGGCTGAATATACGCTGACCCCACAACAGCGGGCGGTTGTGGAGAATCGCGGCGGCGCGCTGCTTGTTTCCGCAGCCGCAGGCTCGGGAAAGACGATGGTACTTATTGACCGCGTGTTCCGGCGTGTGACGGAGGAGCAGGCAAATTTGGATGACTTTCTGCTCATTACCTTTACACAGGCGGCAGCCTCCGAGTTGCGCGGGAAGCTGGTCGAGCAGCTCAGCAAGCGTCTTGCGGAATGCCCGAACGACCGCCATCTGCAAAAGCAGATGAACCGCGTCTATCTTGCGCAGATCTCGACGGTACACGCCTTTTGCGGCACGCTGCTGCGGGAATATGCACACGAGATCGACCTGCCCGCAGACTTTCGCACCTGTGATGAGCAGGAGGCGGCGGCACTGCGTGAGCGTGCGATGCAGGAAACCTTAGAAGAGGCTTATGTTTCGGATGATTCGCAGCTTCGCGCCGCGCTGGATATGCTCGGGGCGGGCAGAACGGACGCGGGACTGCCCGACGTGATATTGAAGGTCTATTCTGAGCTTCAATGCTCCTGCAATCCGCAGGCGCGTTTGCAGGAACTGCGTGAGACGCTGGATTTTTCCGCTTGTTCGGATGTCGGACAGACGGTTTGGGGCGCATATCTGCTGCAGGAGCTTCGCGACGGAGCGGAAAACTGCGCGGAGCTTTTGGAAAACGCGCGGCGCCTTGCCGCGCAGGACGAGAGCCTTGCGCCGTATCTGTTGAATTTTGCGGAGGATCTCGACCTGCTGCAGCGTTTGCAGGAGGTGCAGACGTGGGAGGAGGTGCGGTCGTTCCCACAGGACTTTACGCGGCTGAGGGCCGTCAAAAAATGCACGGACGACATGCTGCAGGCGCGGGTGAAGAAGCTCCGCGAGCAGGTAAAGGAGATCACCAAAAAGCTCCTAAAGCGCTTCACTGTTCCCTCGGCGGAGGCGCTGCGGGATCTTTCCGCGTGTGCGGATGCCCTGCTCGGACTGCTGCTCCTGACGGAGCGCTTTTCCGAGGCGTACCGCAGGCTGAAGCTGCGCCGCCATGTATTAGATTTTAACGACCTCGAGCATGACACGCTGCGCCTGCTGACTGACCGCTCGGGCGCGCCGACCGCCGCCGCGCGCGAAATCTCCAAACGCTATACGGAGATTATGGTTGACGAGTATCAGGATACAAACGCCGTGCAGGATACGATCTTCCACGCCGTTTCAAGGCAGGGTGAAAATCTTTTCTTTGTTGGGGATATCAAGCAGTCCATTTATCGCTTCCGCCGTGCCGATCCGACGATCTTTCTGCGCAAATACTGCGATTTCGCGGATTATACCGCAGCAAAGGATGGCGAGCCGCGCAAGGTGCTGCTGTCAGTTAATTTCCGCTCACGCCCCGAAATTTTGGAGGCGGCGAACGATGTGTTCCGCTTGACAATGAATGAACGCGTCGGCGGACTTCGTTACGGCGAGGCAGAGGCACTTCGCTCGCTTCCGAAGGAACTGCCGCCGATGGACAGCGCGGCGGTGGAGCTGCACTGCATCGACGCAGAGAGTGCGGCAAAGCAGCCGCAGGTGCGGCGCGAGGAGATCGAAGCGGAATTTGTTGCGCGGCGCATTGCCGAGATGCTTCGAGGCGAAACGATCCCCGACGGCGTGGGTTTGCGCCCGATTCGTGCGGGAGACATCACGATCCTGATGCGCTCGCTCACAGGAAAGGCGGAGATCTATATGCAGGCTTTGCGCCGCTATGGGATTCGAAGTGTCTGCGGCAGTGAGAATATTTTTGAGACGGAGGAGATTCGCCTCGTGACCGCGCTCTTGCAGGTTCTTGACAATCCGCATCAGGATATTCCCTTATTGACGGTTCTGCTCTCGCCGATCTTCGGTTTCAGCGCGAATACCTTGGCGCGCATTCGCGCACAAGCGCGCAACGGCGATATATACGACGCTCTATGCGAGTCGCAGATGGCGGAGGACTTCCTCGACGCACTTACAGCATTGCGCGATTTTGCGCAGACGAGTACGCTGCGCGAGCTGCTGGATACCTTAGACGAGCGACTGTTTTTGCGTCCGATCTTCAGCGCGATGGAGGGCGGTGCGCAGCGAATTGACAATTTAGAGACGTTTTTCTCGCTTGCCGACGGTTTTGAAAACGAACGGCGGCACGGCCTTGCCGCGTTTCTGCGGTATTTGGACGCACTGCGGGAGAAGGGGATGGCTGCCGAAGCGGCGGCGTCGCCCGATGCGGTGCGCCTGATGACCATACATAAATCTAAAGGTTTGGAATTTCCGGTCGTATTTCTTGCGGATTTGGGGAAAAAATTTAATCAGGAGGATGCAAAGGCAGCTGTACTGACGGACGCCGCGCTGGGTATTGCCGCAAGCGTCTACGATGCGGAGCACAGGCTTGTTTATCCGACTGTCGCGCGGCAGGCGATCGCAGACCGTCTGCGGCGGGAGAATCTTTCCGAGGAAATGCGTTTGCTCTATGTGGCGATGACGCGCCCAAAATACCGTTTGGTGATGACCTACTGCATCGGCAGGCTCGAAGCTGTGCTGAGCAAATACGCGCAAAGCCTTACGCTTCCGCTCGCGCAGGCGACGGTGGAGAGCGCACAGCGAATGGGCGACTGGGTGTTGATGACAGCGCTGACGCGCACGGAGGCGGGCGCACTGTTTGCCGTTGCGGGAAATCCCGAATGCGGCAGCGTGTCGGAGTATCCGTGGCGTATCACCTATCAGTCAGGAGGCGATTTCTTCTCGGACGCGCAGGCCGAACAGACGCAGACACAGTCCGCAGAGGCACCGTGGCTTGCGCCTGCGCTCCTGCAATATGCGCATAAGGCGGCGACCGAGGCACCGAGCAAGCTGACCGCCACACAACTCAAGGGCAGGACGCTGGACGAGGAGATTTCCGAGCAGACGGTGCACATGCCGATACCGCGCTTTACGGAGCCGCAGTTCTCGATTGGAAAACGTCCGCTGACGGCGGCGGAACGCGGTACGGCAATCCATCTTGCCATGCAGTATCTCCGTTATGAGAATTGCACAACGCTTGCGGGAATTGTACGGGAATTGGAACGCCTTGTGGAGGAAAAATTCTTGACGCAGCAGCAGGGGGAAGCGGTGTCGGCGGAAAAGCTGCTTGCCTTTTTCAGCTCCGATGTCGGAAAACGGGCGCTCTCTGCAAAGCAGCTCGTGCGCGAATTCAAATTTTCCGTGTTGCAGGATGCGTCGCTTCTCGGGCAGGAGCTTGCAGGGGAGCAGGTGCTTCTGCAGGGCGTGACCGATTGCTGTATCGTTGAGCGCGACGGCTTGACGATCCTTGATTTCAAATCCGACCGTGTTACGGCAGGGGAGGAAGCAACGCGCGGCGAATACTACCGCGGTCAGCTCGACGCCTACAGCCCCCGTCCACTGCAAGGGAAACACGGATGCAACAGCAAGAGCAGGCGTCGAGAGATTTTGCGCCAAATTGAGGCTTGAAAACCGCAGGAATACTTTGTGTATTGCAAAGTTTTCGAACCAAATAGCTATGGAAAAGATCCGCTGAGCGCCGCCGCCGGTTTGTTCAGAGGTTCCCTGATAACCGAAGAGAGAATTTCGGGAGTCCACGGACTCCCGAAAGAAAAAACGAAATTACCTATTGACTTTATAGGTAAATCGTGATATGCTTCAAGCAACATACCAAATCAATAGGTAAATAAAAACCTTCAAAAGGGAGGAATACTATGCGAATCTACGCGGATAATGCCGCGACCACAAGGATGAGCCGCAGGGCGATCGATGCCATGCTGCCGTACCTGTCGGACATTTACGGAAATCCCTCAAGCCTTCACAGTATCGGGCAGGAGGCGGCGCAGGCGCTCTTTGCGGCGCGGCAGACGGTTGCCGAGCAGCTCGGATGCGAACCGCGCGAGCTGACCTTTACCTCGGGCGGCAGTGAGGCGGATAATATGGCGCTTGTTTCTGCCGCAACGCTCGGCGCGAAAAAAGGTAAAAAGCACATCATTTCGACGGCGTTTGAGCATCACGCCGTGCTGCATACGCTTGCGCGCTTGGAGAAGCAGGGCTTTGAGGTAACGCTGCTTGATGTGCATGAAAACGGCCTGATCTCTGCCGAGGAGGTCGAGCAGGCGATTCGTCCCGATACCTGCCTCGTCTCCGTAATGTATGCAAACAATGAGATCGGCACAATCCAGCCGATCGCGGAGATCGGCGCGGTCTGTCGGGCACACGGTGTGCTGTTCCACACCGATGCGGTGCAGGCAGTCGGGCATCTCCCGATTGACGTTGTGAAGCAGAATATTGACTTGTTGTCGCTCTCCGCCCACAAGTTCCACGGCCCGAAGGGCATCGGTGCGCTCTACGCAAGGCGCGGCATTGCCTTGACCAATCTGATTGAGGGCGGCGCGCAGGAGCGGGGAAAACGTGCCGGTACGGAAAACGTGCCTGCGATTGCTTCCATGGCGGCGGCGCTGAAGGAAGCCTGCGAAAATATGGAGAAGAATACGGCATATGTCCGCGCGCTCCGCGACCGTCTGATCGAGGGGCTGTCCAAGATCCCGCACGGCGCACTCAACGGTGACAGGGAGCACCGCTTGGCCGGCAATGTCAGCTTCTGCTTTGAGGGCATCGAGGGTGAGAGCCTGCTCCTGCTGCTCGACGATAAAGGGGTCTGTGCCTCCTCCGGCTCTGCCTGCACCTCCGGCTCACTCGATCCGAGCCATGTTCTGCTCGCGATCGGCAGACCTCATGAGGTCGCACACGGTTCTCTGCGACTGACACTTTCCGAGGAGAATACCGAAGAGGAGATTGACACGATCATCCGTGCGGTGACGGAAACTGTCGAATATCTGCGTGGCTTCAGCCCCGTTTGGCGCGATCTGCAAAGCGGAAAACGGGCGTATATTTTGAAATAAGGAGATAACTATGGCACTTTACAGCGACACCGTAATGGATCATTTCCGCAATCCGCGCAATGTCGGCGTAATTGAAGACGCCGACGGTATCGGTGAGGTCGGAAACGCCAAATGCGGCGATATTATGAAGATCTATCTGAAAATTAAAAACGACATGATCGAGGATGTCAAGTTTGAGACCTTCGGCTGCGGCAGCGCGATTGCCTCCAGTTCAATGGCAACCGAGATGATCAAGGGCAAGCCGGTCAGCGAGGCGATGCAGCTTACAAACAAGGCCGTCGCCGAGGCGCTCGACGGACTGCCTGCACACAAGCTGCACTGCTCCGTCCTTGCAGAAGAGGCAATCAAGGCGGCTTTGCAGGATTATTACGAGAAAAACGGCATTCCGTATGATAAAACGCAGTTTCCCGACTGCGAGAGCTGCGGTCACTGCGAACGATGAAAGCGCTCATCGCCATGAGCGGCGGCGTGGACAGCAGCGTAGCGGCGAAGCTGATGCTCGCCGAGGGCGCGGACTGCATCGGCTGTACGATGCTCCTTTATGAAGCGCCAGAGCTTGCGGCGGTGCGCGGCGTTGCCTGCTGCTCAAAGGACGATACCGATGATGCGCGGAGTGTGGCGTTCCGCTTGGGAATGCCGCATTATGTGCTGAATTTCAAAGCGCCGTTTCGTGAGAAGGTGATCGCAAGATTTGCTGAGAGCTATGCCTGCGGTCGGACGCCGAATCCCTGCATCGACTGCAACCGCTATATCAAATTTGGATTGCTTCTCGAACGCGCGGAGGTGCTTGGTTGTGACTGCATCGTTACGGGTCATTATGCGCGAATCAAGCATGACGGTGGGCGTTATGTTCTGAAAAAAGCGGTCGATGAGACAAAGGATCAGTCCTATTTTCTCTACGATCTGTCTCAGGCGCAGCTTGCGCGTATCCGTTTTCCGCTGGGAGCGCTTCGAAAAACCGAGGTGCGCGAAATCGCCCGCGAAAACGGCTTCGCCAATGCGAAGAAACACGACAGTCAGGATATCTGCTTTGCACCGGACGGCGACTGTGCGGGTGCGGTAGAGCGTTACCTCGGTGCGCCGTGTCCGTCAGGAGAATTTCTTGATACGAACGGGCGTGTTCTCGGTATGCATCGCGGTCTGCATCATTATACAATCGGACAGCGCAGGGGATTGGGCGTCAGCGCGGCGCAGCCGCTCTATGTTTGCCGCCTCGACGCGGAAAGAAACGCGGTCATCCTTGGCACGAAGGAGCAGCTTTTGACGAGCGAGCTGATGATCGACCATGTTCGCTGGATCTCGGGGGAAACGCCGACCGGCATGTTCCGCTGTAAGGTCAAAACGCGCTACCGCGGGCAGGAGCAGTGGGCAGCGATTGAGCCGTTGGGTGATGACCAAGCTCGAATTATGTTTGATATGCCGCAGCGTGCAGCAGCGGCGGGACAAGCTGCGGTGTTGTATGACGGCGACATCGTCCTCGGCGGCGGCACAATCAGGGAGGCAAATGCGTTATGATGATATCGTCTAAGGGAAGATATGCTTTGCGGGTCATGCTTGACCTTGCGGAGCACGGTGACGGGAGCTACCTTCCGCTCAGGGATATTGCGCAGCGGCAGGAAATCTCGCAGAAATATTTGGAGAGCATTATGGCTGTGCTCTCTAAAAACGCCCTTGTAGACGGACAGCACGGCAAGGGCGGCGGCTACCGTCTCAACCGTCCGCCGCAAGACTACCGCGTCGGAGACATTCTGCGTCTGACCGAAGGGACGCTTGCGCCCGTCGCGTGTTTGGAGTCCTGCGCAGGGCCGTGCGACCGCGCGGAGAAGTGCCGCACCCGACCGATGTGGAGCAAGCTCGAACGTATGATCACCGACTATCTCGACAGTGTGAGCCTTGCAGAGCTTGCTGAAGGGGAGATATAAGAATACTGAAGCGCGCTTGTTGTAAGGAAATAAAAAGCGCAGGGCATCGTATTTTGCGATGCCCTGCAATCGTTTTTCCTTGGGTATATCAAATTAAAACGTAATAATGTAATAAGATGAAAATGTGAACGATGAAAATGCGCTGATGTACTTGCATTTTTGCCAACAGTCGTGTATAGTATTGGGGACAGACATAAGGAAATTTCTGAGCCAATCAGCAGTGGCGCTCAGCGGATCTTTTCCCTCAGCTTATCGGTTCAAAAACCTTGAAATGTACAAAGTGCTCCTGCTGTTTTCTAATCTTTATTTGCGCCTGAATCTTTCGCAGACCTCTCTTGCGGATTTATTCAGAGTTTCCAAAATGTATAAAAACATTCGGATACAGCGAAGCTTGGGGGCATAGCCCCGATTTGCACTCGCTGAAAAGGAAAACCGCCGCAAAGCCTTGTTTCATACGGATTTTGGAAGGTTCTCCGATCGCGGGAAAGCGGTCCAATTCAGGTTTACCAGCTTATAAAACCATGATTGAAAATATGTATCGGGGTATCGCGCAGTTGGTAGCGCCCGGCATTTGGAAGCCGAAACATCAAACGGCATCGATTTCTTGAAAATGTTGCATGCGTCCTTGGTTCCCTGTGCCCCAAAACCTGTTCATTTGTCAATGATGTGAGACTGGAAAAACGCGAAAGAGTTGCGAGATTAGGAAGGCGGTTTTGCTGACGGAGGGAGGGCGTAGCCCGAGTGG
>SFIL01000076.1 GCA_004556205.1 Clostridiales bacterium | reverse complement strand
CCGCAGAGGTCGCAGGTGCCGTCGGTGAAAGTGTGACCCTCGGTGTAGGTATCGTCGCCGGAGGTGCAGGTCGCAGTGTGCGTGCCGTCGCCGTTGTCAGCGTAGGTGTAGCTGTGACCCGTCAGAGGAAGAACAGTATCCGCCAAAGTGATCTCATTTGTGCCTTCAGCATCGCTGAAGATTTTCTCGCACACAGAGCAAGTCCAGTAGGCAATATTGCCTTCGGTTGTGCAGGTTGCAGCCTCTGCAGGCGTCTCAGTTAACGTATGCGTATGAACAGGGATGACTTGCCATGAGAGGACAGGATAGCCGTCATTGATGGCGCAATCGAGCGTGCCGTCAGCCTTATATGCACTGCCAAGGTTGTTAAGCATATCAACCGCTTTGAATTCCTCTGCCGCGCAAGCGGTCGCAGAAATATCAGCAGGTACTTCATTGGAGTAATACGATGCGCACACTTTGTTAACATTGTTAAGATAATAGGAGTTACGGATCGTAGTACTCTTACCTGCCTGACCAACCAATGCGCCAATCCTCGTATAGCCGGAGTCTACGTTGCCCGCATTATAGCAGTTTTCAAGCGTGACTGTCGCATAATCATTGGTTAAGCCAACAATACCCGCAGAGAAAGCATAGCTGCTCGAAGATTCTGTGACATTCTCGCCCTTCACCATCGTGCCGACATTGTAGCAGTTGGTAAAGTTGCTGGTGCCATAGGCAACACCGGCGATGCCGCCCTGCTGTTTCGAGCCGGTCAGCGTGCCCGCATTGAAGCAATCGGTGAAGCTTGCACCGTAAGCATAACCGGCAATGCCGCCGACTTCGCCTCCGTTATAGTTGCTCGAAACAGAGACATAAGATCCGCAGTTGGTTAAGCTGCCGCCATTCTGATATGCTGCAATGCCGCCGGTATAGGTACCCTTGCCATTTACCTCGCCGTAAACGGTCAAATTGCGGATCGTGCCCTTGCTGTAGCCAAAAAGACCCTGATTATCGGTGCCGTCGCAGTACAGCCCCCGAATGGCATGACCCATGCCGTCAAAGGTGCCTGCGAAATAATAGCTATAGTTATAGCCCATCGGCGACCATTTTTCGTTGCCGAGGTCAATGTCCTTGGCGAGAACGGCACTGGAGGTGCATCCACTGGAGGTTGTGTTGACCTTGTTCGCAAACCATGCCAGTTCGTCGCCGTTCGTGATGAGATACCAGCCCTCCATACCCGCATAGTCCTCTACGGCTTCTTCAGCGGTAATGGTATGCGGCTCGGTCTGGGTCTGACCGTCCCACGCCGTGCGGATCGTCAGAGCAATTGTAAAGTTCAGGTCGGAATCCGTTACAGTGAAATCGGCAGCGACCTTATTGCAGCCGTTTGCCGTGACGAGATAGCTGTAGTCTCCAGCAATGAGGTCATAAGTGCCGTCTTCTGCAGCGGTAATCACAGTGCCATCCTTTGCCGTAACGGTGATCACGACATCACCTGTGTCTTCCGGCTTGGTGATTTCAAAGGAGACGGCGTTGGACGGAAGCTTGACAAGATCGATTGTCAGCGTCTCGTCTTGCGTCAGTGTGATCGTCTCCTCTACTGTCTCGTAGCCGTATTTGGAAACGGTGTAAGTATAAGTGCCCTCGCGGAGGTCATAAACGCCGTCCGTCGCGGACTGCTCCACACCGCTTGAATTCTTGACAACGACCGTCGCGTCTTTGGGCGTGACCGTCAGCGTCAGATTATGACGCACTTCCTCCCAAATGGCATAGAAGCTCTGATTGGAGGAACCAATGGTATATTCCTGTTCATCGGCATAGCTCGCGGAGGTTGCGCTCGACCACGTCGCCCAGCCGACGAAACGATAGCCTTCATAAGTAAACAGATTCTTGCTGATCTTCTGCGCAACGCCGTAGGTAAAGTTTTGCGGAGTCATGCTTCCCCCCGTGCCGCCGTTGGGATAGAAGGTCACCGTATAGGTGTTCGGCGTCCAGTTTGCCGTGAAGGTTGTATCTGCGGAGATCACAGTATCCGCAGTCAGTTGGTTCCCTTCCGCGTCATACCAGCCCGCAAAGGTGTGTCCGGTTTTGGTCGGGGTCGGGATGTCGGCATTGCTGCCATAAGCATTCCCCTGTCCCACCAGCACGGAGGTCGGGCTGACGCTGCCGCCATTGGGATCAAAGGTAACGGTGTAGGCATCGTCCCAATGCGCATAGAAGGTGAAACTGCCGTCCTCGGGAACGGTGACAAGGGTATCCTTTGTGATCTCCTCGCCGCCGTCAGCCAAAGTATACCAGCCGCCGAAAACCTTGCTCTCATGCAAAGGCTCCGGTAGGTCACGGTTGGAGTAGCTCGTCGAATTCTCATTATAGCGGTATTTTCCAAATGTCTGCCCGTAGATCGCGCCGCCGCTGCTGCCGTTGGCACTGTTCCACGCTTTCGTTTCGGAAACCGTGATGTTGCCCCAGCCGTCGTCCGTCTCAAAGCTGCCGCCGTTGGCATTCCAAGTGACCGGATAAACAGCAACCTGCCAAGTCGCGGTCACGGTGGTGTTCACAGGAGGCATGGTGGTCAGGGTGGCGCTCCAAACCGCCGTATAGCCGTTCAGTTCCGCCTCGGGATAAGTGATCGGCGCACCGTATTTGACTGTGCCGTGGGTATAGGCGTCGTCCGCGCTAATGATCGTGCCCTCGCCCGCGTCCCAAGTGAAGGTATAGCTGTTTCTGGTGTAATAGAGCTTCAGGACAAGCTCCTCGGAAGCCGTGCCCGTGAGGACATTTTCTGTATTGTCCGCATCAAAGGTAAATCCGTCAATCACGATCTGCTCCGCCGTGACCTTAAGATCGGGTTCGGATTTTACTTCTGCGGTCTGCGCAAGCGTATAGGTGCCGTCCAGTCCTTCGGTGTAGTACTCCACGGTGTACTTGATCGCCGTGTTGGAATACTTCCATGTCTGCCACTCGAGCACGGGATAGCCGTCCGAACCATCCACCCAGTTAGTTTCGCCAAGCGTTGCAGCAAGGGTCAGAAATTC
>SFIL01000075.1 GCA_004556205.1 Clostridiales bacterium | reverse complement strand
GAGACCTTTCATTAGTCTTGAGGTATGGTAGCTTTATTCTAATGAACTCAATCGCCTTTGTCTATCCCTTTGGTCTCACATCAATTGTATACCTACACAATTCGGGCGTTTTCTTTTTGAAAAATCATTGAGAAACCATATGGAATGTGGTATGATAAAAGAAAAAACAACGGAGGTAAACCAATGGCTGAAACAAAAATGATTCCCGAGCGTGCTGAGGTGCGCGAGCAGGACAAGTGGGCGATCCATGACATTTACGCGACGGACGAGCTTTGGGAGGCAGATCTGCAAAAGGCGAAGGCGCTTGTTTCAGAGTATGCCGCGTTCGCGGGCAAGCTCGGAGAGAGCGCCGAGCAGCTCCTCGGCTATATGGAACTGGAGGAAAAAGTTGCGGTTTTGGCGGATGCCCTCGGCAACTATGCAATGCGCCGTTCCGACGAGGACGCCCGTGTTTCGAAATATCAGGCGATGGTAGGTCAGGTCATGAGCGCCTATGTCGAGCTGAATGCCGCTTCCAGCTTCGCAACGCCCGAGATTATGGCGATCTCCGATGAAACAATGGAGAAGTTCTATGCCGACTGCCCCGCGTTAGTGCGCTACCGTCGCTGTCTGAACGACATTCGCCGCCGCCGCGCCCATGTCCTCAGCCCCGCCGAGGAAAAGCTGCTGGCTGCCGCCGGCGAAATGGCAAACGCGCCCGACAATATCTACGGTATGTTCAGTGACGCCGATGTGACCTTCCCTGATGCCATCGACAGCGAGGGAAACCGTCATCCGCTGTCGCAGGGAACCTATATTTCCTACATGGAGTCGAGCGACCGCGCCCTGCGCAAGAGCGCGTTTGAAAACCTCTACCACACCTTCGGTTCGTTCAAGAACACAATCTCCGCAGTCCTCTCCGCGCAGGTTAAGCAGCTTCAGTTCTTCGCGCAGGCGAGAAAGTACAATTCCTCGTTGGAAGCCTCTCTCGACGTGACCAATGTACCTGTTGCGGTCTACACAAATCTGATTGAAGCTGTCCATAAGAATATGGACAAGATGTACCGTTACGTAGATCTGCGGAAGAAGCTCCTCGGTGTGGATGAGCTCCATATGTACGACCTCTATACCCCGCTGGTCGAGGGCGTTGCAAAGCACGCGAGCATCGACGAGGCGAAGCAGACCGTCTTTGACGCGCTCGCGCCGCTCGGCGAGGACTACCGCAAAATCCTCAAGGAGGGCTTTGACAACCGCTGGATCGACGTCTACGAGAACGTGGGCAAGCGCTCCGGCGCGTATTCCGCCGGTGCGCGCGTGCATCCGTTCGTTCTCTTGAACTATACCGGCACGCTTGACAGCGAGTTTACCCTCGCGCACGAGATGGGTCACGCCCTGCATTCCTATTTGTCCAACAAGACGCAGAACCCGCTCGACGCGGAATATGTGATCTTCGTCGCGGAGGTCGCTTCGACCTGCAATGAGGCGCTGCTGATGGAATATCTCCTCGGCAAGACCACCGACAAGAAGGAGCGCGCCTACCTCATCAATCATTTCCTGGAACAGTTCCGCACGACGCTCTACCGTCAGACTATGTTTGCGGAGTTCGAGATGAATATCGGCAAGCTGGCGCAGGAGGGCACCGCGCTCACGCCCGACGTACTCAACGCCGAGTATCGCCGCCTGAACCGTCTCTACTTCGGCGAGAACATCGTCCTCGACGACGAGATCGACATGGAGTGGATGCGCATTCCGCACTTCTACTATAACTACTATGTCTTCCAGTACGCCACGGGCTACGCCGCCGCGATTGCACTCTCCCGCCGCATTCTGCGCGAGGGCGAGAGTGCCGTTAATGATTATATCGGCTTCCTGTCCGGCGGCTGCAGCAAGAGTCCGATCGATCTGCTCAAGGGTGCGGGTGTCGATATGAGCACCACGCAGCCTGTCGAGGAGGCGCTGGCACTGTTCGGCGAGTTGATTGACGAGATGGAAGCACTGATGCAGGAGTAAGCATGGCGGAGATCTTTATCCCGACACTGCACACCTTTGAGAATAATAATATTTTCACGGGGAGCTGCGGCAGTCTGCGTTTTCGTATTGAGCCGCAGGTCGTCATGGCGACGCCGAAGGAGGTCGATCTTTCAGCCAGCTCCATGCGCTGCGAGCTGTGGCACGGGGAAAAGTGCTACGAGCTGAGCGAGATCGAGGCGGAACGCACCTATCCGATGAGCGACCAAGGCCGCGCCAAAATGAAAGCATGGCTCGAGGAAAACACAGCGACGAATTCTGAAAACGCATGAAAATCACAAAGGGGCTGTCTCAAAATGATTTACAAAAATCATGAGAGGCAGCTCTCTTTTTTGGGGGCTGGCTGTGGAAAAACTGGTAAATAAATTCAGAAAACAGCGCACAAACTCTGAGGAGCAGAGTCTGCCTCTCAAAAAAGTGCGCTGTTTTTCTTTTGGAGACGCTATGCAACGGTCGGGACAACCAGATGCCTTCCCAACCGACCTGTTTGTGCTTTATGGTGCAGCTTCAGAAGATTATAGGCTATGCTCACAAGATACCATTCGACCATGACATTGGAATTTCCCCGCGTCAGAAAACGCCGGAAGTTCATGTCCTCTTTAATCATGGCAAAAACGCCCTCCGACTGAATGGAGCGGTTGACTCGAAGCAGAATCCCTTCCTCTGTGGAAATCTTTTTCTCCATAGCTTCCCGCTGCTGGATGAAGTATTTGGACACATTCAGCCGTTTTGCCCTGTCGGCAAGGGGTGTCTTGTCCGTTTCCTTCTGCCGAATACATTTCTCTTTCACTGGACAATCCTTGCAGCCAGCGCATTCATATACCGTTACTTCCTGGACATAGCCTGTTTCTGATTTCCGCTTTTTCACAGCCACAGCCTGTAGTTTCTGACCCTGTGCGCAGGTGTATTCGTCCTTTCCTGCGTCATATGCCATGTTTTCTCTGCGGCCAATGTCGTTTTTATACTTGCGCTTCTTTTTCTGCTCGTGGTTGGAGGGCTTTACAAACAGGGAAAGCTGCT
>SFIL01000074.1 GCA_004556205.1 Clostridiales bacterium | reverse complement strand
CATGAGTCCATCGAGGACTCCGGCCGCGTTATGGGAAGCCTCGTCGACATCCTCATGGCCCGCGTCGATCGTCATAAGGATGTAGTGAGCTTGGCGAAGTACTCCGCGGCCCCCGTCATCAACGGCATGAGCGAGTACAACCGTCCCACCCAGGAGCTCGGCGACCTCATGACCATGATCGAGAACTTGCCCGCCGGTAAAAAGATCGAGGACTGCAAGTTTGCCTGGATCGGCGATGCCACCCAGACCTGCGCGTCGCTCATGTTCATCTGCACGAAGATGGGCATGGACTTCGTGCAGTTCGGACCGAAGGGGCATCAGATTCCCGACGGCTGCCTGCATGTAGGCACCGATGAGGAGCGCGCTGCCTTTGGCAAGCATCTCATGGCCATCGGCGAGGAGAACTGCAAGGTCTCCGGCGGGACCATCATCATTTCCGACGACATCTCCTGCATCGAGGACGCCGACTTCGTGTACACCGATGTGTGGTACGGCCTCTACGACAGTGAAGTCTCCAGCTCCAGCTACATGGATGTGTTCTATCCGAAGTACCGGGTGACCTGGGATATGATGAACGTTGCCGGTCCGAACAGCATGTTCATGCACTGCCTGCCCGCCAACCGTGGCGAAGAAGTGGTTGACGAGGTAATGGACGACCCCGCGCGCTCCCTGTGCTGGGTCGAGGCCGAGAACCGCAAGCACTCCATTCGCGCCATCCTGGCCACTCTGTGCCCCCCAGAGCGAGCCCGACGAGCAGAAGGCCGCGGCATACCGCGCCACCATCGATGAGCGCATGGCGGCTCTCAGTAAGCACGGTCTGTAAGACGTACCAGGTCGGGTGAGCTGCGGCTCACCCGCCTTCGCATGTGTGAACAGTGTGAACAGGGGACGTAGCCCTGTTCACGCCATGACTTATCGCCGATCAATGCCCGCAATGTTTCCGCTTGCGCTTTAGCTTTCGCTGCTCGAAGCGCGCCTCCGCATCGTCCGCGCGGCGTCGGCTTCTTGCGCGAGCCGATTCCCGCTTCAGCGCTTCCCGCTGCGCCGCGAGAGCCTGTTGTGCCTTGGTGCTCACCGCGGGCCGCTTGAGGGTTTTCGCTGCCTCGCGAGCGCGCCGCTTGGGGTTCTTCGCAGGCTTGCTTGTTTCAGTGGCCTTGTCGCCGAAGAACGAGAGCTTCTCCCATTCGCTTGTAACGAATCGCAGGATCTCCTCATCGGACGGTTCTGCGCCGAAGACGATGCGGGCAGCGCTGTACCTTCCGCCCTCGACGTGCTCCGCTAGCCCGACCCAGAATTGGCCGTCGTGATATACGGTCAGGGTGGACGACACGCTGATCTGCATGGCTGGTTCCTCCTTTATGTAGACGACCATGCAGAGAAGGGACAACCAAGGAGGCAGGTTACTGATGCGGAATAGCGCACGCCCACGACTACCCGACGGGGACTGTGTTTTCATCTCTGGTGCCCGCATTGTGGTACGCGCGGACGCGCCCTTCATCACTGCCGACATGACGTGGCTGGGGCTTACCCCCCGACGCGCCCTTGCGCATATTTCCTTCTCGGTTTCGAAACTTCAAAAAAATTCAAGTTTCGAAACCGAGGGGGAGTAGATGATGGCATGGGTAGACCGTAATATGTACATAGAGCGGCACAAAGAGGGCGCCTGCAGCCGCCTTTTCATCGACGAGGTGCAGCTGTGCGAGGGTTTCGAGAAGGCAACTAACAGCATTCACGCACGCGGTGGGTGGGATATCCACCTCACGGGATCGAACGCGTTCCTCCTGAGCTCGGACCTGGCGACGCTGTTAACGGGGCGCCACAGGGAGGTCCACATCCTCCTCTTCAGCTTCGGCGAATACCGCTCCCACTTCGGCAGGCAGGGGACCGTCGACGACGACTTCGACGGGTTCATCGGGCACGGCGGGCTCGCCGGGTCCTACGATTACGGTGGCATCTCGGAGGCGTACGGCTGCATTCGCTCGTAATGATATATTGACAGATATCGATGTATATGTATTCTTATACACATAGACAATCATCAATGTGAGGTGCTTCTATGAACGTTATGGATGTGACTCTGATCTGCAAAGCTTTGGGGGATGCGAACCGGCTGGAAATAGTGAAGATGCTGTCGGATGGAGAAAAGTGCGGCTGCAAGCTGTTGGAACAGTTCGAAATTACGCAGCCGACGCTTTCGCACCACATGAAGATCTTGGTGGAATGTGGACTGGTGAACGCCCGCAAGGAAGGAAAGTGGCAGCACTACTCTCTGAACTGCGAAACCCTGACCCAGTTTAAAGCATTTGTCGAGGGACTGACCTGCTGCGGCTGCGGTTCTGACAACGAAGGTGGGTGCTGCTCCTGATGGGCGAATTCATCACCGATCAGATTCTCGGCATGAAGTGGCTGAATACGCTGATTGGAAATCTACTCGGCATTCAGAGTTATTTTCCGCCGGAACGCAGTAAGAAAATTATGGGGCGGTTTCACGGTATCTGGGCAAACTGCATCGCAGCCCTGCTCGGTACGGTAACACCGTTCTGCTCCTGCTCGTCCATTCCGCTGTTTATCGGATTTACCAGTGCCGGACTGCCGCTGGGCGTGACCTTCTCGTTCCTGATTTCATCGCCTATGGTGGACTTGGGAAGTCTTGTTCTCCTGATGAGTATTTTCGGGGCAAAGGTTGCGATTCTCTATGTGGTGCTGGGGCTTGCGATTGCCGTGGCTGGCGGTACGCTGATTGAAAAGCTGCACATGGAAAATCAGGTGGAGGAATTTATCCGCAGAGCATCTGCCGTGGACATTGTCTCCCCAACGCTGACGCAGAAGGAACGGCTGGCTTATGCCAGGGATCAGGTAGCGGAAACCTTCAAGAAGGTCTTTCCGTACATTCTCATCGGTGTAGGCATCGGGTCTGTCATCCACAACTGGATTCCCGAAAGCTGGGTTGCGGCGGTTCTCGGCAGCCATAACCCCCTCGGCGTAGTATTAGCAACCATCATCGGTATTCCTATGTATGCCGATATTTTCGGCACGGTTCCCATTGCTGAGGCTTTGCTTGGAAAAGGCGCGCAACTTGGCACGGTGCTTGCTTTTATGATGGGCGTTACCACGCTGTCTTTGCCGTCAATGATTATGTTGCGCAAGGCGGTCAAGCCAAAGTTGCTGGGCGTTTTTATCGCCATCTGTGCCGTGGGCATTATAGCTGTGGGCTATTCATTCAACCTGTTTCAGGGCGTTATCTAATAATTTGGAGGGATCATCATGTCGATTTTCGGATTTGGAAAGAAAAAAGAAGAGCAAAAGCAGTCTTGCTGCTGCGGAGGCAACTGCATGCCGGAAGCCATGCAGGCGGCAGAAGCTAAAAAGAAGGAATCCGGCATCAAAATTCTCGGTGGAGGTTGTGCCAAGTGCAACGCACTGGAAGCGGAAACCGAAGAAGCACTTCGGGAGCTCGGCATGGATGACACCATCGATCATGTGCGGGACTTTGAAAAAATCGCCGCCTATGGAGTGATGACAACACCTGCGCTGGTGGTAGATGGTCAGGTGGTGTCCTATGGCAAGGTGCTGAAAAAGGACGAAGTCATTTCTATTTTGAATAAGGTGAGAGCATGAACGAACAAAACCTCGTTAGAATCGCAAACAGAACGAGAGGCAGCTTCCGCGCATGACAAAGCCAAAGGTTGCGTTCATCTGCGTCCACAACTCCTGCCGCAGCCAGATTGCGGAGGCGTTGGGCAAAGCGTTGGCGTCCGATGTGTTTGAAAGCTATTCTGCCGGGACGGAAACCAAACCACAAATCAATCAGGATGCCGTCCGATTAATGAAGAAGTTTTATGGCATTGACATGGAGCAGACGCAGCATTCCAAGCTGATATCGGATATACCCGAACCAGATATCGCCATCTCCATGGGCTGCAATGTGGGATGCCCTTTCATCGGCAGGCCCTTTGATGATAACTGGGGGTTGGAAGACCCGACGGGCAAAAATGACGAGGAATTTAAGAAAGTTATCGATGAGATTCAAAAGCAAATTATGAAGCTAAAGGATCGAATGACAAATTCTGCATTGGGATGAGTGACTGCATGGCGTCTTAACTCGCCTTAAAGAGATGCCTGTCGGATAATTCTGATTTCATTCTCTATAGTTTCGGCGTTGCCGCAGGGCAATGCCACCAGCGAAGTAGCGGGAATAAAGGCCTCCGAACCTTTTGGTTCGGAGGCCTTTATTCCCGCCTGAAGAAGAGCTCCTTTTGCCGTAGCCGCAGCGATCGCCTTCGGCTTCGTCCTCCCTTGGATGGCAGACAACCACGAGACGCACTATCTCGCGACATCGGACCTCAAATCGGCCGTCGACATCGACAGCCTTTCCACGATCGACTACACCTACCACGGCATCGCCGAGAAGCACGGTAAGTTCCTCTGGCAGGATCGCGCGGACTATCGCGTTAAATACGAGGCCCACATTCGCGCATCCTACACGCTGAGCGACATCCAGTTTGAGGTCAACGAGGAGGATAAAGTCGTCACCGCGTACCTCCCTGAAGCGCAGATCGGTGACCCCCAGCTCGACAACAGCAAGTTCGGCTACCTTCCCGAGAGCGCAACAGCGGACATGAAGGACGTCATCGCGCTTTGCCGCGAAGACGCCGCGAACGAGGTCGACAAGCAAGAGATAAAGGAGCAGGCGGAAGCGAGCCTGAAGGACACCACCAAAGCGCTGACCCTGCCGCTTATCGGCGATGAATACCAGCTCGAATTCAAGCCGATCGCCGAGTACAACGAGGAGGCCGATTCCAATGCGTAAACCACGGCTTGCCCGCCTCGCCCTCGCAGCAGCTCTGTCGCTCTCCGCGCTTTCCGGTTGTCCCAAAAGCAGCGAAACGCCCGATTTCTCGGGCTATACCGAGATTGCGGAGCTAGCCACCGTCGAGTGCACGTTCCACAACGTTGCCGAAGTCTACAACGACGGTACGAACATGCTGTTCGGGATAAACGTGGGATACAAGAAGGCTTGGTTCGAGTACGACGGAACGGTCCAGCTGGGCGTCGACGTCTCCAAGGTTCGAATCGACGGGCCGGATGCGAACAACGTCGTCACCATCACTGTTCCCAACGCGCAGGTCATCGGCCAGCCCCAGGCCGACGAGAGCACCTTCTCCGATATCCACAGCGACACCGGGCTGCTGACCCCCATTACGACGGTTGACCAGTCCGTCGCGCTGGAAGAAGCGCAAAAGGAGATGAAGGAAAGCGCCGAGGCGAATTCGACGCTGATGAACGGGGTCCGTGAAAGGGCGAAAACCCTTCTGGGCCAATACGTCACAAAGGTCGGCGATTTGCAAGGAGTGAAGTACGAGGTCCAGTTCAGGGATGCCGAATAGATTGGCTTTATAGCTGGGTCGATGATCGTGTCGTAAAAGTTGGTGTAAGCGCCTAAACCAGGCGGGCTGAAAGGAAGCGGCCGCCGTCCTAGAATCTGAAATCGCGACAAGTCAGGTTCGA
>SFIL01000029.1 GCA_004556205.1 Clostridiales bacterium | reverse complement strand
TGCGCAGCCGTTGGCGGCTTTGCCGCCTTACGGATGCGGCGTGCCCCTTGCGGGTGCAATCTCGCAGAATAATTTCGCTTCTTGTATGTTTTCCGGCGAGTACGAAATTTTTCTAATTAAGGAAGCTCTGAATAAATCCGCAAGAGCGGTCAGCGAGGGATTTTGTTCCTAATTGAGGCTTGAGAATCGCAGGAATACTTTGTGTATTTCAAGTTTTTCAAGCCGAAAAGTTGGGACAAAAGACCCGCTGTCCGCCGCCGCTGACTTGTTCAGAGGTTCCTTAGATTGCCACGTCGCTGCGCTCCTCGCAATGACACGTCGGGGACTTTTTCGACACGCTGAAATATCATCCTCATTGGTTTTGGTGAATAGGGAACTGTGAATCGCGAATAACGAAGGAGCGCTTCGCGCGGATCATATTCCATATGCGAATCAAGTCCAGCCTGCGGCAGGCTGATATTCACCCGCGTGAGGATGGTTTGGTGATAGGGAGATCGCCGAAAGCTTGACAGCTATTCACCTTTCTCTCACAAAAAGATCAGTCCGCAGGCGATGCCGGCCGCAGCGGAGCATACAATAATGAGAATCGGGCTGACCTTTTTCAGCGCCGCGACGACGGCGGCGGAGAAAATACCCGCCGTGCAGAGGAACTCGGGCTTCAGCACGGCGCTCCATGCGACGGGTGTGCTGTGGAAGAAGACGGTCGGGAGCATCCCCCACAGGGCGCACGCCATCAGTCCGACAACCGCCGAACGCAGACCGTACATCACGCCGCTGACCGCGCGGCTGTTCTTAAATTTCACATAGAATTTTGCAACAATTAAAATGACTATAAATGAGGGCAGCACGACGCCCATTGTTGCCGCGAGTGAACCCAAAACGCCCGCCGTCTCCGCGCCGACGTAAGTGGAGATATTGATGGCAAAGGGTCCGGGCGTGGACTCGCTGATGGCGACGAAATCGACCAGCTCCTCCATCGACAGCCAGCCGTGCGCGATAACCTCCTCCTGAATGAGGGGGAGCATGGCATAGCCGCCGCCAAAGGTGAACAGTCCGATCTTAAAAAACGTGTAAAACAGCTCAAGCAGGAGCATCACTGCATCGCACCCCGCTTTCGCTGCACAAGGCAGTAGACAAAGCCCGCCAGACCGCACAGGGCGATCAGCGCGATGACGTTCCAGTCGAGGATCGCCGCCCAAAGGAACGCCGCGACCATCACGCACCACGAAAAGACGTTATGCTCCGCACGCTTCCAAAACGAGACGACCGCTTTGACAATCAGCGCCAACACACCCGCGCGGATGCCGAAAAAGGCGTACTGCACGATGCGGTTATCCATAATATGGCGCAGAAAAAACGCGATCAGGAGGATGATGACAAAGGACGGCAGAACGACGCCGAGCGTCGCGGCAGCGGCGCCGAGGACGCCTGCCGTGCGGTAGCCGACAAAGGTCGCGGAATTGATCGCGATCGGTCCGGGCGTGGATTCCGCAATGGCAACAATGTCGGAAATCTCCTCTTTTTCGATCAGCTTACGTTTTTCCGTCGTCTCGTATTCGATCAGCGGGATCATGGCATAGCCGCCGCCGAAGGTAAATGCGCCGATTTTCAGAAAAATCAGAAATAAACGCAGCGCCTTTTTCAGGCGCTCTTTTATGGGCATGGAAAGACCTCCTTGAGGGATGAGAGATTGCCGCCCCGCAATGACACGGCGCACCGTATGCAATCCTTTACGCAGTCTTTATTTTGATTAGTATAGCGCATTTTGCGGCAAAACGCAACCTTCGTTTTTTTATCTTGGAAATGTGTGAAAAATTTTTGAAATTTGCAGAAAAACGGTTGAATTTTGCAGCGATTTATCATAGAATATAGCTCGTAGCGTTTTGGGGCGCATGACGAAAAAACCGCTGAGGCGAAGAGTATGCTGAACATCGTTCTTGTCGCGCCGGAGATCCCGCAGAACACGGGCAATATCGCCCGCACCTGCGCTGCCACTGGCTCTGTCTTACATCTGATTAAGCCGCTCGGCTTTGACATTTCCGATTCCGCCGTCAAGCGCGCGGGACTGGACTACTGGCATTTGGTCGATGTCCGCGTCTATGAGAGTCTCGACGACTTCTTCGGGAAAAACGAGGTGCGTCAAATGCGCCTGTTTTCGACGAAAGCGCCGCGCTCCTACGCCGAAGCGGACTACGCCGACGGCTGCTTCCTCTTTTTCGGCAGAGAGACAAAGGGTCTGCCTGAGGAATTCCTAAACGCGCATTACGAAAGCTGCGTCCGCATCCCGATGCGCGCGGAGGCACGAAGCCTGAACCTGAGCAATTCCGTCGCCGTCGGCGTGTTCGAAGCCCTGCGGCAGTTGGACTTCCCCCATTTGAAGGACTATGGGAAGATGAAAGGCAGCGAATAGTGAACAGATATTCAGATGATTCACCATTCACGATTCACTTAATCTTATGTTAAACCATGCAACCGCATTTTTATTTAGGAGGTACACCATGAACTACAACAAGAAATCCGTGGAATCCATTGACGTGCAGGGTAAGCGTGTGCTGTGCCGCTGCGATTTCAACGTCCCCACCAAGGACGGAAAAATCACCAGCGACAAGCGTATCGTCGCCGCACTGCCCACCATTGAATATCTCATCAAGCACGGCGCCCGCGTCATTCTCTGCTCCCATATGGGCAAACCCAAGGGCGAGTGGAAGCCCGAGCTGTCGCTGAAGGTCGTCGCCGACCGTCTGAGCGAGCTGCTGGGCCGGCCCGTTATCATGGCAGCCGATGTCGTCGGCGAGGACGCAAAGGCAAAGGCCGCCGCGCTCAAGGACGGTGAGGTCATGCTGCTCGAGAACGTCCGCTACATGAAGGGCGAGACGAAGAACGATCCCGAGCTTTCCAAGGAGCTGGCTTCTATGGCGGATATTTTCGTCAACGACGCCTTCGGCACCGCCCACCGCGCCCACTCCTCCACCGCCGGTGTAGCGGACTATCTGCCCGCCGTCTGCGGCTACCTTGTGGAGAAGGAAGTCTCCATCATGGGCAAGGCGCTGGCCGACCCGACCCGCCCGTTCGTCGCCATCCTCGGCGGCGCAAAGGTCAGCGACAAACTCAACGTCATCAATAACCTTTTGGAAAAGGTCGATACCCTCATCATCGGCGGCGGCATGGCTTACACCTTCCTCGCCGCAAAGGGCTATTCCGTCGGCAAGTCCCTGCTCGACAGCGAAAAGATCGACTACTGCCGCGACATGATGAAGAAGGCGGAGGAAAAGGGCGTCAAGCTCCTGCTCCCGATCGACACCGTCGTTGCAGCCGGCTTCCCGAACCCCATCGACGCACCGATTGAGGTCAAGACCGTTGCTGCGGACGCGATTCCCGACGACATGGAGGGTCTGGACATCGGCGAGGCGACCCGCGCCCTGTTCGCAGACGCCGTAAAGTCCGCTAAGACCGTTGTTTGGAACGGCCCGATGGGCGTATTTGAAAATCCGATCCTTGCCAAGGGCACCATTGCCGTGGCGCAGGCGCTTGCGGATTCCGACGCCGTGACCATCGTCGGCGGCGGCGACAGCGCGGCCGCGTGCGAACAGCTCGGCTTTGCAGACAAGATTACCCACATTTCGACCGGCGGCGGCGCAAGCCTCGAATTCCTTGAAGGTCTGGAGCTGCCGGGCATTGCCTGCCTGCAGGACAAGTAACCGAAATCCCTGAACAATCTGCAAGAGCGCTTCCCTGCGTAATTTCGTTTGAATTAGTTTGAAGGAGAAATATTCCCATGAACAGAAAATACCGTAAGACCCTGATCGCAGGCAACTGGAAAATGAACAAGACCCCGTCGGAAACCAAGGCGTTTATGACCGAGCTGAAGGCAATGCTGCCGAAGGGCCGCTGGTGCGATATTGCCCTGTGCGTCCCCGCCGTTTGCATTCCCGCCGCTGTCCGCGCCATGCGCGAGACGCGCGTCGGCATCGGCGCGGAAAACTGCAACGCCAATCCCTCCGGCGCCTACACCGGCGAAATCTCTACCGCCATGCTCACCGACGCGGGCTGCAAGTACGTCATCCTCGGTCACTCCGAGCGCCGCGCTATGGGCGAGACAGACGAGGAGATCAACGCGAAGGTCAAGGCAGTTCTCGAAGCGGGCCTGGTTCCCATTGTCTGCTGCGGCGAGACGCTGGAGCAGCGTGAGAGCGGCATTACCGAAGAATGGATCACCATGCAGATCAAGCTCGCCCTCGCGGGTATCCCCGAGGAAAAGAGCCGCAAGATCGTGATCGCCTACGAGCCGATCTGGGCGATCGGCACCGGCAAAACCGCCACGCCCGAGCAGGCGGAGGAGGTCTGCCAGCTCATCCGTGTGGTCGTTCGTAAGCTCTTCGGCTCGAAGAACGCCCGCGCGACGACCATTCTCTACGGCGGCTCGATGAACGAGAAGAACGCCTATGAGCTGCTGGCACAGCCCGACATCGACGGCGGTCTGATCGGCGGCGCAAGCCTCGTCCCCGCGAAATTCGTCAAGATTATTGAGGACGCCAACCAGCCCACGGCATAAGCATATCAGCAAATTGCACAAAACGCATCGGAGTTTTTCTCCGATGCGTTTTCTCTTTTTTATACTTTCTTAACAGACTTCGACGGCGAAATATGGTATACTTAACCTGCAGGACAGTGACAGTCATAAGCCGGTGCAGGAACCACCGGCTGCATACTACCCAACGGCACAAGATTGCCACGACCGGTGTGCGCACCGGTCTCGCAATGACAGATAGGGCAGCCGATCCACTTTATAAATCGTGCGAAGCACACCACAGTCATTCACCCTTAGTCCTTAGCCCTTAGCTCAATCCACAGACGCGGCAGGGCTGTCGGTTGCTGCCGCTTCCCACAGACAATTTCCCTATTCCCTATTCACCATTCACTATTTTCCAAAAAGGAAGGTTTCTATTGAATTTATTATTCTTTCTGACGCCTAAGGCGTCCTGTTCTTACTTATACGACGATTATACCCTCCGGCAGGCGCTCGAGCGCATGGAGCACTCGGGCTACACCGCCCTGCCCATCCTCAACCGCTACGGCGAATACTGCGGCACACTCACCGAGGGCGACCTCCTGTGGGCGGTCAAGAACCTCTGCTGCATGGATCTGCGCGATACCGAGGAGCACGGCATTATGTCCATCGGCCACCGCAAGGACAATCTGCCCGTCTCCGTCTCGACGGATATGCAGGAGCTGCTGCTCCGCGCGACCGACCAGAACTTTGTCCCCGTCGTGGACGACAAGGGCGCTTTCATCGGCATCGTCACGCGCCGCGCCATCATGCGCTACTGCCTCGAGCATTACATCGCGCCGCAGCTTGCGGAGGCGCGCTGATGGAGCTGCTCTGCACCAGTCAAAGAGACGCGAAGCTCCTGTCGATTCTTCGGCGGGAGCTTGCGCTGTCGTCAGGTCTTGTGAAGCGTCTGAAATATCGCGGCGCGTTCACCGTCAACGGAGAGATCGTCCACACGCACTTTCCCGTGAAGCGCGGAGATGTCGTGCGCGTCCGGCTCGACGAGGACACGCCCGACTACCCCGCAGAGGACGGAGACTTACATATTTTATTTGAGGATGAGGCGCTCATCGCCGTGGACAAGCCGGCGGGGATGCTCGTGCATCCGTCCTTTTCGCGCAATACGGGGACACTTGCCAACCGCCTGCTCGGTTACTATCAAAAAACAGGGCAGCCCTGCGCCGTCCACCCCGTCAGCCGCCTCGACCGCGATACCTTCGGCGTCGTGCTTTTGGCGAAAAACGCCCACGTCCATGCGAAGCTCTGTGAAATGTCCAAAAGCGGCGCGATTGAAAAGACCTACCGCGCCCTTGTCTATGGCTGTCCCGCAGAAACCGCGGGCTTGATCGATGCGCCCATCGCAAGGGTCAGTGAAGCGAGCCTGCTCCGCTGCATTCGCGAAGACGGGAAACCTGCCCGTTCGCACTACCGCGTGCTGGAGCAGTCGGAGCGCGCAAGCCTTTTGGCGCTGCACCCGCTGACGGGCAGGACGCACCAGCTCCGCCTGCACTGCGCATACCTCGGCTGTCCCGTTTTGGGCGACCCGCAGTACGGCACGGCGGCTTCGCGGGCGTTTTCCGAGGCGCACGGCCTGCGCTACCAGCAGCTTTGCGCCGCTTCTCTGCGGTTTTGCCACCCGCTCAGCGAAAAAATCGTCGAAATCCGCTCCGATTTTGCCGTGACCCTTGATTTTCTGTCCTCTGCGGATATATAATAGATGGGAAAAATCGGGCAAACGCCCGAAATTTAGGAGGAACATCATGTTTGATCGTCTGATTGAAAAATTAAAGGAAACCCCGCGCAAGATCGTCTTCACCGAGGGTCATGACGCGCGTATTTTGGAGGCTGCAGCCCGCCTGAAAAAAGAGGGCTTTCTGACCCCGATCCTCGTCGGCAACGTCGAGGTTGTCACGGGTAAGGCGAAGGAATGCGGCTTTGATATCGAGGGTCTGGAAATCCTCGATCCCGCGACCTATCCCGAGATGGACAAGATGGTCGAGACGATGGTCGCCCTGCGCAAGGGCAAGATGACCGAGGAGCAGTGCCGCGACGCGCTCTCGAAGGGCAACTATTTCGGCACGATGCTCGTCAAGATGGGCTATGCCGACGCCCTGCTCGGCGGCGCAACCTACTCCACCGCCGACACCGTCCGTCCCGCGCTCCAGCTCGTCAAGACCAAGCCCGGCGCGCACCTCGTCTCGTCCTGCTTCATTCTCGTCCGCGGCGAGGAGAAGCTCGCCATGGGCGACTGCGCCATCAACATCTCCTATGAAGACACCCTCGACAAAGAGGGCAACGTTGTCGTCTCCGCTGCGGACAAGCTCGCGGAGGTCGCGATTGAGGTCGCGAACTGCGCAAAGCTCTTCGGCATCGACCCGAAGGTCGCCATGCTGAGCTTCTCGACCAAGGGCTCCGGCAAGGGCGGCACGGTCAGCCTCTCGCAGGCGGCGACCGCCAAGGCAAAGGAAATGGCGCCCGACCTCGCGCTCGACGGCGAGATGCAGTTCGACGCGGCGGTCTCCCCCGTGGTCGGTCAGCTCAAGTTCCCCGGCTCCCCCGTCGCAGGCTATGCCAATACCTTTGTGTTCCCGTGCATCGAAGCGGGCAACATCGGCTATAAGATCGCGCAGCGGCTCGGCGGCTACGAAGCCTACGGCCCCATCCTGCTCGGTCTGAACGCCCCGATCAACGACCTCTCCCGCGGCTGCAACGCCGACGAGGTCTATAAAATGGCGATCATCACCGCCGCACAGGCGTAAAGCAAACAGGCTCTATGTCAATAGTTGGGGTAGAGATAAAAAGAAATAAGGCTCTATGTCAATAGTTGGGGTAGAGATAAAAAGAAATAAGGCTCTATGTCAATAGTTGGGGTAGAGATAAAAAGAAATAATCGCAAGTCGTGTCGGAGTTAAGGCTTCGGCACGATTTTTATGCCTCTATGTCAATAGTTGGGGTAAAGCCAAAGCAAACCGCTGAGAGGAAAGTCTCTCAGCGGTTTGCATCATAATTTATTTCTCTTTCGAGTAGGCGACGACGATGCGGCGGTGCGGCTCGGTGCCCGTGGAGAAGGTCGTGACCTCGGGATAATCCTGCAATGCCGCGTGGATGATGTGCCGCTCGTAGGCGTTCATCGGCTCGAGCGTGAAGTTGCGGCGGTATTTGACCGCCTTGGCTGCCATCTTATTGGCAAGCTGGCGCAGGGACTCCTCGCGCTTGAGGCGGTAGTCGCCCGCATCTACGCTGATGCGCAGGCGCTTTTCACGCTCGCGGTTGATTGCATAGCCGGTCAGATACTGGATCGCGTCGAGGGTGTCGCCGCGTCTGCCGATCAGCAGTCCCGCGTCGCCGCCGACCAAATCGGCGCGATAGCTCTCCTCATCAAGCTTGTAAGCGTGCGGCACAGCATCGGAGCCCATATGCTCGAGCAGTCCCTTGAGGAACAGCTCGATCTTCTCTTCGACGCTGCCCGCTTCGGCGGGCGCATAGACCCGCGCGGTCTGCGGCGCTGCTGCAGGCTTCGGGGTTTCTGCGGGCTTCGGTGCCTCCGCCGGCTTCTGCGGCTTTTCCGCCCTGCGCTCGGGGTGCTTCTCGGGACGCGGCTCGGCTTTTTTCTCGGGCTTGCGCTCGGGCTGCTTCTTCGCGGGCTTCTGCTCTGGTACGGGCTTCTTGCCGGGACGGGAAATGACGCCAGCAGCTACGGGAATCTCGGGACGCTCCTTCGGCTTCGAGCGGGACGCCGAGGAGAGCGCCGTCTTGGGCGCCGAAGGCTCGTCGGGAACTTCATAGGTCACCTTGACCTCAGCGGGAGACGAGCCGATGCCGAGGAAGCCGGAACGCGCGTTCTTGAGCACCTCGACGGAAACGCAGTCTCTGTCCAGCTTGAGCTGTGCCAGTGCTGCCTCGATCGCAAGCTCGATCGTCTTGCCCGTCGTGACAATATATTTTTCCATGATAACTCCTTATTCTTCGTCAGAATGGTAGTGGTCGGGCCGATAAGCTCTGCCGCGCGCATAGGGACGGTTTTCCTCGCCGCCCAAAATCTCCGCAGCCTCCTCGGGTGCAAGACCCTGCGCGGCGCGCTTTTTCGCCTCATAATCCTTCGCGGCGGCCTCGCGGTTTTGCTTTTCGCGGAGCTGCTGCTTCTTTTTGCTGGTGTTTTCGGTGATACCGTCGGGATTCGCGGCACGCTTGGCGGCGCGGATGCGCTCCTTTTCCGCCTCCTCGGCGGCGCGCTGCGCGGCTTTTTCCCGTTTGACTGCATCCTCGGCGTCATAGATCTTGCGGTAATGCTTCGTCAGGAAATAGTCCTGCACGATGCCAAACACGCTCTGCGCAATCCAGTAAATGGAGATGCCGAGCGGCATGATAAAGCCGAACCACACGGACATCAGCGGCATGAGCAGGTTCATGAACTTGCCGCTGGACGCTGCCTTTGCCGCAGCCTCGTCCTTTTCGCCGTTCTCGTCGCGGACAACGGTATTGTTCATCTTTTGACTGACGAACATGGACAGATAGTTCAGGCCGCCGGAAACGAGCGGGATGATCGCGCCGCCGATCTCTGCCCAAGAGTGCATCTTCCAGACCTTCCAATCCGGCTTAAGACCGAGGTCAATGCCGCAGAAGAAGAAATTCAGCGCTTCGACGCCCTCGGGCAGCAGCGCTGCGTTGCTCGCGGCACGGTACTGCCAGTAGACGTCCAGCTTGTCTGCCGCAACCCCCTCCAACGCGGCGAGCGCCTCCTTTACGGAGGTGATCTGCTCGCTGCTCAGGTGGAGCAGGTATTCCAGCGGCTCGCGGATGACATTGTACAGCGGGATGAGGATAAGCAGGGGGATGAACGCCCAGAGGCAGCCGCCGGTCATGCTGGCGCCCTCCTCTTTATAGAGCTTCTGCACCTCCTGCTGGTATTTCGCCTTGTCGTCGCCGCAGGCAAGCTCAATCTGCTTGACCTTCGGCTGCAGGCGGGTGGTTTTCATCATGCTCTTTTTGCTCTTGGCGCTCACAGGCAGCAGAAGGAGCTTGACCGCCAGCGAGAAAAGAATCAGAGCGATGCCGTAGTTGCTGAAGAAGTTATAAAAGAACTCCAGCACATAACCAAAGGGGATCTGGATAAAGGGAATATTGAACATCGTTACTCTCCAAAAATGGTGGGGTAGCTGCCGCAGGACGCGGCGGGTGAACGGTCACGGCACGGGGTCGTAAAAATCGCCGTGATTGAAGGGATTGCACCGTAACAACCGTTTGAAGGTCAGCCAGCCGCCCTTTGCCGCGCCGTATTTCTCGATCGCCTCCAGCCCGTATTCCGAGCAGGTCGGAATAAAACGGCATTTGCCGGGAAACGCGGGGGAGATGAACTTGCGGTAAAAGCGGATGAGCGCAAGCAGAATCTTTTTCATAAAACGCACACCTCTTTTGGGGCTAAGGGTGAATGACTGTTTCGTGAATCGTGAATGGTGAATAGCGCACAGCTAAATTGACTCGCAGGTGCTTTCTTCCCTGTCATTGCGAGGAGCGCAGCGACGTGGCAGCGCAGCCGTTCGCGACAAAGGAGCGTTACGGCTGCGGCGTACCCCTTGCGGGTAGTGTGCGCACCGGCTTCGCAATGACAAATCAGGGTTGCTTCTTCTGCATTCCGAGCTTGTCGGTCAGGGTCAAAAATGCCTTGGTCAGCGCGGAAAACTCCGCTTCGACCGCCGCAGAGCGCGCTACGATGACAAAATCAAAGCCCTCTGCAAGCTTGTCCTCGTTCAGACGGACGATCTCGCGCAGACGGCGGCGCACACGATTACGCACGACCGCGTGGCCGAGCTTGGTGCTGACGGTCAGACCCATGCGGTTAACCTTTTGCCCGTTGCGGCGGCAGTAGATGACAAGAAAGCGGTTGCCCGCGTTTGCGCCGCGGTAGTATCCTTCAGCGAAACGACCATGCGTTTCCTCCAATACAAAGAAGGCGAACAGATCGCTCCGTTCGCCCCTGATGACATTCAAACAGTATGGTGCGGTCACGGCTCCTTAGGCGGACAGGACAGCTCTGCCTTTGGCACGGCGGCGGGCAAGAACCTTGCGGCCGTTGGCGGTAGCCATTCTCTTGCGGAAACCATGGACCTTTGCGCGATGGCGCTTTCTGGGCTGATAGGTACGCAGCATCTCGGGAACACCTCCTGTAAAATTATGCTCAACAGCCGAAACGGCCGCAGCAATCCAAAAATGTTGCACATATTTGCGCGTATGATATTATAGCGCAAGAAAGCGGGGAAAGTCAACCGAAAATTTCATTATTTTATGCAAAAGTACAAACTTGTGCCGTTTGATCGGCTTCCCCACAAGATATGGGCGCAAATCGCGTGTTTTTCCCGCGCAGAGATACTTTTTCCTTGCAAAACGCGCGAAAATTTGCTATGCTGAAGCTATAACCTACAGATTGAGAGGTACTGCTTATGTTTTGTCCGAATTGCGGCACGGATCTCACCGACGCGCTCCGTTTCTGTCCGAATTGCGGCACACGCTTGGCAAATCCCGAGACGCCTGCCGCTCCGCAGCAGGGCGATGCGCAGCCGCAGCAGCCGCCCTGTCCGCTGCCCAATCAGCAGCCGCAATACCCGCCTTATCCGCAGCAAGCCGATCTGCAGCAGCCGCTGCAGTCGTCCGCGCCCCAAATGAACTGGTATAAATTTTTGATTTATTTCGCCCTGTTCGCAAGCGCGGCGATAGGCTTTATCAATGCGATTATGTTCCTCATCGGCACGATCAACGGCTCGCCCGCAGAGGCAAGGCTCTTCTATGCCTGCTTCCCCGCTTGGCGGATTCTGGACATTATCATCGGCGTTTTGATGATCGTCTGCGTCGCCTTGCTCCTGCTCACGCGCTTCCGGCTGTCCGGCTTCCATAAGAACGGGCCCATGCTGCTCACCCTGAGCTATGCCGCGCTCGCGACGGTGAACCTTGCCTATATGGTCGGTGCGATTATCGTCGCGTCCTCCTACGGCATCGGCATGGCCGAGCTGAGCCTGTTCCCCACGATCAGCAATACCGTTTCGGCGCTTGTTCTTATGGTCTTAAACCTTGTGTATTTCGGAAAACGCAAGGCGCTGTTCAACAAATGACAAAAACCCTGCTTCCGAACAGCTAAGGAAGCTCTGAATAAATCCGCAAGAGCGGTCGGCGAGAGATTTTGTCGCAAAAGGAACACCCGAAAGCTTTATACTTTCGGGCGTTTCTTCTTGCTGATGGTAAATATTTTTACATTTTCTGATACTGATTCCTGATGAAATTCTTCAATCAAGAATCAGTATCAGACAGAAGATAAACCGAATGCCGCTCGATTCTGGCGCAAGGCGTTTTCTTCGGCAGGCAATCGCTTTGCGGGAACGGTTATCGGCGGCTGAGAGCTGCGATGACCTGCGGGAGAGCATCGGCGAAGGCGCGGATCTCCTCCTCGGTCGTCTCACCTGACAGGGAGACGCGGATTGAGCCGTCGATCAGACGGGCATCGACGCCCATCGCCTCGAGCACATGGCTGCGGTGTCCCTTGCTGCACGCCGAGCCTGCGGAGACGCAAAAGCCGCGCTCCTGCAACGCGTTGATCAGTCCCTGCGACCGCAGCCCGCCGACCGCCAAATTGACGATGTGCGGCGCGTCCTGCGCACCGAGGAGGGTCACGCCGTCAAGCTCGGAAAGCAGGGCTTGCAGCAGCTTCTTCAGCCGCGTCTGCTCCGCAATGTCCGCCATGCGCTTGGGAAGCTGCGCTTTGCACGCGGCGCCGAAGCCCGCGATCATCGGCAGATTCTCCGTGCCGCTGCGCAGACCGCTCTCCTGCCCGCCGCCGTGGAGATAGGGCGGGAGATTTTTTGCCATGTAAAGCGCACCAACGCCCTTGCCGGCGTGAATCTTATGACCGGAAACGGAGATCAGATCAGCGCCGAGCGTCCGTGCGCGGAACGGAACCTTGAAAAAGCCCTGCACCGCGTCGGTGTGGAACAAGGCGTTCGGGCAGAGCCGATGCGTCAGCTTTGCCATCGCCTCGATCGGCATGACCGCGCCCGACTCGTTGTTGACCATCATAATGCTCACAAGCACGGTATCGGGACGCAGCGCCGCTTGCAGGCTCTCCGCGCTGACGCGCCCGAGGGGATCGGGCTGCAGATAGGTCACCGCAAAGCCGCGCTCCTGCAGCTTTTGCATCGGGCGCAGGACGGCGTGATGCTCGACGGCGGTGGTAACGATGTGCCTGCCGCGCTTGCCGAGGCGCTCTGCGGCGGCAAAAATCGCCCAGTTGTCCGCCTCCGTGCCGCCCGAGGTAAAGAACACGCGATCCGTCTCCGCGCCGAGCGCCTCCGCGACGCTCTGCCGCGCACTGCGGAGCAGCCGCGCCGCGTCAATGCCGAAACGGTATTGTGCGCTCGGATTTCCCCAGTCCTCCGTCAGCGTTTTTGTGATCGCCTCGACCGCCTCTGCACAGGGGCGGGTCGTGGCGGCGTTGTCCAGATAGATCATACGGTTTCCTCCGGCGACCATGCCATTTGGTTATAGGACAGCGGCTGAAAGCCGAGCTTGGCATACAGCGCGGCGGCGCGGATATTCTCCGGCTCGACCTCGAGGCGAATGCGGGCGATGCCCTCTTTTTTTGCCGTCTCGAGCAGAAAGCGGAAAAACGCGCTGCCAAAGCCCTTCCCGCGCGCGGCTTCGCGGAGGTACAGCTCCTCCAGCCAAAGCTCCGTGCCGCCTGCCTCATGGGAAAATTTCTCGGACAGGAGGGCGTAGCCGACGGGCGTTTCGCCGTCCTCGAGCAGATACGCCCGCTGGCGGGAGGACACCGAAAACAGCTCCTCCAACGCCGCGTCGTGATAAGTCTGCGGAATCGGATGCAGCACGGCGTCAGAGGCGTAAAATTCGGAAAAAAGGGTGTTTAACAGGTTTCTGTCGGAAATGGTTGCGATTCGAATCATAGTTTCTCCATTCTATGGGGATAGTGAACAGATAGATTGCCACGGCTTGCTCCGCAAGCCTCGCAATGACAGGTGGGGGTGCCTGTCATAGCGAGGAGGGCGAATGCCCGACGTGGCAATCTTACTATGGAACCTCTGAATAAATCCGCAAGAGCGGTCGGTGAGAGATTTTGCTGCAAAATGAGGTTTGAAAACCGCAGGAATACTTTGTGTATTTCAAGGTTTTCGAACCGAAAAGCTGCGGCAAAAGATCCGTCGAGCGCCGCAGCTGATTTGTTCAGAGGTTCCCTATCCCTACATTTGGATTGTGCGAAGCACACCTTCACTGTTCACAACTCACTGAAAAGGATCGGGCAGCCCCTTACGGGGCTGCCGATTTTTATTTCTTTTTCAGGGCTTCGCGGATCTTTTCGCAGATGCCCTCGGGCGTAAGCTTGTATGCCTCGAGCACCGCCGCTGCCGTGCCGCTTCTGCCGAATTCGTCGTTGACGCCGTGGCGGACCAGCGGGGTCGGGCAGTTTTCGCTCAGGCACTCGGCGACCGCGCCGCCCAAACCGCCGATGATATTATGCTCCTCGGTGGTGACGATGCAGCCCGTCTCCTTCGCCGCCTTGATGACCAGTTCTTCATCAAGCGGCTTGATCGTGTGCATATCAATGACGCGGACGGAGACGCCCTCGCCTGCCATGATCTCGCGCGCCTTGAGCGCCATCTGCACCATAATGCCCGTGGCGATCACGGTGACGTCCTTGCCGTCTGCAAGAGTGATGCCCTTGTCCAGCTCGAACTTGTAGCCCTCGATCTCATCGGTGACGATATCGACGGCGCTTCTGCCCAGACGCAGGTATGCGGGGCCGTCATAGTTGAGCAGCGCCTCAACGGCGAGCTTCATCTCGTTGCCGTCACAGGGACACAGCACCTTCATGCCCGGCACGGCACGCATGAGGGCGAAATCCTCGATGCTCTGATGCGTTGCGCCGTCCTCACCGACGGACAGACCGCCGTGTGAGCCGACGACCTTGACATTCAGGTGCGGATAGGCGATGGAATTGCGCACCTGCTCCCACGCTCTGCCGCTGGCAAAGATGGCGAAGGTGTTCGTAAAGGGCTTGAAGCCGCAGGTGGACATACCTGCCGCGACGCCGGTCATGTTGCACTCGGCGATGCCCATGTCAAAAAAGCGCTCGGGATACTTCGCGGCAAAGCCCTTTGTCATCGTCGCGCCTGCCAAGTCCGCGTCAAAGACGACAAGCTCGGGGTATTTCTCCGCCAGCTCGACCAGCGCTTCGCCGTAAGCGGCGCGTGTTGCAATCTTTCCTGCCATATTACTTGCCCTCCAATTCCGCTAATTTCGCTTCGACCTCTGCCTTTGCCTGCGCGTACTGCTCGTCGTTCGGCGCCTTGCCGTGCCAGGCGTAGTTGCCCTCCATGAAGGAGACGCCCTTGCCCTTCGTGGTCTTTGCCAAGAGCACGGTGGGCTTGCCCTTGCACGCCTTCGCGTCCTCAAACGCCTTGACGAGGGCATCGAAGTCGTGGCCATCGACATGAATCACGTTCCAGTTGAACGCCTCAAACTTTTTGTCGAGCGGCTCGGACGGCATGACATCCTTCGTCGCGCCGTCGATCTGCAGGCCGTTGACATCGACGACGGCGCAGAGGTTATCCAAATGGTATTTCGCGGCGGACATTGCCGCCTCCCAAACCTGACCCTCCGCGATCTCGCCGTCGCCCAAGGCGGCGTAAACGCGGTAGTCCTTCTTCGCAACCTTGCCTGCCAGCGCCATGCCGACGGCGGCGGAGATACCCTGTCCCAAGGAACCGGTGGACATATCGACGCCCTTGACGTGGCGCATCTCGGCATGGCCGGAGTAGTGCCCCTTGATGGAGCGGAAGAGCTTCAGGTCTTCGACGGGGAAGAAGCCGCGCAGCGCCAAAACGGGATAGAGCGCGGGCGTGCAGTGCCCCTTCGACAGGACAAAGCGGTCACGATCGGGGGCTTGGGGATTCGCCGGATCAACATTCATCACGTTGAAATAAAGGGTAGTGAGGGTGTCGATGATGGAGAGGCTGCCGCCGATGTGTCCCGAAGCGGCGGTGTGTACCGCGTCGAGCGCGAGAAGTCTTGCCCGATAAGCGGTGCATTCGAGCTGTTTGCCGTACAGTTTTTCCATAGTAACCATTCCTTTTCCTTGATTTAAGTATCCGTTTTATCCGTAATATTGCCAGTTCATGCCGTCATAATGCGCGGCGGATACACCGCAGTGCGGTCTATCCCCCGAACATTTCATCATAGGTATGCAGATGATCCTGCATATAGTATTCCGCAATGAGGTACTCCCGATAGAGCGCCTCCCGCTCGGGAGGCAGTTCCCGCGTCAGCATGCCGTCTACGAGGAAGAAGATTGTGCGCTGCATAACGGGCAGATCGTCTCTTACGGAGCGCTGGTACTGCATCCACTGAGGGCCTGCCCAGCCGCAGCAGTCAAACAGCTCTGCCATGAGGTAAGCGGGTGAAATTGTCCTGCCCTCGCCGGTGAAGTCGAAGCCCAAGGCCTCCTTTGCCGCGTCGTTTGCCCAAATGAGGTACGGCGTGGTAAAGAGAGTCCAACAGCCCTCCGGGGTATATTCGGCGGCGGAGACGCCTAAGTACTCATAGTAGCTGTTGCCTGCGCCGAAGGAGGGCTTGTGGTCGCCGAAGAACACCAGCACAACCGGCTCCGGATTGTCGCGGAAGGTATCAACATAAGCGGCAACCTGTTTGCCGGTGTCCGCGACGCCGCTCAGGTAGTTGTTGAGTAAGTAGTAAGCCTCATCGGATAAGCCCTCATGCGGCACATATTCCTCGCCCACAAGCTGCGTACCGTCATAGGGACTGTGGTTCTGATAGCTGACGGAGAAGGAGAAACAGGGCGTGTCGTCCGCGGCGGTCTGCTCGTCATAGAGCCGCGCCATCGCGGGGAAAAATACGTCGTCCGGCGCGTGTTCCTCGTCCGTCAGGTCGTTGAAATAGTTCTCCATGAACAGATAATTGTCAAAGCCGAGGCGTTCGTTGACGGTTTTCCGGCTGTAGAACCAGTCGAAGCCCGGGTGCGCACCCTCCGTTCGGTAGCCGTTCGCCTTGAAATAGCGGACAAAGGAGCTGGAGGGGCTGCGATAGCGCGGCTGCGGATAGGCATAGCCCGTCAGGAAGGAGCGCTCGGCATTGATCGTCCCGCCGCCGACGGTGTCGCTCAGCAGCGTCCCGTGGTAGCTCTCGTCCTGCAGGGCGTGAAACTCCGCATAGGGATCAACGGTGAAGTTGACCGTGCCGAACGCGGACAGATCGGCATAGCTCTCGAGCATCGTCGCCACGACGTTGACGCGCTTATTCTCGGGGATCGCCGCGTCGGTGTAGGGTGCAAGAAGCGCCTGTGCCGCCTCCTCAGAGTAGCCCTCAGGGGCGTCGGGAATTACCTCGTCTACGGAGCGCAGGAACGACCAGAGGAAGCCGTGTGACGCGTTGTATTCCGCCTCATGCCATACGTTGAAGCAATCGTGATTCTCCTGTTTCTCATAGAGCGTTTCGTCGCTGTACCAGCAGACCCACGAGATCGCGCCGAAGCCGACGCAGAGCGCAAGCGCGAGCACGCGCACCCACCAAAGGCGCTTCGGAATTCTGCCCTTTGCATAGCGCAGCAGAACAACGGTGCCGCCGATGATCAGCACAAGAGAGATAAAGAACCAGGCGGGGAAATGCAGCTCATACTGCCCGATGATGCCCGCGCCCTCTCCGATCAGCAAAAAGTCCTCGGCAATGAAGGGATCGCCGCGCAGGACGACCTTGAAATAGTTGACGAATTCCATGACCGTCAGCAGGACAGCGGGAATCAGGAAGCCGAGCCAAGCGCGGTTCGTAGCAAAATAGGTAAATGCGATCAGCAGCGCCACCGGCAGCAGATTGAGCAGAAAAATGATCGGCGCATGAAAATAGGACGAGAAGCGCATACGTGAGAAGTCCAGCGTACCGAGCATCTGGCAGAGCAGGTGCAGCCCGAGGATGGAGCAGAGAAGGAGCCCGATCGTCAAGCACCACTTTACCTTCAGGGAGTGCTCGCGGGGCTTCAGGCGCTCCCGCAGCGAGCGTTTTTCTTGATTATCCTTAGGTTCCATACAGAGTCACTTCCTTAAAATGCGAGCTTTTCCGTCAGATAGGACTTCAGCTCGCTGATCGGAATGCGAACCTGCTCCATCGTGTCGCGGTCGCGGACGGTGACGGCGTGATCTGCCGGAGTGTTCTCGTCGCCCACAGTCTCAAAATCAACCGTGATGCAGAACGGCGTGCCGATCTCGTCCTCGCGGCGGTAGCGCTTGCCGATCGAGCCGGCGTCGTCGAAATCGACCATAAAGTCCTTTTGCAGGTCGCAGTAGATCTCCTCCGCCGCGGGCGAGAGCTTCTTCGACAGCGGCAGCACCGCTGCCTTGAAGGGCGCAAGCGCCGGATGCAGGTGCAGCACGGTGCGGATATCGTCGTTGCCCTTCTTGTCCTGCCCGACAACCTCCTCGTCGTAGGCGTCCACCAGGAACGCAAGGAAGCTGCGCTCGACGCCGAGCGACGGCTCAATGACATAGGGGATATAGCGCCGGTTCTTCTCCTGATCGTAGTAGGTCAGATCCTTGTTGGAGGTATTCTGATGCTGCGTCAGATCGTAATCGGTGCGGTCCGCGACGCCCCAAAGCTCGCCCCAGCCGAACGGGAACAGGAACTCGAAGTCCGTCGTCGCCTTGGAGTAGAAGCACAGCTCCTCTGGGTCATGGTCGCGCAGGCGGAGATTCTCCTCGCGCATCCCGAGCGACAGCAGCCACTGCTTGCAGAAGCCGCGCCAGTAGGCGAACCACTCAAGGTCGGTGTCCGGCTCGCAGAAGAACTCCAGCTCCATCTGCTCGAACTCGCGCACGCGGAAGATGAAGTTGCCCGGAGTGATCTCGTTGCGGAAGGATTTGCCGATCTGTCCGATGCCGAAGGGGAGCTTGCGGCGCGTCGTGCGCTGGACGTTGACGAAGTTGACAAAAATGCCCTGCGCAGTCTCGGGGCGGAGATAGACGGTGTTCTTTGCGTCCTCGGTGACGCCCTGGAAGGTCTTGAACATCAGATTGAACTGACGGATATCGGTGAAATTATGCTTGCCGCAGGTGGGGCAGGGGATGTTGTGCTCCTCGATAAAGTCCTTCATCTCGCTCTGAGAGAAGGAGTCGATGGGCTTCGGCAGCTCGATGCCCTGCTCTGCGCAGAAATCCTCGATCAGTTTGTCCGCGCGGAAGCGCTCCTTGCACTCGCGGCAGTCCATCAGCGGGTCGGAGAAGCCGCCCAAGTGACCGGATGCGACCCAAGTCTGCGGATTCATCAGAATCGCGGCGTCCAGACCGACGTTGTAGGGATTTTCCTGCACGAATTTCTTCCACCAGGCGCGCTTGATATTGTTCTTCAGCTCGACGCCGAGCGGACCGTAGTCCCACGTGTTCGCAAGGCCGCCGTAGATCTCCGAGCCGGCAAAGACAAAGCCGCGGTTTTTACACAGCGCGACGATCTTATCCATGGTTTTTTCCGTATTTTTCAGCATAACGCTTCCTCCGAAATGAATATTTCTCTAAATAAGGATTATACCCGCAATCCGCCGCAATGTCAATGATAATCCGTTCCTGTTTTTTCGCCGTTGCCGGCCCTGTTTTTTCCGCCGCCCGTGCAGGCGCTTCTTCAGCCTTCGGCATACGAAAAGCTCCCCGGCCGGAGGGTCGGGGAGCCTTTTTGACACTGTGTTCTATGGATTGGCTCAGGCTGCTTTTGCAAGCATACTCAGCAGGGTGCGCATACCGAGGGCGCTGCCCATCTGACCGTAGGCAAACCATGTCACGAGCAGGACGATGGCGTAGCAAGCAACCGCCAGGCCGAGGATCAGCACGAGGGTGTTGATAATGTTCATCTTGATGCCGAACACCTGAAATACCGTCGTAAAGAAGCCGACCGCCCACGCCGCGCACATCAGAACGGCGAAGATTTCGAAGACGATCGGGGAGATCATGCCCGCAAGCATCGAGACAGCCAGCAGAACGACGGGCAGCACGCTGCTCACGCCGGCGACGGCGACGACCGAGCGGAAATCCACACGCATTTTGGCAATGGCAGTGAGGACATAGATCAGACCGATGGTGATAACATACGCGACGATCGGCCCGAGGATGGTAATGCCGAGCCACGGCAGCACGAGCTTGCCGAAGCTCCAATACGTCACGCCGTTCAGATGGATCAGCCCGAAGAAAAGCGTGCCGAGCAGCGTAAGGATGACGGAAAGCCCCATCATAATCAAGCCGCTGACAAAGTCCTTCTTTTCCGAAGCGAGACGCGTCGTGCCGACGGGATCGCGGAAGTAGCCGACCAGCAGATTGGGAAGGTTCTTCAGCCCGCCGCCGAGCGCCATGCCGACCTTACTCGGCTTCGTGCTGTACTGCGGTGCAACATAGCCCTGCGGCTGCGGTGCTGCCTGAAACTGCGGTGCGGCCTGCGGCTGCGGTGCTTCCTGCGGCTGCTCCGGTGCGGCATTTCCCTGCGGCTGCTGCATCGTGCAGGGGCAGATGCCGTCCTCCGGAAGCGGTCTGCCGCATTTGGTGCAAAAACCTGCCATAATTTTTCCTCCTTTTGTTTTGCGGCAAGCGCCGCATTTGTTATCCACATTATAAATATTTATTTTGCCTCTGTCAATCCATTTTGCCCGCCGCGCAAAAAATTCCCCCTATGCAGCGAGCGAATTTGCTGGTATAATAGGGGAAACGGGCGGATTTCCCCTTGCTCGGACCATCAAACAGGAGGGAGAAGGCGCGCATGAAACGGTTGCTTTGTCTGTTTGTGTGTATGCTGCTCCTATGCAGTCAGGTTTTTGCCGCAGAGGGCGGCACAGCGGAAACGCTCGAGGCGTTTTTCCGCGCCCACGGCTTGGATGAGACAAATTTCTCCATGAGCTACTATAATCTTGCCACAGGGGAGGACTTTGCCTTCAACGAGACGGCATTTTTCCCTGTCGGCGCGGTGTGGACGCTCCCGCTGCATATGCACTATTTGGAGCAGGAAGCTCTCGGCGCGTTTGACCCGCCGCCCGAGCGCCCCGATGAGGTCTTCAAGATTGACGGTCTGACGCTCAACGAGTGCCGCTATCGCAGCATCGTGCGCGGAGACGACGAGTTTTCGCAGAAAATGCGCAGCCTTCTCGGCACGCCCGAGCAGTACCAACGCCTGATCAACGAGGAATTCGGGCATCTCGATGAGCAGACGCTGCCCGATGCGTTTCTGACGGAGCTGCACTACAGCGCGGTGTTCCTGATGAACTGTCTCAAGGAGGTCACCCTGCACCCCGAGACGTTCGGCGACCTGATGCAGAATTACAGTCTCGCGCAGACCGACGGCGGCTTCGCCGCCTACGGAAAGCCCTACGACCTCGTGCAGCTTCTCGGCGAGGAGGACGGGATGGTCTGCGCGGTCGGGCGGATGTCCGCGCCGCAGCCGTATCTTTTGGTCTGCTTTGTCTCGGAGGAGGCAGGCGGCGGTGCTGTGCTTGCACAGCTCAACGCCCTCCTGTGCGAGCGCGTGGAGGCGGACGCGCAGGGACAGGTGCCGACCGTTTCGACCGCTTCGACCGGCCGCAGTGATTCCGACTTTATCGTTTCGGCGCCGAACACGAGCAGAAAGCAGGCGGCGCTGCGCCCGATTCTCTATGCGCTCGGCGGCGCGGCGGGCTTGGGCGCGCTGACTGCCGTCGCGGTGCATTTTCTCCGCCGCAGGCGCGACGATTGATACCCGCGGTCGCTCCGATGTCCCTGCAGCAATCGGGACAATTCTTTAACACAAAGCGCCCCCGTTTCGCTGAAATCTGCGAAACGGGGGAGGTTCTTCTCGGGAAGCTCCGAATAAATCCGCAAGAGCGGTCAGCGAGGGATTTTGTCGCAAAATGAGGTTGGAAAACCGCAGGAATACTTTGTGTATTTCAAGGTTTTCGAACCGAAAAGCTGCGGCAAAAGATCCGCTGAGCGCCGCGGCTGATTTGTTCAGAGGTTCCCTTGTATTATTTTGCAAAAACCTTCTTCAGCTTTGCAAAGCGGGGCAGACCATCCTCAAACTCGGGCGTCGTCTCGCCCTCGATCAGCGGGGTGCAGTAATCAACGAAGGCCGGCGTAACAAAGGCGTTGTCGCTGGTGATCCATTCGAGCGGCACCTTCTTTTCGTAGTTTGCGACCTTCTCCAAATCGAACAGCTCATAGTGGCAGACATAGCCGTTCTTGCGCTCGCAGCGGAAGCCGACCATCTTGCCCGTCTCGCCCGCGACGGCGGATTCAACGGCGACCTTGCCGGAGTTGAACGCCTCTTCGACGTCCGTCTTCGAGGCGCAGTGCGCCGCGCAGCGCTGGAGCAGAGAAAGCTCGATGCCGCGCACCTTTGCGCCCGTCGCCGCCTTGACGATGCCCGCCAAGCGCGCCGCCAAGCCGCCGAGCTGTGCATGACCGAAGCCGTCCGTGCCGGAGGTCTGCGCCTCGGAAACGAACGTGCCGTCGGCATAGTGGATGCCCTCGGAAACGGCGACAAGGCAGCTTCCCTGTCCGTTATAGACGCGGATAACATCGTCGAGGAAGTCCTCCATGCTGAAGTCCACCTCGGGCAGATAGATGAGGTCGGGACCGTCGCCCTTTTCGCTCGCGAGGACGGCGGCGGCGGTCAGCCAGCCGGCGTGTCTGCCCATGCACTCGACAATGGTAATCATGCCCTTGTCATAAACCTTGCTGTCACGGGAGACTTCCATGAAGGACGTCGCGATATACTTCGCAGCCGAGGCAAAGCCCGGGCAGTGATCCGTGCCGAAGAGGTCGTTGTCGATGGTCTTGGGCACGCCGATGACGCGGCACTCGTAGCCGACCTTCTGCATATAGCGGTTGACCTTGTTGCAGGTGTCCATAGAGTCGTTGCCGCCGTTATAGAAGAAGTAACGGATATTATACTTTTGGAAGATCTCCAGAATACGCTTGTAATCGGTATCATCCGCTTCGGGATCGGCAATCTTGTAGCGGCAGGAGCCGAGCGCGGACGACGGGGTGTGCAGCAGGCGTTCCAGCTCCTTCGGGTCCTCCTCATCCATGATCATCAGTTGGTCGTTAAGGATGCCGACAATGCCGTGATGTGCGCCGTAGACCTTTGTGATGCACTCGCTTTCCAGTGCGGTCTTAATGACGCCGTAGGCGCTGGCATTGATGACTGCGGAAGGGCCGCCGGACTGTCCGATGACCGCTGCGCCGACTAAAGGTTTGTTTTTTGCCATAGTGTTACCTCCGATGTTCAGTGCGCGTGGCACGAAATTTCGCTTACAGTATAGCACAGCCCTCACCGCATTGCAAGGAATCTTCAAAAAAATAACCCGCCTCGGGAGAAATCGGTTGCTTTTTGACGGCAGGAATGATAAGATAAGGGAAACTCCGAATCAATCCGCAAGAGCGGTCAGCGAGAAATTTTGGCGCAAATTGAGGTTGGAAAACCGCAGGAATACTTTGTGTATTTCAAGATTTTCAAACCGAAAAGTCGGGACAAAAGACCCGCAGTCCGCCGCCGCTGATTTGTTCAGAGGTTCCTAAAGTATATTTTGCAAACAACTTCCCCAAGAAGGAGAGATGTCCCCTTGAACCGTGTAGAGCTTACTCTGCGGGATGTGATCGCCTCGCTGAGGCGGTGCCTGATATGGATCTGCCTGACGACTCTGCTGTTTACCCTCGGCGCGTGGGTCTACAGCGAATATTTTGTTACGCCGCTGTACACCACGCGGATCTCCATGTGTGTGTTCTCCGGCCAGCGCGGCGAAGCAGGCGTGACCACGGGCGACCTGAGCGCGGACGCTGCCGTTGCCAACACCTACCGCATCCTGCTCACCAGCCAGCCCGTTTTGGCGGCGGTCAGCGATGAGCTGAACGGCGAGCTTCCCCCTGCCGCCATCGGCGAGATGCTGTCCGTCTCCTCGACGGCGCAGATTCTCTATGTCACCGTCACCGGCTCGGATCCCGCGTGTATCGTCCGCGTGGCGGACGCCCTGTCGGAGGTCGCGCCGACCGCGATCGGAGAGCTCGCGCGCGCCGGTGAGATGGTCGCGGTTGACCGCGCCGTTATGCCGAAGGCACCGTCCTATCCGAATATCCCGTCCAATGTTGCCACGGGCTTCCTGCTCGGGCTTCTGCTCTCATGCGTCGTGGCGGTGCTTCTCGCGCTGCTCGATACGACAGTCCGCCGCGAGGAGGATTTGGAGCGCGCCTTTGACATTCCCGTGCTCGGCAGTGTGCCGAATATGTCCTCCGCCGCTCCGCAGAGCGGCAAGGATAAGAAAAGGAGGCGGTGAGCGCCGTGATTTTTCATCGTTCGCGGAAATGCGGCGCAGCGGTCGCCGCACACGGAGGAGACAGACCCCGCCTGAACGCCGGAAGCCCCTTCGCCATCAAGGAAGCGTACAATTCCATCCGCACCAAGCTGATGTTCACGGGCAAGGGTGAAAAATGTCCCGTCTTTGCCGTGACCAGTCCCCTCGCTGCCGACGGCAAGACGACCGTCGCCGTCAGCCTCGCGGTGTCCGTCGCAATGGCGGAGCAGAAGGTGCTGCTGATCGACGCGGATATGCGCAAGCCGACCGTCCACCGTTACTTCGGCACGGAGTGCAGCGGCGGTCTGAGCGAGATTCTCGCGGGTCTGACCTCGGAGATCAAGCTCCGACAGACCGACTGCGAGCGCCTGTCCATCCTTACGGCGGGACAGATTCCGCCGAATCCTGCGGAGCTGCTCGGCTCAAAGCAGATGGATGTCCTTTTGGAGCACGTCCGCAAGTATTTTGATTATGTCATTATCGACACGCCGCCCATCAATATCGTTACCGACGCAACGGTCATCGCGAGCAAGATCACGGGCTATGTTGTCGTCGTGCGGAGCAGCAAAAACCACCTCCGCGACGTGTCCGACGCGGTGCGGCAGATCAGGGAGATGAACGGCAGCATCGTCGGCACGGTGCTCAACGACCCCGAAAACAGAGCGGAGCGCAGCACGCGTTATCGGAAGTATTACAGCCGCAGCAGCTATCGATACTACGGCGGAAACACCGAGCTGCGCAAATGAGGCGCGCGGCATGAACATCGACTTTCACGCCCATCTCCTGCCTGGCGCAGACCACGGCAGCGACGGCATCGAAACTTCGCGCCGCCAGCTTCTTCTTGCGCGGGAGGCGGGAATCGACCGCGTGGCGGCGACGCCGCATTTTTACCCGCGCCGAGAGCCGATCGAGTCCTTTTTGGCGCGGCGCGCGGCGTGTATGCAGGCGCTTCACGAGGCGGCGGACACGTCCTTCGTCCTGTGCGGCGCGGAGGTACAGCTCTGCCGCAGCCTGCACCATATCGTGCGTTTGGAGGAGCTGTGCATCGAGGGTACGCGGGTGCTGCTTTTGGAGCTGCCGCCCGATTTTTCCGTGCGCGCCTATGCGCAGACGCTGGACGCCCTGCTGTTCGAGCGAAAGCTGACCGTTGTTTTGGCGCATATCGACCGCTATGACCCGCAGCTCATTGACTTTTTGTTGGAATTCGGCTGCTTCGGGCAGCTCAATGCGGAGTCATTCTGCCACCTCCGCACGCGCAGAAGATCGCTCGCGTGGGCAAAGGAGGCACGTGTCGTCGCGCTGGGCAGCGATCTCCACGGCGCGGAGGTCGGCTATCGGGATTTCTTGCGCGCCAAGGCCCGCCTCGGAGCGGACTATGATGCCCTGATGCGCCGCACCGAAAACCTGTTATTCGGCTGACGCACCCGTACAGGAAGACCGTATTTCAGTGAATAGCTGCGGTGTGCGCATCCGCGCACACATTTTGAATTGCAGTGGCAACTCCTTGCGGGTTGAATGACAGAATCAGGACTCTTGTACCATATTAAAAGCGTGCGCCGTGACTGCGGCGCACGCTTTTTTCGATCATTTTTCTGCCTGCTGCAAAAACGTCTCCTCCGCGTCCTGCTGTGCCTGCACGAGCAGCGTTTTTGCCGTGCCGAAATTCTGCGCGTCGATTGCCTCCAGTGCCTTCGACACCGCACGAAACAGAAGTAGATAGGACTCCTTATACTCCTCCATTCTCTTTCACCCCTATTGCATCTTATCACGTCGTTTCGTATGATGCAAGTAAAATTTACTTGCATTTTTGCTTATATAATCAGTGGAGTAATTGCACTATACTTAATTAGTATAGGGGTGATTCGATGTTTCAGATCAAAAAGCCGCAAAGCTCCAACAAGACTGTCCGTATGTCCGATGAGCTGATTACACGGCTGCAAGCGCTTGCCGACAAAAATGATATTTCCTTTAACCAGCTCGTTGTACAGTGCTGTGAATATGCGCTGCACTCTCTGCCGGTCAAGGAGAGCCGTCACGAAGAAATCCACGAGCTCAACCACTCTGCCGACAACGAATAAGGGCAGACGACTCCGTCCGCCCGTGGCAATCCTGTTTGACGAAACTGAGGAAGCTCTGAGCAAATCCCGCTAACCGTTCTTGCGGATTTGCTCAGAGCTTCCTTCGTATTATACCAATCACCAATTAAAATGTGCAAAGCACATTTTAATTGCGCAGCGTGTCGAAAAAGTCCCCGACGTGTCATTGCGAGGAGCGCAGCGACGTGGTTGCGCAGCCGTTCGCGAGGAACGAGCGTTACGGATGCGGCATACC
>SFIL01000028.1 GCA_004556205.1 Clostridiales bacterium | reverse complement strand
TAGCTTTTTATAGCACCGAAGGTGCGTCAAATTCTGCACGAGACGGCGCAGCGTGCGTTAGCACGATGCGAGTGTGCGTAGCACACGGGATTCTTGATTGAAGAATTTAATCAAGAATCAGTATTAGGACAGCACACAGCCCGAAATGCGGAAAAGGCATTTCGGGCTGTGTGCTGTTTTTCGAAAGAAACGGTAATTTTGAAAGTGCCTGCACGAGACTGCCACGGTGCAAGCACCTCGCAATGACATGAGAGGGGAATGCCTGTAGGGGCGGAAAATCAGACCAATCTTGCGCCGGCAGGAACGGCATCATCGAGCATGACGAGATGCAGCTTGTCGCCGCGCTCTGCGGAGAGCAGCATACCGCACGACTCCCGCCCCATCATCTTGCGCGGCGGCAGATTTGTCACGGCGACGAGAGTCTTGCCGAGAAGCTGCTCCGGCTCATAGAACTTCGCAATGCCCGAGAGAATCTGACGGGGTTGCTCCGTACCGTCGTTGAGCGTGAATTTCAGGAGCTTTTCGGACTTCTTGACCTTCTCACAGGCGACGACCTTGACGACCGTCATCTCAACCTTGCAGAATTCGTCAAAGCTGACGGGCGGCAGAGGCTCGGGCAGCGGGTCCTCCTTCGGCTCTTCGGGCTTGGCGGTCATCGCTTCGAGGGCTTCCAGCTCCTTCGCTGCGTCGATGCGCGGGAAGAGGGCGGGACCCGCTGTGACCTGCGCGTCCTTCGCAAGCACGCCGAATTCGCACAGGCTGTCCCAATCGCCGCGCTCGGCGCCGATGCGGCGGAGAATCTCCGCGCTCGTATCGGGCATGAACGGCTGCGGCGCGTTTTCGTCGATATATTTATTCGCCCGGGAGATGACCGCGAAAATTTCGCTCAGCGCGTTCTGGAAGGCATAGCGCTCCATCTGCGCCTCGTATCTTTCATGCAGCGACGAAGCCATATGGACCAGCTCATCGTCCATTGCGGCGTCATACTCCTGCTCCGCAGGCAGCTTGCCGCCGAAATACTTCTGCACCATCGCGACGGTGCGCGAGACGAGGTTGCCGAGGTCATTGGCAAGGTCGGTATTGATGCAGGAGATCAGCAGCTCGTTGGAGAAATTGCCGTCCGTGCCGAAGGGGAAGGAGCGCAGCAGGAAGAAGCGCAGCGCGTCCGTGCCGTAGCGCTCGGCAAGCAGGTAGGGATCGACGACATTGCCCTTGGATTTGGACATCTTGCCGCCGTCGAGCAGCAGCCAGCCGTGCCCGAAGACCTTCTTGGGCAGCGGCATTTCCATGCTCATCAGCATGGCGGGCCAGATGATTGAGTGGAAGCGGACGATCTCCTTGCCGACAAAATGCACATCGGCGGGCCAATATTTCTCGTAATCGTCGTATTTATCGTTCAGGAAGCCGAGGGCGGTGGTGTAGTTGAACAGCGCGTCCACCCAGACATAGACGACATGCCCCGGGTCAAAATCGACGGGAATGCCCCATGTGAAGCTGGTGCGCGAGACGCAGAGATCCTCCAAGCCGGCGTCGATGAAGTTATTGACCATCTCGTTGACGCGGCTGCGCGGCTCCAAAAAGTCGGTGTTCGTCAGTAGGTCGCGCACGGGCTGCGCGTATTTGGACAGGCGGAAGAAGTATGCCTCCTCCTCAGCGGGCTGGCATTCTCTGCCGCAGTCCGGGCATTTGCCATCCTTGAGCTGGCTCTCCGTCCAGAAGGATTCACAGGGCGTGCAGTACATGCCCTTATAGGTGCCTTTGTAGATGTCGCCCTTCTCGTACATCTTCTTGAAGATCTTCTGCACCGCCTCGACATGGTAGTCGTCCGTCGTGCGGATAAAGCGGTCGTAGGAGATATTCATCAGTTTCCACAGGTCGAGTACGCCCTTTTCGCCCGTGACAATATTGTCCACGAACTGCTGCGGGGTGATGCCGGCTGCCTTTGCGCGCGTCTCGATCTTCTGCCCGTGCTCGTCCGTGCCGGTCAGGAACATAACGTCGTAGCCGCGCAGCCGCTTATAACGTGCCATTGCGTCGGTCGCCACGGTGCAGTAGGTATGCCCGATGTGGAGCTTGTCAGAGGGGTAGTAGATGGGGGTCGTAATATAAAATTTCTTTTTACAGGAATCGCACATGAAAAAATCCCTCTTTCCGAGTATTTTTCATTATTATATCACGCAAATGAGAAAAGTGCAACGATTCGCGGGATATTTCATACGGATGCTGACCGTCGAAGAAAAGAAAAACACCCGCGCCGTGCTTCAAAATACGGTGCAGGTGTTTTTACATACTGCGACAAGTGCATATAGGGCAGTGATATGTCCCTGCCCAATAATTGAAATTCGTGCGGAGCACACCACAGTTATTCACCCTTAGCGCTTAGTCCTTAGCCTGTGCATGAGATTGCACCCGCAAGGGGCATGCCGCATCCGTAACGCTCCTTCGTCGCGAACAGCTGCGCAACCGCGTCGCTGCGCGCCCCGCAATGACAAGAAAGGGGAGTGCCTGTATGGGTGGATATAGGTACAGAGGCGTGGGGGTCAGCGCTTTCTGAGCTTATAGATCAGCCACATCAGCAGCGTGCCGAAAAACGCGCCTGCAAAATCAATCCAAACATCGCGGAGATTCCCGCTGCGGCCGGCGATGAAAAGCTGCAAGGTTTCGTCGCACACGGCGGTGAACAGACACAGACCGAGCGGCTTGAACAGCGTGAAATTCTTCGCGTTGCGGAAGGCTCCGGTCACAAACACGCCGAGAACGGCAAATTCGGTAAAATGCCCCAGCTTGCGCAGAAGATGGTTCGTCATCCACGGAAAAACCGTCTGAACGACCGCGAGAAAGCCGAGACTCTCCGCGTCGCTTGTTGCGGCGGGCATAGACGAATGCCCAAAAATGACAATCAGCCATGCGCAGGAGAGCAGCAGCCAAATATGAAATCTTCTTTTTTTCATAAAATACTCCACAAACGGAAAAGGATATGCTATAATGGAAGAAAATACCATAGGAACCTCTGAACAAATCAGCGGCGGCGCGCAGCGGATCTTTTACCGCAGCTTATCGGTTCGAAAACCTTGCAATACAAAAAGTATTCCTGCGGTTTTCAAGCCTCAATTTGCGGTAAAATCTCTCGCTGACCGCTCTTACGGATTGATTCGGAGCTTCCCAAGCAGAATCTTGCGCATCGGAGGGCAATTATCGGAAATCCGACGGAAATACTGCCCCAAAGACCTCGTTTCGCGTTACTCAACAGTTATGATTATAGCATGTACCGCCGAGAATTGCAATCATCCGCAGGGAAATTCCTATTTTGCGGAGAAAATCGGGAGGAGCAGCCATGAAACAACGAATGCTATGCCTCTGCACAATGCTGGTGCTGCTGCTCAGCGGCTGTGCAGCGAAGGAGAAGCTGCCGAAAGCCACGGAGCCTGTCACGCTGGAATCGCAGTTCATTGATATGGTGGAAAACAGCGCTTATGCCGCCTATGGAAAGGAGGGCACGCTCGGCGTGCTTCTGAACGAACCGTTTGAAAGCGAGCCGACTGCCACCGTAACATGGCGGGAGGGCGTGTATGACCGCGCGTATATCATTCCCCGTTATATTGGAAGTTATGTCAACCTATTCGGGGTGGTTTGGGACGACGAGGGCGGCTATGTGCTGACGGACAAATCGGTGCAGTCCACCTATGTCGAGGACGGCTGTGTGATCTTCAGCGCGCTCGAGCGTCCGGAGGGAATGCCGATGTGGTATCTTGAGATCGAAGCGCCGAACGGCGAGTGTGCGGGCTTCCTGCTGCAATACAACGGCGAAACAGGCGTACCCGCTGAGGAGTATTTTATTGTGCACGAGCCGTCGGCACAAGGAAACTGAACCCCAATAAAAATCGGAGTCTCTGTATCCGCAGAGGCTCCGATTTTTCTTTATAATACTGATTCTTAATCCATATTTTTTACGGCGTTTCGGTCGTCTCCTCCGTCTCGCTTGAGGGAGGCTCTGTCGTTGCCTCCGTGGGCGGTTCGGTGGGAGATTCAGTTGATTCCGTCGGCGGTGCGGTGTTTTCGGTTGTGCCGCCGTTTTCCGATGCCTCGGACGGCTGCTCCTCCGGCTCGGGCGTGGCGGGATGGGAAGTCTCGTCCCAGGCATAGCCCTCGTCCTGCAACTCCTTCGTTGTCAGGAGGTGCAGCTCTGTCTCGCCCTCCTCAACGGCGCGCATCAGATCGACATGATAATATTCTCCGTCAAGAGCAATGAGATTCCAATACCACACGGCACCGTCCTTCGTACCGCTGAGGATGCAGCATTCCACGTTCGCCGTGCGGCACTCGGCGTAAAACACCGATGCAAATGAAAGGCTGTGCGCCACGCCCTGACAGAGCAGACTATAGGCGGGCATGGCCGGCTCTTCGTTGCCGACCGTATAAGCGAAACGCCCTGTCAGAAAGCGGAACAGCAAATTGACGCAAGCGGCATCATCCTTGCCCGTGCGAATATAGGACGAAGCGGAGGAGAGAATCGTATTGACCGAGTCCTGCATTCGGCGCAGCTCGTCGCGCCCCTCGGGATAGGAAAAGTGCAGCTCGACAATGCGCGTCTCACCCTCATGCGGATAGACCTCTGCGGAGGCGTCCGGCAGGACGAGCATCTGCTCAGGATGCTCCAGGCAGTAGTCGCGCAGCTCTGCGGCAAAGTCCACTGGCTCGTAATTGCGCACGCGCAGGGTGAGGGCAGTGTCAAAATTCATCAGCGCCTTCTGCATTTTCGCAAACGCAGCGGCGCTGCCGTTTACGGTAACGATGGAATCAACCTCAGCGGCACTGCGGCGGAAGACGATGCGCAGGGCGATGGAACCGCTTCTCGCCGTGCCGGACAGTTCGTAGTCGGTATAGTCCACGGCAAACGCTCCGATCGGCTCCTCCTCCGTGGCGTAGCGGAGCGTCTCCGCGAGATCGGCGCTTATATCGCCGCTGTAATCGTGTACAAGGATTGTGCCCTGCTCCGTCCAGTCGCGGATGAAGGAGAGCACCGCGCCGCGCAGCTCGTTGCGGTTTGAGACGATGGGCGGCTGCTCCTCCTGCGAGGGCTCGGGTTCGGGGAGAGACTGCTCGACGTGCGTTTTCACGGAGAGATAGTCATCCTTTACCAGCTCTCCGTCACAGGCAGTCAGCGCCAAAAGCAGACAGATCAGAAGAAACAACGCGGCAAAACGCTTCATATTGCTGACCTCCTTCTTTGATCGTACACAGACGGGCAGAGTTGTCCGCCTCTGCGAGTGTGTTAGCGCGATGCAGATATGCGCAGCATACGGGCTTCCCGATGAAACACTTCCGTATTACAACTCGAACCGGTCATAGCGCTTGAAGCCGTCGCCGAGTACCTGCTGTGCATCCTGCAAAATGATGAATGCGGCAGGGTCGATGGTCATGACCAGCTCCTTTAGCTGGGCGAGCTGCTTGCGCTTGACAGCGCTCAGAAGCACATATTTATCGTTCCGCTTATAAAAGCCCTGTCCCTGCAGCAGCGTGACGCCGCGGTCGAGCCGTGCGTCAATCGCAGCGGCGATTTCCTCGTATTTATCGGAGATGATGAGGGCGACCTTTGCGTAATCAAAGCCGTAGACGACCTTATCGAGCATGATGGACGAGAGATAGAGCGTCACGATGCTGTAGAGCGTGTTTGTGAACTGCCGATAGACGACACCCGTTGCGACGGCAATCGCCAAGTCCATGCAGAGCATGAGCTTCCCAATGGGAAAATTGCGCAGCTTGAGCTTGAGCAGACGCGCGACAATGTCCGCGCCGCCCGTAGACGCACCTGCCAAAAAGACCACGCCCAAGCCGACGCCGATCGTGATACCGCCGAAAATCGCGGCGACGAGCGGGTCCATCGTCACCACGGGCAGAATTTTTGCAAACAGGTCGAAGCCGATGGACGAGATGAGCATTCCGAACATCGAGCCGAAGAAGAAATACTTGCCGATCTGCTTGTAGCCAAAAAAGAACAACGGAATATTGATCATTGCACTCAGAAGACCAACGGTCAGCCATTTTGACTGGGTCGTGTAGACGACGAGCATTGCGATGCCTGACACGCCGCCGCAGCTGATACCGCTCGGCTCCAAGAACAGGTCAAAGCCGAGTGCGAATAGAGTGCTGCCGAAAAAGATCATTAAAATATTGCGGATTAACTCGGATTTTGTCTGTTTCATCGGTTTACAGCTCCATAATAATTTGTTTTTCCTCCGCGTCCTCCTCTTTTAAGAGAGCACCTGCGGCGGGGAGAGAGCGGGTACGGTAACGTGCGGCGTTGACGATGCCGCTCTGTTCGAGCAGCGCGGCACGGTGGACGGCGGCCTTTCGCTTGAGGGTCATGACGGCGACGCCCTGCGTAGCACGGGTAGACTTGGGCGCAAGCTGCGCCGTTGAGAAGATCAGCGCACGGTTTTCGGTGGAGTACAGCACGAGCTGCTGCTCCTCCTTGCACAGGAACACCGCCTTGAGCGGACTCTTGTCGGAGTACGCGCCCGTGAGCTTGCGGCGGTTGGACTTTGTCGCGTAGGAAGACAGCTCTACCTTCGCCGCCTTGCCGTTTTCGTAGACGAACAGCACAAAGCCCGTATAATCGCCCGGGAAGCAGACCTCCATGACATTCTCGCCCTCGTCGAAGCCCAGCTTCGCAGGCAGATAGTCGCCCAAAACGGACGCTTTGCTGTCGTCAAAATCGGCACAGCGGGCTTTATAGACCTGATATTTGTCGGTAAAGACCAAAAGCTCGGCGGCATTCGTCGTTTCGCAGGAGAATTTCAGCGCGTCGCCCTCCTTAAAGCGCTGCTCGCCCGACATCCGAAGCGATTGCGGCGTGATCTTCTTGAAATAGCCCTCGCGGGAGACGAAGACCGTCACGGGATAATCGGGCAGCGCCTCGTCCTCGTCGGGCGGTGCCTCAACGGTATCTGCGGCAATGCCTGTTTTGCGCTCCCTGCCGTATTTGTCGGCAACGGCGTCCAGCTCCTTGACGATGACATTACGAATCTTTTTCTCGCTTTTCAACAGCTCCTCCAGCTCCGCGATCTCGCGCTCGAGGTCATCGACCTCCTGCGTCCGCTTGAGGATGTACTCCTTGTTGATGTTGCGCAGCTTGATCTCTGCGACAAATTCCGCCTGAATTTTGTCAATGCCGAAGCCGATCATCAGATTCGGCACGACCTCCGCGTCGGATTCCGTCTCGCGGATGATGCGGATAGCCTTGTCAATGTCCAGTAAGATGCGTTTCAGACCCTTGAGCAGGTGGAGCTTTTCAGCTTTTTTCTGTTTTTGGAAATAGATACGGCGGCGGACACACTCGGTGCGCCACGCAGTCCACTCCTCAATGATCTCGCGCACGCCGAGAACGCGCGGCATCCCTGCAATAAGCAAGTTAAAATTACAGCCAAAGGAGTCCGTCAGCGGCGTCGCGCGCATAAGCTTCTGCATGAGCTTGTCGGGATCGACGCCGCGCTTGAGGTCGATCGCAAGCTTCAAACCGGACAGATCCGTCTCGTCGCGCATATCGGAGATTTCGCGAATCTTACCCGCCTTGATCAGTTCAGAGACTTTGTCGATAATTGCCTCGGTTGTTGTGGTATAGGGAATCTCATATATTTCAATGAGATTGCCCTCCTTGACATAGCGCCAGCGGGCGCGGAGGCGGATGCTGCCACGCCCCGTGCGGTAGATCTCCGCGATTTCTTCGGGAGAGTTGAGAATTTCGCCGCCGGTGGAAAAATCGGGCGCGGGCATATATTCAAGCAGATCGCAGTCGGGATTCTTGATCCAAGCGGCAGTTGCCTTGCAGACCTCACGAAGGTTGAAGGAGCAGATGTTGCTTGCCATGCCGACGGCGATGCCCATGTTCGCGGAGGCGAGGACGTTCGGGAACGAGGTGGGAAGGAGCGTCGGCTCGCGCATCGTGTTGTCGTAGTTGTCCACAAAATCGACGGTTTCCGCGTCGATGTCGCGGAAGAGTTCGGCGCAGATCGGCTCTAACTTTGCTTCGGTGTAGCGCGAGGCGGCATACGCCATGTCGCGGGAGTAGACCTTGCCGAAGTTGCCCTTCGAATCGACGAAAGGCGTCAGCAGCGCTTCATTGCCGCGCGAGAGACGTACCATCGTCTCGTAAATTGCCGCGTCGCCATGCGGATTCAGGCGCATTGTCTGCCCGACGATGTTGGCGGACTTCGTCCTGCCGCCGTTCAGCAGTCCCATCTTGTACATCGTGTACAGGAGCTTGCGGTGCGAGGGCTTGAAGCCGTCGATCTCAGGGATGGCGCGCGAGACGATGACACTCATCGCGTAGGGCATATAGTTGACCGTCAGTGTGTCGGTGATCGGCTGCTCGAGCACCTCCGCCCGCAGTCCCTCGACCCGCGACGAATTGATGTTTTTCTTTACATCTTGTTCCTTTTTCTTCTTTGCCATAGATCGCTTCATCCTTTTCTGTAAAGGGAAATTTTATATGGATCGGAGACTATGCGGAGCTAAGGACTAAGAGCAAAACAGTCCTTAGCCCTTAGTCCTCCTTGTTACGAAATATCCGCCAAATCCAAATACCGGCTCCCGTTTTCTGCGATATAGTCCTTTCTGCCTGCAAGGTTATCGCCGAGAAGGAGATCAAAATAGAAGGCGGTCTTTTCTGCGTCCTCGGGCATGACCTTAATAAGGCGGCGCGTCTCGGGATTCATCGTCGTCAGCCACATCATGTCCGGCTCGTTCTCGCCCAAGCCCTTTGAGCGGGCAACGGTAACCTTCTGATTGCCGGTTTTCTCCAAAATCTCCGCCTTTTCCGCCTCGCTGTAGGCAAAGAACGTCTTGTCCTTCGTGTTCAGCTCAAACAGGGGTGTCTCCGCGATATAGACATAGCCCTCGCGGATGAGGGTCGGCACGAGACGGTAGAGCATCGTGAGAATCAGCGTGCGGATCTGATAGCCGTCAAAGTCCGCGTCGGTACAGATGACGATCTTGCTCCAACGCAGATTCGTGAGGTCGAAGGAGGTCAGATCCTTAACGTGCTTGTCCTTGACTTCGACGCCGCAACCGAGCACGCGCAGGAGGTCGGTAATGATCTCGCTCTTGAAAATGCGGCTGTAATCCGCCTTGAGACAGTTGAGAATTTTGCCGCGCACGGGCATGATACCCTGAAATTCCGCGTCGCGCGAGAGCTTGACCGAGCCCATTGCGGAATCGCCCTCGACGATATACAGTTCGCGCCTGCTGGTGTCACGGCTGCGGCAATCGACGAATTTCTGCACGCGGTTGGCAATATCGAGCTTACCCGCGAGCTTGCCCTTGACGGCAGTGCGGGTTTTTTCGGCTGTCTCACGGCTGCGCTTGTTGATGAGAACCTGATCGGCGATCTTGTCCGCCTCTGCCTTGTTCTCGATGAAATAGACCTGCAAACGGCTGCGCAAAAACTCCGTCATCGCCTCTTGGATGAACTTGTTGTTGATGGATTTTTTCGTCTGATTTTCGTAGGAGGTCTGCGTGGAGAAGCAGTTTGTCACCAGCACGAGGCAGTCCGCGACATCCTGAAAGGTGATCTTCGCCTCATTTTTCACATATTTGCCGCTCTGCTTGAGGTAGGCATCAATGGCGTAGACAAAGGCGTTGCGCACCGCCTTGTCAGGAGCGCCGCCGTACTCAAGCCACGAGGAGTTGTGGTAGTATTCCAGACGGCTGAGCTTGCGCGAGAAGCAGAGCGCGGCGGAGATTTTGACTTTATAATCGGGCATATCCGCGCGGTCGCGCCCTTTGCGCTCGCACTCCCAAAGCTGCGGCATTGTGAAGGAATCGCCCTCGGTCAGCTCCTCGACATAGCCGAGGATGCCCTTTTCGTAGCAGAACTCCGTCGTCTCAAATTTGCTTCCGACCTGATTGCGGAAGCGGAAGGTCACGCCCGCGTTTACGACCGCCTGCCGCTTGAGCACGTCGAGGTAATACTCGGCGGGAATGTCGATGTCGGTAAAGACCTCCAAATCGGGTTTCCAATGGAAAAGCGAGCCGGTCTTTTTGCGGTCGGCAGGCTCCTTGTTCAGCTTGCCGACGATCTCGCCGCGCTCGAAATGCAGGGTGTATTTGAAGCCGTCGCGGTAGATGCGCGCGTCAAAAAACTCCGAGGCGTACTGCGTGGCGCAGGTGCCGAGCCCGTTTAAGCCGAGGCTGTATTCATAGTTGTTGCCGCTGTTGTTGTTATACTTGCCGCCCGCGTACATCTCGCAGAAGACCAGCTCCCAGTTATACCGCTGCTCCTTCTCGTTCCAGTCCACGGGACAGCCGCGCCCGAAGTCTTCCACCTCGATGCTGCGGTCGGCGTAGCGCGTGACGATAATCAAATTGCCGTATCCCTCGCGCGCCTCGTCGATGGCGTTTGAGAGAATTTCAAAAGCCGCGTGCTCACAGCCGTGCAGATCGTCTGAGCCGAAGATGACGGCGGGGCGCTTGCGAACGCGTTCGGCGCCCTTGAGCGCGCTGATGCTGTCGTTGCCGTAATTCTGCTTTTTTGCCATAGTACCCTCACACATTTTGTGCATTATTTCGCATAGTAATCCACTATATATAGTATAGTATACCCAAAAATTCCAAAATGTCAAGAAAAGCCGAACGTACTATTTTCCGGACGGGGGTTGTTTTTTTTGCGCCTATCGGCTAAAATGATAAAAAAACGCGAAGGAGATATGTAAATGAGCGAGAAACCGAAGAAGGAGAACAACGGCAAAGGGCTGCGGAACGTACTGATCGTGCTGCTGACGCTGATCGTGCTTGTTGTGGCGGCGCTCGTGGTCTACGCGGTACAGAACTCGACGGATGCGCCCGCAATCGGAAAGGGCGAGGTGCAGACGCGTCCGAGCGAATCCGCACCGCCGACCGAATCAACCGCGCCGACGCAAACGGAGACGGAACCGAGCGAAACGGAGCCGACGACTGCCGCGCCGACCGTCTCTCCCGAGATGGAGAAGGCGCAGGAGTTGCTGGACAGCATGACGCTCGAGGAGAAGGTCTATCAGCTCTTCCTCGTCACACCGCGCACACTCACGGGCTTTACCGGCGTGGACATCGCCGGCGATGCCACACGCAAGGCGTTGGAGCAGCATCCCGTCGGCGGTATCGTTTATTTCGGAGAGAATATTAACAGTGAAAGTCAGATTCGTGACATGATTGCCGACTCGCAGAGCTATGCAGCCTGTCCGCTGCTGATCTGCGTGGATGAAGAGGGCGGCAGAGTTTCGCGGCTGAGCGGCATCGGCGTGACAGACACGCTCGACCCGATGGCGTCCTACGGCGCGGCGGGCAACGCGGGCGCTGTGCGTCAGGTTGGGCAGACCCTCTCTGCGCAGCTTGCCTCCGTCGGCTTTAATGTCGATTTTGCACCCGTGGCGGACGTTGTGACGAATCCGAACAACACCGAGATCGGAGACCGTTCCTTCAGCGACGATCCCGAGGTCGCCTCCAAGATGGTTGCGGCGATGGTTGAGGGTCTGCAGGACGGCGGTACGATCTCATGCCTCAAGCACTTCCCCGGCCACGGCAGCACCGAAGCGGATTCCCACGAGGGGCTTTCCGTAACGGAGCGGACGCTTGAGGAACTGCGCAAAACGGAGCTGCTGCCCTTTGCGGCGGGCATCGAGGCGGGCGCGGAGATGGTAATGATCTCGCATATGTCCGCTCCCGCGATCACGGGAGACAACACGCCCTGCGACCTGTCGGGCACGATCGTGACCGACCTTCTGCGCGGTGAGCTGGGCTTTACCGGCGTGGTTGTAACGGACTCGCACGAGATGGGCGCGATCACGGAGTATTATGAATGCGGTGAGGCGGCGGTGCTGGCGCTCAAAGCGGGCTGCGACATCGTGCTGATGCCGGAGGATTTGAATGAGGCGGTCGCCGCCGTGCTGGATGCCGTCGAAAACGGCGAGCTGACCGAGGCGCGTCTTGAGGAAAGCGTCCTGCGGATTCTCCTGCTCAAATACCGCTACGGCATCATCAAATAAAGGGAAACGCTGAATAAATCCGCTGAGCGCCGCTACTGATTTGTTCATAGCTTCCAAAGGAAACATAAAACCTCGGAGTCTCCGTTGTGAAGACTCCGAGGTTTTTTATTCTTCCAGTAATTTCTGTGCAAGCGTTTCGTTTTCCGCCGCGAGGCGGCGCAGCCGCAAAAAGTTTTCCTCTTCGAACGGCTTCTCTGCCATCGCCGCGTCGATCAGATCGTCCAACGCGGCATCGGTGACCTCTGTCAGCGGCAGGTACAGATCCTGCCCCAAATAGTCGAGGAAGCCGCTGACCTTCGGGTCATAAACCACGCCGACCATCGGCACGCCCTGACCCGAGGCGAAAATCAGCGTGTGCAGGCGCATAGACACGACAAGCGACATCCTGCGCACCAGCGCAAGCACCTCCGAGCCGTTCGTTCCCGCGCTGAGCAGCAGATGCGGGCAGCGCAGCTTTTCTGCGACTGCGCGGGCAGCGCTTTCGTCTCGGGCAGGCTCCATCGCGTACAGAAGCGGCACAAGCCCGTACTCCCGATGCGCATACTCGCACGCGGCGGCAAATGCGCCGACGCGCTCCTCAAAGCCCTGCCACGGCCGCAGGGCAACCATGACATACTGCTTGCCCTCCTGAATGCCGCTTCGCCGCAGATAGCCGCGCAGCTCGTCCGTCTCGGGCGGGTCAATGAGCAGAGCGGGATCGGCGTTGAGGTGGATTTCGGGCTTTGTTACGCCTAATTCCTGCAGTGTCTCAAGCGAATAGCGGTCGCGGGCGGAGATGATGTCCGCACAGCCGTCGAGCGCCTTTGCCGCACGGCGTCTGTTTCGCGGGCGGCTGATCGGCCCGATGCCGCAGCCATAGAGCATCACGCGGCAGCCGTTCCACTTCGCCTGACGGATGGAAAGCAGGTAATACAGCAGCGAACGCGTGCTCGTCGCGTCCTGCATGAGCGTGCCGCCGCCGCTGACATAGAGCTTTGCACGGCGGAGCCGTCTGCCGATTTTGAAAATATTAAAGGTATAAACCGCGTCAATGCCGGCGCACAGGCGCGTCTCCTTCGGCTTGCGGCTGAGCGCGCAGAGAGGCAGGTCGGGGTCAATATGCCGAAGCTGTTCAATAATTGCGTCTAAGATGGCGTTGTCGCCGCTGTTGCCCCTGCCGTAGGCGCCGCAGATCAGCACGCCGTCACGGATGCCCTTCGGACGGGCGGCACGGCGGATAATCGTCTCGTAGATGTTCTTCTGGTGCGCAAGCATTGCCTCCAGCGAGAAGTCACGCCTCGTCTTTTCGTACAGCTTTTCGCCCATCTCGCGCCGCTTGGCGGGATTCTGTGCCATAAAGACCATGTGCTGTGTGAGCATTTCCACATCCTGCGCGGGAAAGAGCAAGCCGTTTACGCCGTCGTCGATCAGATACGGCACACCGCCGACCTCAGAGGCGATCGTGGCGCAGTGCATCCGCGCGCCCTCGGGCAGAGCGTAGGGAAAGCCCTCGGAGAGCGAGGTCAGGAGATTGACGTCGAGGGCGTTGTAAAAGCTGTCTGTGTCGCGCACCCAGCCGGCAAAGCAGACCGTTCCCGCAGGGCACAGCGACGCGGCAAGTGCGCGGATCTCCGTCTCCTGCTCACCCTCGCCCGCGATGGCAAGGCGGATATTCGGGCAGATCTGCACCGCCTTTGCAAAGGCGCGCACGAGCGTCGTCATATCCTTGACGGGCGAGATGCGCGCGGCGATGCCGAAGACGACGGTGTCCTCCTGCGTTTGCAGGCCGATGCTCCGCAGATATTCCTCGCGCGGCAACGGCGTGCGCTCGGAAGAGAAATCCACACCGTTGTAGAGCGTATGGATGCGCTGCGGGTCAAAGCCCCGCGAAATCAGCAGCTTCGTCATGACCGGCGAAACGCCGATCCATGCGTCAAAGCGCCGCAGCGCGAGCTTGTTGATATTGCCGTAGGTCAGCGCGGCGAGCGGCCGTCCGAGATAGTCGAGGCGGTAGTCGCTGTGGACGGTGGTGACCATAGGAATTCCCGCCTGCTTTCGCAGGAGCATTCCCATCATATTTGCGCGCGCACCATGGCAGTGCATGACCTGATAGCCGTCGTGTCGGATCATGGCGAGGATGCGTTTGCGTGCACGCAGGGGGTTCTTGTCCTCAATTACGGTTGTCGGAATACCGAGCTGACGCGCCTCGGCAGAGAAATCCCCCTCCATGAAGCAGATCAGATGAACGGTTTCGGTTTTGTTCAGCCCTTCGAGCAGGGACAGCACGTGCGTTTTCGCGCCGCCGACGTCGCCGCCGGAGATAATATGGATTATTTTCATCGGGTCGATCCTCAGTTAAAGAATAGTCTTGAATTTTTGAACGTTATCAGGTATAATTATAATACATATTTCTGCAATAAGCAATCCTCAGAAATATGTTTTTCCGATTTGGAGGTACTTATGAAAGACAAAAAACTGTTTGGAAAACTGAATATCATTGATATTCTGATCATTTTGATCCTGATCGCGGCGCTCGTATTCGCCGCCGTGCGCGTCCTCAAGCCGGACGCGACGACGCAGAATACGCCGGCGGGAAACGGTGTGGATGAGGAAGGCACGGTCGTTGATCCGAATCTGCGCTTTACCGTTCTGTGCGAGGAGCTTCCGCGCGAGTTGGCGGACAGCATTGTCACCGCGTTGGAGGGAGAGGACATTGATCTCGATGAGGATAATGTCGCTACGCCGCGCCAAATCTACAACAGCTATATGCTCTACCCTGCAGAGGTTATTTCTTGGGAGATTCTGAACAAGGACGGCGAAGAAACCGTTGATCTGCGTCTGACCGTTGAGGCAACGGCTGACCTTACGCCCGGACGGTTTACCGTCGGTACGCAAGAGGTTCGCCTCGGCATGAGCTACAATGTTAAGACGATGATGATCGAGGTCAGCGGTCGCGTGATCTCGTGGGAGCTGCTTTCATGAGCGAGCTTCTGACCTCCAGCCTGTTCTGGCGCCTGTTCGCGGCGCTTGCGGCATGGCTGTCGCGTTCGCCGCTCGGGCGCTTCGCGCGTCTGCTCGGCAGACTGTGGCGTGAGAGCGCGACCTACGGCTTTTTCGCGCGTCTGCTCTGTGCGGCGCCGAAGGCAGACGGCTCTCTCTTCCGCCGCTTGCTCGACGGCTGCAACGCAGGAGTACACCGCATCGGCAGGCGGTTTGTCGCCGTCCTGCGCGAGAGCTTCGCCTACCGCATTTACGCCTCCGTGCTTCGCGCCCTGCGCGAGAGCTTCCTGCTGGGATGGCTCTTTGCCGGAGGCGTCACCACGCTGCTGCTTCTCCTGATTGCCGCTGTTGCGCCCCTTGACTACATCATCCGCGCCACAGGCGCGGAAACCTTCGCAGCCATTTGGGATGAGCTGTTGCTGGTGGTGTGCCTGCTGTGGATCGTCTATCAGCGCATGAGCAGCAAGCAGCCGCTCCGAAGCCGCGCGAACGCCGTAGATGTGTGGCTCGCCGGCTATATGCTCGCAGGTCTTGTTCTGCTGCTTTATACGTCGAGCGTTGTCTCCGTTAACATTACCGGCTACCGTGCGAGCATGCAGTATATTCTGATGTTCTTCCTCGTTACGCGCCTGATCCGGGACGACCGCGATCTGCTGATCATGTATCGGTTGATGGTTTTCCTTGCCTTTGTCTTTGCTCTGCACGGCATTTGGCAGTATATTATCGGTGTCGAGATCCCGTGGAACTGGACCGACCAAGCGGAAACGGCAGTGCGCACGCGCGTCTTCTCTATCTTCAAGAACCCCAATATCATGGGCGGCTATATGGTTCTGTTCGCGCCGATGGCAATCGGCATGGCGTATGCCTCGGACAGCCCCGCAGAAAAGGTGTTCTACTGGATCTGCGGCCTGTGTATGTGCCTTGGCTGCCTGTTTACGATGTCGCGCGGCGCATGGCTGGCGCTGGCGGTTGCGGCGGTGCTGTTCGCGCTGGTCGTCGATCGCCGCCTGTTCGCGCTGCTGCTGGTGGGCGGCATCGCGGCAAGCTTTCTGCCCTTTGTGCGCAGCCGTATCGGCTACCTCTTTACGGACGCGTTCGCCGAGTCCAATGCCCGCGCGGGCAGAGGCAAGCGTTGGCAGACCGCTTTCCGTTATTTGGACGAATATAATGCGTGGGACACGGGACTCGGCTACGGAATGTTCGGCGGCGCAGTTGCGATGCAAAATCCGATCAACCCCAGTTTTGAGTATATGTACGTGGATAATTACTACGTCAAGACGCTTGCGGAGAACGGTATCGTGGGGTTGACGGCGCTCCTGTCGTCGATGGCAGGTCTGCTGTGGGGCGGCACCCGCTCCTGCGCACGCAACTGCGGGACGAAGAAAAAGCCTCTCTGTGTCGGAATGCTTGCGGGACTTGTCGGTGTTTTGGTACACAGCTTCTTTGAGAGCCTTTGGGAAGAGCCGTATATGATGGCACTTTTCTTTACCGTCGCCGCGATGCTGATTTATTTTGGCTTCTTCAGCCGCGAGCCGGAAAAGGGATAATCGCAAAGCAGCGATAAAAAACAGGATATGAGAACCCCCGAGAAGCGCCCGCTTCTCGGGGGTTCTTGAGATTCCTCGTCGGCGTTACCGCCTTCTCGGAATGAGAATTTTTCCAATATGCTCACCGCCTGCAGCAATGCTGCAGGCGGCAGACTGTCATCTTTACATCATTTCCGGCGAATACGGAACTTTTCTTATTGGATTGCCACGTCGCTGCGCTCCTCGCAATGACACGTCGGAGACTTTTTCGACACGCTGCCGCCTGCAGCAATGCTGCAGGCGGTTTGTTTTTGCTTAAGCGTTCGGCTTGGTGGTGAAATAGTCTGCGGTAAAGTCCTCCGTGATACCCACATACAGACGCAAAGTGTAGTACTCCGAGGGCGCGAAATCTCCATAGGCGGTGGAGATCAGCTGCGTGTCGTCGAAGATGGCAAACTTTTGCGCGTCATCGTCATACAGCAGTACCTTGTTCCGATCCGCTGCGTTGACGATGCTGACATTCGCCGTGGAGTTTTTGTTGTTCATTTCCATCGTCCAGCAGGCGTTTGCCGTCACGGTATCGACCATAGCAATGGCATTATTGGCGCCGAGTGCGAGGTATTTGCCGCTTGCGGCGTTCTTCAGCGTGTAAGTGCCGTCAGCCTGCTTTTCTGCCGTGAAGCGGATGGTATCATTCGCGGTGGTGAAATTCAAATACTGTGTGCTGACCGTACCGGAGAGCTGCGTTTTAACATTCTTCGCAGCGCCGTTTTCGTCCATCGCGACGGGATCTGTCGCCACATAGTAGCCGTTGTCATTCACGTTCCAGCCGACCAATGCCCAGTCGCCGTCAAAATTCGTGCCGTAGTTCTCGGGAACATAATATTCCGGCTCGTCAAGGACATCCGTCTCACCGTGCGCATACAGGGCGTAGTAAGTCGCATCGCCGCCGACGGTAACGGTGTCTCCTGCCCAGAAGATCTGATTTTCATTCAAATCCGAGCCGTCGCTCTTTTCGACCTCGACGGTCGTCCAGCACCAGAACTCGAAGCCGTCATAGCTCTCATCCGTCTCGGGGAAGGTGAACGAGCTGCCCGTGGTCGTGTTCACGGTTTCCGTGCCGCTCGGGGTAACAAAAGTCAGCGTTGCGGGCTTGCCCGAGTCGATGAGCTTGACCATCTGCGAGTTGAGGTTGGTTGCGTAGTCGAGCGCATTGACGAAGACCTCCGTCAAGCCGCCGTTCATCAGCGCACTGACGTCAAAGGTTGCGGTGCAGTCTTCGCCTGCTTTCTCGGGTGCAAGCGCAACGGCATCATAGACCTTGCTGCCGGAGCTGTTAGAGATATAAAGTGCCTGTAAGTACTGCTCATCGGAAGCAGTGACGGTCAGGGTCTTCGCTTCCTTATCAAAGACGACACTCTTGAGCACGGGTGCGGTGTAATCGACGGTTACATCGAAACTCCAAACATCCTTCTGCACAGCGCCCTCGTACTTGCCGCTCGGATCCTCGCCATAGGGCAGGACAGCGTCAAACTGCACATGGGCAACCGTGCCGCTCGGAACATAATGGTTGTCAGCATCCGTGCCGTCCCACGCAAAGAGGCCGGTGTTTTCCCAGGTGCCGTTCTCCTCGTCGAAGTACGCCTTCGGCAGATACTCGGTGTCGTCCACATAGTAGACCTCGCCGGTTTTGGCGTTGGTGACGGTCATGATGAGGTTTCTCGCGTTGCGGAGCTGATACGGTGTCAGATAGATCGCATTCGCATAATAGTTCGTACCGTTGCTCGCATCGGTAGAGAAGGAAATGTACGCGTCGTCAAACGGAACCGCGTCCACGATGTTCGCGCCGAGGAAATACACAGGGCTGTTGTTCGTCAGATCCGCAGTGTACGCCATGTTCGGCATGGTGTAGAAGTCCAAAAGATCCCAAACAGTGTAGCCGAGGTCTGCAAGGGTATTGCCCTCGTTGTCTACCGCGACCTTATTGAGATAGTAGTCCGCTGCGAGGTAGTCGCGGAAGTCGGACTTCTCCAGTACGGACGCCTTGGTCCAGTCGCCGTAGTAGGCAAGGAAGGTTGCGTGAGTGTCGTAGCTCTCCTCCAGTGCCTCATAGAGGTAGCGCATGATGATGCAGGCAAATTCCGCACGAGTTGCACTTTCGGTGGGTTTCAGTCTGCCGTTGTCGCCGTTGAAGATGCCTGCGGCGACCGCCCATGTCATAGCATCCTTCGCCCAATCGCTGATGGTGTCTGCATCCTTGAAGCTGCTCAGGTCAGCCTCTACCTCGGGGCAATCCTCGAAGCGCCACAGGATAGTCGCAATCTGCTCACGGGTCACGCAATCATTGGGTGCGAAGCGATTCTTGCCGACACCGCCGACAATATTGTTCTCCTGCGCCCACGCAACGGCGTCGGTGTACCACTCATTCGTGGGAACGTCCACGAAGGTGGACGGTCCGCTGACTGCGGGCGAGCCTACCGCGCGGTAGAGGACGGTAACCATCATGGCACGCGACATCGTGCCCTGCGGGTCAAAGAGGTTCTTGCCGACGCCGCCCATGAGGTGCTTAAAGGCAACATAGTCCACAGCGTCCTGATACCATGCGTCGGGGCAGTCGATGAAGCTGTGCTTGTCGATGATCTCCTCGTTGCTGAAGGTCACATAGCCTTCAATATACGCGCCGTTCGGGAAAGTCTCATCCAGATAGCCCTTGATATCCTCGCCCAAGGTGATCTTCACGTTTACTGTAACAGTCTGTCCGGGCAGGATATCAAAGGAAGTGATCTCCCTGCCGCCGACGCTGTAGGTGATCTCCGCGTCGCCCTGACCGTTCAGATAGATACCGTCAGCCGCGAGGTAGTTGCCCATCACAGCTTCCTCCGCATCCGCGCCGGAAACATCGCCGATGTAATCGGTCAAGATGACAGTGCCGAAATCGGCATAACGTGCCGCCTTGTCGCTCTTGTTCGTCAGTGTGACATCGAAGCTGTAAACGCCGATCTTCTTCGCATCATCACCCAACTCCTTGATGGGATCGAGAACAAACGCGGCGCGATTGTAAGTGTCGATCGCAGAAGCGGCATTGGCAAGTCCTGTGCCCTGACGGCGGACAGAATAGGGCATGCCGTACTGATCATAGAGGATCTCTGCCGTGCCTTCAAGCAGCGCCTTTACATAATCTGCGCGTTCGGTCTTGCTCAGCTCGGGGCATTTGACCATGAGGAAGGAAAGGACGTTTGCGATCGTACCGGTCGCGTTCGGCGCCGCCATCGAGGTGCCGGACATCAGCTCATAGCTGTCGTCCTCCGTAAAATAGGTGCTGTAAACATTGCCGCCGACCGAGGTAAAGGTCGGGTCGATAGTCAGCATCGGAGAGGTTCCCCAGTTGGAGAAGGTGCTCATCTGATAACCGTAGGGGTTCTTCACATAGTCCATCTCATCCGAGGTCATGACCTTCGTGCTCGCAGCGTTCAGGAACAGCTCCGCAGTATCCACGGTCACGGAGACTGTCGGGATTTGGAACGGATCAATCATCATGGAGATCAGCCCCGCCTGATTGTTGACGACGATACAGCCGATCGCGCCCGCTGCAGCAGCGTTGTCCGACTTCTCTTGGAAGGTGATATCGCCGCGCTGCACGACGGCGATCTTGCCCTTCACATCAACGCCCTTGTAATCCTCTGCCGCACCGAGCGAAATACCGCCGTTACCGTCGGGGACGACAACGAACGCCGTCTCCTTGCCACCGAATGCGGCACGCCACAGGCCGACGGTGTCCTCCTCGCTGATGGAGCTGTCCGTATAGCCGATAATCTGTCCGTCAACGGTGAGGTAGTACGCGGGATAGGCATAGTTCTCGACGGAGGCAACGGAAAGGTTGCCCTCATAGGTCGAGGGGCTGGCGACCGTGCCGTAATCGGTATATTCCGGCCCGATGTAGTCGTTGTGCGCATACTCCGCCATGGAGTATTCATTGCCTGCCGCAACGCTCAGAATGATACCGGCATTCTCCATGCGCTTATAAATGTTGCCGAAAACCTCTGTCTCAAGCGAGCTGTCATAGGTGAAGCCGTTCTGAGAGCCGATGGACATATTGACAACATCTGCGCCGAGACGGTAGGCGTCCTCAAGGGCGTAGAAGTAAATATCGGAGGTTGTGCCACCGCCCGCGTCCTTGAAGATCTTCATTGCAAGGATCTGTGCACCGGGTGCCGCGCCAAGGAAGGTATAGCCGCCCTCCTTCTCGTTATAGGCGCAGCCTGCGGCGATGCCCGCAACATGGGTGCCATGACCGTTGCGGTCGGCGACATCCGCATCCATATCGGCATAGTCATAGGCAAAGGGAATCTTAGCATTGACGTATACACCTGCTGCCGCAGCTTTGGAAGCGTCCTTTTCGGTGAGTCTGCCGCTTTCGGCGCAGGAGCCGTCAGCATCGGCAAACGCCTCGTGCGTCACGCGCAGACCGGTGTCGAGCACCGCGATGACAGTGCCGCTGCCGTTGTAGCCCGCATTGACCGCATCGTAGTTTCCGGCCATTAGCGCAGAAATCAGCGTTTTATGTGCGCTCTGCGTCTTCAATGTCGGCTCGGCGTAGGAGTTCGCAATGTACACCGCATCAACGTCGTCGATGTCCGCGATCTTATCCAGGTCGCCGTAAGCGACATCGCAGGAGAAGCCGTTAATCAGGCTTGTAAACTCATAGGCAAGTGTAAAGTCAATGCCTGCCATCGCTGCAAAGACCGACTGATGTTCCCGCTTGAGCAGCTCGCGCTGTGCGAGCGCTCCGGCGGAGCCGCGCTTGGTGCTCTCTGCCTCGGGTGCGCCCTCGAGCAAAACGATGGCGCGAACAGTCTCGTCCTCTGCATAGCGATAGGTGTTCTGCTGTGCGAAGTCCGCGTTGCGGAAGCCCTTGAGGGCTTGCGCGTCTTCGCCGTTTTGTGCAATCTCTGCAACATCCGCCGTGCGGACGGCATCCGCTGCGAAGGCGGTGCCGACGCAGGAAATGACCATCAGCAGCACGAGCAGCATTGCAAGAATGCTCTTGAACTGTTTCATTGTTTCTTCTCCTTCTTCTTATTTTAATTTGAGATCATGCGGGGATTTCCGCCGCCCATCTCGCGGCTGCGGAAAGTATAAAAATACTGCTCCATATTTTAGCAAATAACGACAGAAAAGGCAACAGTTTTCCTGCGAAATCTTGTTTGCCCGTGTAGGTATACAATTGATGTGAGACCAAAGGGATAGACAAAGGCGATTGAGTTCATTAGAATAAAGCTACCATACCTCAAGACTAATGAAAGGTCTCA
>SFIL01000073.1 GCA_004556205.1 Clostridiales bacterium | reverse complement strand
TCGGCAGAGTGGACGATGTGATCAAATCCTCCGGCTACCGCATCGGGCCGTTCGAAATCGAAAATGTCATCATGGAGCTGCCCTATGTCCTCGAATGCGGCGTCTCCTCCGCCCCCGACGAGGTGCGCGGTCAGGTCGTCAAGGCAAGCATTGTGCTGACCAAGGGCACGCAGCCCAGCGAGGAACTGAAAAAAGAGATTCAGAACTATGTGAAATCGCACACCGCGCCTTATAAATACCCGCGCATCATCGTCTTCCGCGACGAGCTGCCCAAGACCATTTCCGGCAAAATTCAAAGAAATAAGCTTTAAATCGTTAAAGATTTCCTTGACAATCCGAGACGGCTGTGGTATCATGGATAAAAATTCATAGAAAAACGATGACGGAGAGTGTCACGGGCTTCGCTTTTTTCAGAGAGTCGGCGATAGGTGTGAGCCGATAAAAAGTTCCCGCAGACTGTAGCTCCCGAGTTGGAAAGAAGAAAGCATGTTTCATGCGAGTAGACCTTTCCCGTGATTGCTGCGTAAAGGCATAATGCTTGTCAGAGCATGAGTGGCACGAAGGTGCAATTTGAGTGGTACCGCGGGATCATACCCGTCTCAAAGAAGAACTCTTTGAGACGGGTTTTTGCATTTTCCCGCAATTCACTCAACCAATGTAGGGTGGGAACATGTCCCCGCCGGTGCAGGAATCACCCCACCATGTCATTGCGAGGTGCGCAGGCGACGCGGTTGCGCAGCCGTTCGCGAGGAACGAGCGTTACGGATGCGGCATGCCCCTTGCGGGTGCAATCTCGTGTAGGAACTTCCAAGTGCGCACCCACAAGAAACTGCAATAGATTGCCACAGCCAGTGTGCGCACTGGCTTCGCAATGACAAAGAGGGTTGCCTTCCCGTGTCATTGCGAAGAACTCAGTGACGCGGCAATCCGATAAAAGAAATGATATACATACCGCTTGAGAATCAAGTGAAACGGAGGAACGCCAATGAAATCTACCACCGGCTTAAAGCTCACCATTCAGGATATGGCAAAGCGTATCCGCGACCTGCGCGAGATCGAGGGCTATACCGTCAGCGAAATGGCAAAGAAAACGGGACTGACCCCTGAGGAATACGCCAGCTGCGAGGCAGGCGAAAGCGACCTCAGCTTTGCCTTTCTCTACCGCTGCGCCTTGGAATTCGGCGTCGATGTCACCGATCTGATCCAAGGCTCCAGCCCAACACTTTCGACCTATACGCTCACACGAAAGGGCGAAGGGCAGCGCATTGAGGAGGCGCACGGCCTGACCTATTACAACATGGCAGCCGCCTACCGAAACCGCATTGCAGAGCCGCTGTTCGTCATCTCCGCCTACTCTCCCGAACGGGAACACACTGAGATCGAGTTGACCACCCACGAAGGGCAGGAATGTGACCTTGTCGTGCGCGGCAAGATGAAAATTCAGATTGGTAACCATATTGAAATTCTCTCCGAGGGAGATTCCATCTACTATGACTCCTCCACACCGCACGGCATGATCGCCATCGACGGGCAGGACTGCGCATTCTACGCCATCGTCCTCAACCCCTCCGGCGAGAGCGAGAAGCCCAAGGAGGAGAACTATACCGATAATGTTCTTGCCACGCAACGCGACACTAAGGCGCGCATCTATCAAAACTACATCATCGTGGACGAGGACGAGAAGGGCGCGCTCCGCTCCATCGCCTTCCAAAACACCGAGCGCTTTAACTTCGCCTACGACATTTTGGACAAGCTCGCCGACACCCAGCCGAACAAGCTCGCCATGCTCCATGTTGCCGCAGACCGCACGGAGCGGCGCTTCACCTTCCGCGATGTCAAGCAGGCGTCGAACCGCGCGGCAAACTTCTTCCGCTCCCTCGGCATCCAAAAGGGCGACCGCGTAATGCTGGTACTGAAACGGCACTATCAATTCTGGTTCGCCATGATGGGCTTGAATAAGCTGGGCGCAATCGCCATTCCTGCCACCTGTCAGCTCAAATCCCATGATTTTGAGTACCGCTTCCAGGCGGCAGGCGTCTCAGCGATTCTCTGCACCGCCGACGGCGATGTTGCCAAGGAGGTTGAGTCCGGCGCGGTGAAGTGTCCCGAACTCAAAACCAAGATCCTCGTCGGCGGACAGCGCGAGGGCTGGCACGACTTCGATGCGGAGTTTTCCATGTTCTCCAGCCACTTTGACCGCACCGAAGATACCGCCTGCGGTGACGATTTGATGCTGATGTTCTTCACCTCCGGCACGACGGGCTATCCCAAAATCGCTGCGCACAGCTATAAATACCCCCTCGGTCACTTCATCACTGCGAAATACTGGCATCAGGTCGATCCCGACGGTCTGCATCTGACCATTTCGGATACCGGCTGGGCTAAGGCGATGTGGGGCAAGCTCTACGGTCAGTGGCTCTGCGAGGGTGCGGTGTTCGTCTACGACTTTGACCGCTTCGACGCGGCGGATATTCTGCCGCTGTTCGCAAAATATCAGATCACGACCTTCTGCGCCCCGCCCACGATCTACCGCATGATGATCAAGCAGGATATCGCAAAATATGATTTTTCCAGCGTCAAGCACGCGACCATCGCCGGCGAAGCCCTCAACCCCGAGGTCTTCCGCCAGTTCGAAAAGGCGACAGGACTGCGCGTGATGGAGGGCTTCGGGCAGTCCGAGACAACCCTCGTTATCGGCAACACCATAGGCATGAAGCATAAGCTCGGCTCGATGGGCAAGCCCGTCCCGCTGTACAATGTCGAGCTGCTCAGCCCCGACGGCAAGCCCGTCCCCACGGGCGAAACGGGCGAGATCTGCATCAGCGTGGCAGACGGTATGCCCTGCGGGCTCTTTGTCGAATATTACCGCGACGAGGAAAAGACGAACGAATGCCGCCATGACGGCTGGTACCACACGGGCGACCTCGCGTGGAAGGATGAAGAAGGCTTCTACTGGTATGTCGGCAGAGCGGACGATGTCATCAAGTCCTCCGGCTACCGCATCGGACCGTTTGAGATCGAAAATGTCATCATGGAGCTTCCCTATGTGCTCGAATGCGGCGTCTCCTCCGCCCCCGACGAGGTGCGCGGACAAATCGTCAAGGCAAGCATCGTGCTGACCAAGGGCACGCAGCCGAGCGAGGCGCTGAAAAAAGAAATTCAGGAATATGTCAAGACCCATACCGCGCCGTACAAATACCCGCGCATCGTCGAGTTTAAGGACGAGCTGCCCAAG
>SFIL01000072.1 GCA_004556205.1 Clostridiales bacterium | reverse complement strand
AATCCTCATAGACATTTTGCAGAAAGGTGGCATACAAAATCAGAAGGATCAGCGGCGTAATGAGGGAGGAGAAAAACATCCCCTTGTCCTTAAAAAACAGCCGACTGTCGCGTTTTACCAATGCCCGTAATGCGCTCATTTTTCCGCACCTCCCGTCAGTTTTTTGCCTGTCGCAGCGAGGAAGACGTCATCCATCTTCCCCTTTGTGATCTCGTAATCTGTAAACAGTGCCGAATGCTGCAAGATCAGTTCCGTTGCAGCGGCCGTGTTCGGCACTGCGACCCGATAAGCGTCCCGCAGCGCTTCATACGGACATCCAAACGTCTTGATCTGCGCTTCGGGAATACCGTAGATCGTAATATAGTCGCCGGTATAGGTGTTTTTCAGATCGAGCGGCGTCCCCTCCGCGACGATCTTTCCGCTGTCCAAAATCACGACATAGTCCGCATCGGCAGCCTCTTCCATGTAGTGTGTGGTGAGGAAGACCGTCATCTGCTTTTCCTGCCGGAGCTGCGTGATCACATCCCAAAGCAGGCGGCGCGTCTGCGGGTCCAGCCCCGTCGTCGGCTCGTCTAAGATCAGGATCTTCGGCTCATGCAGCAGGGCGCGCGCAATGTCAATTCTGCGCCGCTGACCTCCCGAGAGTCTGCCCACGGTGCGCCCGAGCAGGTCGGAAAAGTCCAAAAGTGCCGCAAGCTCTTCAAGGCGCTTTTTGAACGCTTTGCCGCTGATGCCGTAAAGTGCCGCACGGCTCTCCAAATTCTGGCGCACCGTCAGCGCCGCATCCAGCACGGACGCTTGAAAAACAACGCCCAAGCTCCGCTTGATACGGTTCAGTTCCTTATCCAGATCAACGCCGTCGATCCTGACACTGCCCGCGTCCTTCGCAAGCTGACCGCACATGATCGAAATGGTCGTGCTTTTGCCTGCACCGTTAATGCCGAGGAAGGCAAACAGCTCCCCCTCCTTGACCCGAAAGCTCAAGTCCTGTACCGCCTTGACCTCGCCAAAGCTTTTTGACAGATGTTCAATTTCAATAATATTTTTCATCGCTTCTTACCTTCCCTCTGCAGCTTTTGATAAACCGCAGCGGCACATCCATCCGCTGTGCAGCTTCCTCCTCCGTCATGCCGCTGTCTAAAAAGCGTTTACATACCGTTTTCATATTCTCACCGATCTCAAGAATATGCCCGTCCGGATCATAAATTCGCACCACGCGCTGTCCCCAAGCATGCTCCTTTACGCCGTGGACATAGGAAATGTCCCGCTGCTTCAGCTGCGCGGCGAAGGCATCAAAATCATCCTCTTCAAAATACAGCTCGCTGACCCTTCCGCGCCACACAAGCGCATCGGGCGCCGCCTCGATGAATTCCTGCCAACTTTCCCGCGTCTGGAGGGAAACGCCACCCGTCAGCGTCACATTTGCGCCGAAATCCATGATTTTCCGAAGACCCAGCACCTCGCGGTAAAATGCGACGGAGCGTTCCATATCCGTCACGACCAATAGGGGGTTTTTGAATTTCATTTATTTTCTCCTTTGTTTTCATCGGGCAGGATCCCGTCTTTGCTCGGCTGTATGCTGTAGTTGTTGATCTCTCCCGAACGGAGCATCATGAGCAGACCGCCGAAGACCTGCCCCAACTTTTCCGCGATCTCCTGCTCGTCAAAGTCGCAGACCTTCATGGCGCATAAAGCGCCCAGACCGAAGGTATGCACCCACATCTGCACGAACAACGTCCTTGCTTCTTCCTCCGAGAGCTGATAATCCCTGCGGATTAGGTCGATACTGACCTGCGACATCGTACCCAGCTCCGAAAGATAGCTGTCAAAACTCACGCCGCGCGGATGCTCCTGCATGAACAGCAGCTTAAACAGCTCCGGCTCGTGAATGGCGTAGGAAACCATCTGCATGCCGATATGCTTAAACGCGGGCGTATAGCTCGCAAAATCCGCAAAGTAGCGCTCAAACTCCTGCAGAGCAAGCTCCCGCGCCGCCCACTTGACCTCTTCCATGCTTTTGAACACGGTGAAGATCGGTCTTGCCGACGCACCGAGCCTGCTTCCAAGATTTCTTGCAGTCAGCGCCTCAACGCCCTGCTCCTTGACCAGCGCAAGCGCGGCGGCGGCAATCTCCTCTTTTGTAAATTTTGGTTTCGGCGGCATAGCTTTCACCCTTTCAATCAAAACTTAGTTTTACAACACCGTTCTGAAACTAAGTTTTAGTATAAAACATGATTTCCGATTTGTCAATAGGCAGCAATAAAAAATGTCCCTGTGCCGCAAACCGCACAGGGACAATTATCAATTATCGTTCATTCAAGGGAATATAGGGCGTTTCCTCCTTCACACCGATATAGGACGGGCGAATGATTTTTCCCGCGTTTTGGATCTCCTCAATACGGTGCGCGCTCCAACCCACAATACGCGAGACGGCGAAGATCGGCGTGAACAGCTCGCACGGCAGTCCGAGGAGCTGATAGACCAGTCCCGAATAGAAGTCTACATTCGCACTGACGCCCTTGTACATCTTCCGCCGCTCCGCAATCACGATGGGCGCCATCTCCGCGACCGTCTCATACAGAGCGAATTCCTCCTCGCGTCCCTTCTCGGCTGCAAGCTCCTTCGCGCATTGACGCAGGAGGTTCGCGCGCGGGTCGGAAACGGAATAGATCGCGTGGCCCATACCATAGATCAGTCCCGCATGGTCAAACGCCTGCTTATCAAGCAGCCGGACAAGATAGTCCTCCACCGCGCCCTTGTCGCTCGTGTTTACGTTTTCCTTCATGTCCTCAAACATCCTGACAACCTTGATGTTCGCGCCGCCGTGGCGTGGTCCCTTGAGCGAGCCGAGCGCAGCCGCGATTGCGGAATAGGTATCCGTTCCGGAGGAGGTGACAACATGAGTCGTAAAGGTGGAGTTGTTGCCGCCGCCGTGCTCTGCGTGCAACACCAGCGCGAGATCAAGCACCTTTGCCTCCAAGTGTGTGAATTTTCCATCCTTGCGCAAAATGTGCAGCAGGTTTTCCGCTGTGGACATTTCGCTGCCCGGGTTGCGGATATACAGGCTCTTGCCTAAATGATAGTGGCAATACGCCTGATAGCCATAGACTGCAAGCAGCGGGAACATGGCAATGAGTTGGAGACACTGCCGCAGAACATTTTCAACCGTCACGGTGTCGGGGTCGTCGTCATAGGAATACAGGGCAAGCACGCTGCGCGAGAGAATGTTCATTACATCCTTACTCGGCGCTTTAAGGATCATATCCCGTGCAAAAGAGGGCGGCAGACTGCGGTATTCGCCCAGCGTATCGCGGAACTCTGCCAACTCCTGCTCCTTCGGGAGGACGGAGAACAACAGCAGATACGCAATCTCCTCAAAACCGAAACGGTCATCGCGCAAAAAGCCCTCGCAAAGCTGCTCGACATCGATGCCGCGATAATAGAGCTTGCCCGCGCAGGGACGGCGCGTGCCGTCTGGCAGGGTCTCCTTCGCGCGGATGGTCGAGATCTCCGTCAGGCCAGTGATGACACCATTGCCGTTTACATCGCGCAAGCCGCGAAAAACCTTATGCTCTCCGTACATTTCGGGCGTAATATGATTGCGCTCCGTGGAAAGCGCCGCAAGGCTGCGGATATAGGGCGTAATCTCGGAAAAATCTTTCGGCATAACTCTGCTCCTTTCATCCATCGTGCGCAATCCGTTGTGCCGAGATCTGCGCAAGCTTCTCATACAGGCGTAAAAACTCCCGTGCATCCTTTTCACCGAGCGCACGAAAGCTCTCGGCGAAGAAGGCAAGGAGACGGCGGTAACGCTTCTCCAGTGAGGAAAACCCCGCCTCCGTAATAGCGACTGTCTTTTGGCGGCTGTCAGCAGCATCTCTTGTGCGGGCAATCAATCCTTTGCGCTCCAAGCCGTTCAGGATGACCGCCATCCGCGCCGTGCTGACCGTGAGCAGGTCGCTCAGCTCTTTCGGATGCGCCGCACCGCGCTGCTTTAGAAAGCGAAGAATATAGACCTCGTTGCACAGTGCATGGGCGACCTCCCGATCCATCTGAATGTGCATTCGACTGCCGAGCAGCGCGGTATACTGTTCCGCCATTTCAGAAAAGCAATCCATCTCACACATCTCCTAATGCTTATAGGTATTTATATTAGCTTTCAGCGTATTATACCATCTGCCTTTGCCGCCGTCAAGCAGTTGTTTGTTACGATTTTTTGAACTTTGTAGGTATACAATTGATGTGAGACCAAAGGGATAGACAAAGGCGATTGAGTTCATTAGAATAAAGCTACCATACCTCAAGACTAATGAAAGGTCT
>SFIL01000071.1 GCA_004556205.1 Clostridiales bacterium | reverse complement strand
CGGCAACCTGCTCGGCTCGTCCGCGACCTCGGTAGAGGACGCTATGAACGCCCAAATCCGCGCCCTCACCAAAGGCGATGTCACGAAAGAGGCCGAGGTCCTCGCGCTCGATACTCACCGCGCCCTCACTGAACTTAACGCCCAGGCACGGGAGTATAAGGAACTCAACGCCAAACTCCAATCAAAATGAAACACTACGGACAATGGGATGCGGCTGCTTTCTTTGAAAGACTCGCCGCCACGAATATTCTTGCTCAAAAAGAGCACTTCATCTTCTGCCGTGTCAGCGGCTTGGAGGGCTTCGAGGAAGCCCTGGCGCAGATGCAGACGGCATCCGCTTTCGTGTGCGTCAGCGACATCGCCGACGGCTACACGGAACTCAATAACACGCCGAGGACACGGCGAGTCAAAACTGTTTTCCTCGCCATGCGCCACGCTGCCGAAGATATGGAAGCTCGCTCCGAGTGCATGGAAACCATGCGCGAACTGTTCCGGCAGTTCGCCTCGCAGCTTATTCTGGAGAAAACGAGGCTCGAAGAAAATTGCATTTACATCGACCCCCGTATCACGTTCAACGAGATTGACCGTTACTTTTTCTCCGGCTGCGCCTGCGCTTATTTTCAAATCGCAGTCGATTGCTACACCGATTTAAGATACAATGCCGATGAGTGGAAATGATAACGAACAGCTTGAAGCCAGACGCAAGTATGTGACTGCCTTCAATGCAACGATGGTTAAGATATGGCGCGAGCAAATCGCGCTCCTCGGCGCGGTCGACACGGGGGCGCTCTACCGCTCGACGGTCGGCATCTCGATGACTGCCGACGGCAAGTTCATCGACATTAATCTCGAACAGGCGTTCAACACATACGGTTTGTTTGTCGATTACGGCACAGGCCGCAATACTCCGCGAGGGAATCCCGGCGACATCGGAAAAAGCAATGGCCGCAAGCGCAAGCGCTGGTTCTCTCGCAAATACTTCGCCTCGGTGATGAACATTCAGGAATTCTATGCTGACTCGCTCGGCCAGGAGTTCTGCCGGGCAGTCTCCAACGCGCTCAATCCCGACATCATGCGCCGCGCAGTCACTCTCTAAGTGTACTTCTCGTGTCTTTTCGGACGCAAATTCATAGCCATAACTTTGCCGTATAAAACAGCATCGTTATGGCTATTGATACAAAATCACTCACCGACATTATCACCGAGTTTCGCGCCCTGCAGTCCAAGGACGCAGTTTCTCCCGAATCTCTCGGCTACATCTTACAGCGCATAGTGGATTTGCTCGCCACTGCCGGAACGTCAGAGACCGTCAGCAACATCACAAAGTTGCTCGACGGATTTAAGGCCGCAGGTCAGGCCATCACCGCACTTTCGCAGGGTCAGGCCGACCGCAATCACATCTATGCCAACAAATCGACGGTAAACCTCGCCACCGGCGCCGTTTCCGCGTCCTCCGAACTTTTCATCCAACAGGCCACGACCGAAAGGGCCGGTGCCATGCGGGCGCAGCAGGTCATCGACCTTAACAGCGCCAAGAAATCAATCTCCGAACTGGAGAAATTGCTTTCCGCAGTTCAATCGGAGATTGCAGCCCTCAAAGGCTCGGCAGGTGACGGCACTGTTTCAGGCGGTCTGACGCCCATATCGGTTCAGACCGAGGGCGACCGTCTGTTTGTCATCGGAGCACGAAAGCTCCTTCAGGACGGCTACGTTCCATACCTGTTCCGTCTCACTCAGAAACGAAATCGCTTCGCCGCGAAAGAGTCCTCGCTTCTCGGCACAAAGAAATATTGTCGCCGACGCAAGGGCTGGAACCTGTACGGTTCCTGCTATACAGTCAAGGTTGAAGGCAACAAATTCTTGTTCAATACCTCAGCCAAATCTACGTTTACTATGCCTTCCGACAATTATTCAGACAGCCCCCAAACGTTGGTCGTTGAGCACGTCAAACAAGACGGCACTCCGACTGTCGCATGGGGGCGAAGTTGCGTTTCGCTCGTCTGCCACAACGATAAAACCAAGCGTAGAATGATAAGGCTGCGCTTCGCCATTGGCTTCGGCAAGCTGTTAACTCCGGGCAAAGGCCGTATAACGACGGCTAACCTCGTCAGCACACTGGCCGAGTTTGCCCTTATCTATGACCCTGCTTCCAAAACATGGGTTTTCGGAAAGTAATACCCCTATAAAACAGATCGCCCACCCCGAGGGGTGGGAGGCTATCTGGTAAACGGCCATGATCGCACCGAGGGCTATCTAACAAGCCACGCACAGGGATCGCACCGATGGCTATCCGGCATACGACAGAGGTATCCAGATTTATCAGCATGGTTTCACATCGTTGAGAGGTATCCGGGTCTATTAGTTTGGTTTCACATGTCAGTACACAAAGGTAATACTTTTTATCCACATATACAATAGTTTAACAATATAAAATTGCAGCAAAGTATGAACTTTAAGAACCACAAATCAGCTATACAGCTTTGCTCGGCAATTTTTCTCATTACGGTGGGCTGCGGCCTGCTGATTGCCGGGTTCATTCTGCCCCCGTCGGGCGAAATCCACAACTCCGTCCTCGTTGCCTTCGGCGAAATTCTGACTTTCGCCGGAGCATTGTTCGGCATCGACTATCACTATAAATACAAAGACCATGAGAAAGATTAACCAAATCATCGTCCATTGCTCTGCTACGCCGGAGGGCAAGGACTTCACCGTCCAACAGATTGACGCCTGGCATCGTCAGCGTGGCTTCCGCTGCATCGGCTATCATTATGTGATTTATCGTGACGGTTCAGTTCATCGTGGCCGTCCTGAAGACCGGGTCGGCGCACACTGCACCGGTCACAACGCGCACTCCATAGGTGTGTGCTACATCGGCGGCTGCGCATCTGACGGCAAGACGCCGAAAGATACACGAACAGACGCTCAACGAGTTGCACTCGTTGAGCTGCTTCGTCAGTTGAAAGCAAAATACACGGTAGCCGCTATTCACGGCCACCGCGATTTTGCAAACAAAGCCTGTCCGTCTTTCGACGCCACTAAAGAATACGCCGCCTTATGATACGCTTCCGCACTTCCATTTTACTCTTTGTTCTCGCCGCAACCACCTTCCTGGGCGGTTGCCGCTCCCACAAAGAAGCCGTCAATAACAAGTCGCTCAACAGCGACAGCATAGCACGGTCGGAACATCACCGCACAATCGCAGTGATTGACTCGGCTATCCGTAATATTGATTTTAGCTTCGATACCCTGAAAATCAATATCGAG
>SFIL01000027.1 GCA_004556205.1 Clostridiales bacterium | reverse complement strand
CTATCTGCACATCGGGCACTGCAAGGCGCTGTGCATCGACTTCGGCACGGCGGAGAAGTTCGGCGGCATCTGCAACCTCCGCATGGACGACACCAACCCCACCAAGGAGGACACCGAGTATGTCGATGCCATCAAGGAGGATATCCGCTGGCTCGGCTTCACATGGGACGACCGTTTCTACTACGCCTCGCAGTATTTCGACAAGATGTACGAATGCGCGGAGGACCTCATTAAAAAAGGACTCGCCTATGTCTGCGAGCTGACGCCGGAGCAGATGCGCGAATACCGCGGCGACCTCACCACGCCCGCCTGCAGTCCCTACCGTGACCGCCCGATCGAGGAATCGCTTGATTTGTTCCGCCGCATGAAGGCGGGCGAATTCCCCAACGGCGCGATGACCCTGCGCGCAAAGATCGACCTTGCCTCCGGCAACTTCAATATGCGCGACCCCGCCATCTACCGCATCAACCATATGCCGCACCACGCCACGGGCGACAAATGGTGCATCTACCCGATGTACGACTTCGCTCACCCGATCGAAGACGCCATGGAGCATATCACGCATTCGCTCTGCTCTTTGGAATTTGAGGCGCACCGCCCGCTGTATAACTGGGTCGTCGAGCACTGCGACCTGCCCTCGAAGCCCCGTCAGATTGAGTTTGCCCGTTTGGGGATCAACTATACCGTCATGTCCAAGCGCAAGCTCCGCCTGTTGGTGGAGGAGGGGCGCGTCTCCGGCTGGGATGACCCGCGTATGCCGACCCTCTGTGGACTGCGCCGCCGCGGCTATACGCCGAAGTCTGTCCGCAATTTCTGCGAGCGCATCGGCGTGGCAAAGGCTGCCTCCACCGTGGAGTACGCCTTCTTGGAGCACTGTCTGCGTGAGGACTTGAACGAGACTGCCGCCCGCGTGATGGCAGTCCTGCATCCCATCCGTCTGACCGTGACCAATTACCCCGAGGGCAAGAATGAGGTCTTCACGGTTGAAAACCACCCGAACCACCCCGAAATGGGCACGCGCGAGATCACCTTCTCCCGCGATCTGTGGATCGAAGCGGACGACTTCATGGAGGAGAAGGTCGGAAAGTTCTTCCGCCTCTTCCCGGGAAATGAGGTGCGTCTCAAGGGCGCATATGTCGTCAAATGCACGGGCTTCGTCAAGGACGAAAACGGCAATGTTACGGAAGTCCTCTGCGAGTACGATCCCGAGTCGAGCGGCGGCGACCCCAAGGACGGCAGAAAGATCAAGTCCACAATCCACTGGGTCGATGCCCACACCGCCAAGGACGCCGAGGTGCGTCTGTATTCCAACCTGTTCACCGACCCCGACCCCGACGGCGCCGACAAGGATTTCCTCGAATGTCTCAACCCCGATTCTCTTGAAGTTCTCACCGGCTGCAAGGTTGAAGCGAGCTTGGTCGGCGCGGAAGCCCCCGTTGCCTTCCAGTTCATGCGTTTGGGCTACTTCTGTCCGGACAGCAAGGATTCCTCAGCGGAGCATCCCGTCTTTAACCGCTCCGTCAGCCTGAAGGACAGCTATAAACCTGCATAATTTTTTCCGAAACGATCATACAGCCGTCATGCCGATGACCTTCTCTGCCGCAGCGCTCGGCACAAAGTGTCTGCGGGCATGACGGTTTTTACACTAAGGAAGCTCTGAATCAATCCGCAAGAGCGGTCAGCGAGAGATTGCGCTGCCAAATTAATGTGCTTTACACATTATAATTGGTGATTGGCATGAAAATTGCGGGAATACTCTGTGTATTTCCAAGTTTTCGAACCGATAGGCTGCGGAAAAGATCCCGCTGAGCTCCGCAGCCGATTTGTTCAGAGGTTCCAAAAATAACATAAGGGAGCGACAATGATGCGGTTATCACGCGAAAAGCTTGAAAAACTTGCGCCGTCAAAGGAGCTTGCCGCCCTGCTCGGCGCAATGGAATATGAACGCAGCACAATCTGCGGGGCAGTGTTGGCGGCAGTGCGTCCGAAACTGGATAAGATTTCTCCTGCGCCGCAGGAGGGTTGGCTTGCCTGTGCCTATGCGGAGCTTTGCCACGGGCTGTTTCCCGACCCTAACCATCAGGACCTGCCCAACGAAATACAGCAGGGTCTATCTCTTCTCATTCCTATGTTGGATGCCGCGCTTTCCTGCGAGGACGCGCCCTTTGACGCGCTGACGGATTTATTCCCCTTTGAAGACGCCCTATGCAGCAGCAGCCGCGTCAAAGAGGAATACGCGCGGTTTTTGACGGAGCTTTCCGCCTCGCGGTATCTATTGACGCTGCGGCTCGCACGCGAGATCATGCCCTTTGACCCCGCCTCACACACGATCGGCGTGCGCAATATCGCCGTCCACACTGCGCTGCTCGCAGCGCAGGCGGGTCTGCCTGCCGATGTGCCGCTTGTCGCCGCCGCCTCGCTCTGCCACGACATCGGAAAATTCGCCTGCCGCGGCGAGGATGCGAAGCGCATTCCCTATTTACACTATTACTATACATGGCAATGGTTGACCGAGCGCGATATGGAGCATATCGCGCACATCTCCGCGAACCATTCGACATGGGATTTGGAATTTGAGAATCTGCCGATCGAATCGCTTTTGCTGATCTATGCCGACTTCCGCGTGCGCGGGACGCGAGAGAACGGGCGCGAGGTCGTGCGCATCTATCCGCTGTCGGATGCTTACGAGATGATCATGTCGAAGCTTGCCGACGTCACGCCGGAGAAGCAAAAGCGTTATCGCCTTGTTTACAGCAAGCTGCGCGATTTCGAGCAATTTTTGCGCGACCGCGGTGTCGGGACGGAGCTTGCCTGCACCTCCTCCGAGCAGCGCGTCACGCCTGACGTTGCCCTGCTCTCCGCAGAGGAGGCGCTGGACGCTCTGCGCGATCTGACCTTTGACAATAACATTCGTCTGATGCACACCATCAGCACCGACGCCTCATTCGATCTCCTGTTAGAGCAGGCGCGCGGTGAAAAAAATACCCATCGCATCCGCACCTACCTGCGGCTGTTTGACGAGTATAACACCTACATGAGCCGCGCAAGCAAGCAGAAGCTTCTGTCTTTCCTCTATGAGCTTCTGATGTATCCCGAGGGTGACGTGCGCCGCATCGCGGGGAATATCATGGGCGAGGTGCTTGCCAACAGCGGTCCGAAGTACCGCAAGGAGCTGCCCGCCGCCGCACCAAAGGAGGCAATGGCACCGACCATGCTCGCCCTGCTGGACGAATCCGTCTCACTATGGGACAGTTATATTGAAATGTGTCTGCATCCCGATCACAAGATCGCGCAGAAGCATGCCCTGCGCATCTCCAATTCTCTCAAGGCTATCTGCGAAACGCTGTTTACCTCATGCGAAAGCCGCCTTGCTCCTACGCTTGCCGAGCCGTTGTTCGCACATTTGGACGGACTGCCCGGGGCAGAGTGCTTCGTTCTTTTGGACGCGCTCTGCCATGTACCCTGCACGGCAGTCAGCCCTGCGCTTTTCGGGCGGGCAGAGCCTCAGCTTCTGACCATGCTGCAAAGCGGCACGCCGCGCTGGCAGATCGTCGCGCTGCGCTGCATCGAGCATTTGCAGCCGTGCGCAAGCGAGGCATTTTTGCGGAAGGCCGCCGTTCCGACACAAAACGAAGATGCCGTTGTAACCTATTTACGTCAAAAGCTTTGCGGCGCGGCTCCCGCGCTGCCGACCGATATTGGGCTGGTCTACCTCAGCAACCTCAAAAATGCCGTGCACTGGACGGTAAAAAACGTGCAGATCGACCTTCTGTGCGACGATGTCGCTCTGCATCCCGAAAACGCGTTTCACACGGCGATGCACCTTTCGAATCTCTTATCCGTAAGCGAGCATTTGCCTGTGCGCGAGCACGCAGGGAAGGCGCTGCTCCGTATCGCGCCGATGCTGCGTGTCGATCAGCGCAACGAGATTGCTGTCGATCTGATGCGCGAGCTGGAAAACGGGCAGGAGCAGATCGCCCGTTTTATCCCCGTTTATCTCGGGAAGCTCCTTTGCACGCTCCCCGAAAAGGAGATCGTCGAGGCAGTCGATTTCCTTGAGGAGGTACTTCGTTCCGGCACCGTCCGCCCCGCCGCGCCCGTCCTGCGGACGCTGGGCAGTCTGATTGCGTTCCTGTCCGCCGAAAGCACGGAGATTATTGACCGCTGCCTCGGTCTGCTGCTGACCGGTGTGGCACATTACCACTCCGCCATCCATCAGACCGCGCTGAGCGTCCTGTGCCACGACGTGATCGCCAATGAAGCATTGCCGTCCGCATTACGCTGTCATTGCTTTATGAGAGTGAGCAAAAAGCTCTTGGCGCTTCTGTCAGAGCCGTCCCGCGGGAAGCTGACCTTCTTCAACCGCGCCGCCATGCTCAACCACCTCTACCGTTTCATGGTACGTTTTGAGGTCGAAAACGGCAGCTTCGCCTTCCCCGCGCCGAAGCCCGTCGCCTTTTTCCCTGGCACCTTCGACCCCTTCTCCGCAGGACACAAGCAGATCGTCCGAGAGATCAGAGCACGCGGCTTTGAGGTCTATCTCGCCGTGGATGAATTCTCGTGGAGCAAGCGCACCTTGCCCAAGCTCCTACGGCGCAAGATCGCGCACATCTCCGTGGCGGATCAGTGGGACACCTATCTCTTCCCCGACGATCTGCCTATCAACATCGCCATGCCTCAGGATCTCGCCCGCCTACGCGCCTGCTTCCCCGAACGCGAGATCTACTTGGTCGCGGGCAGCGATGTGATCCGCAACGCCTCCGCTTACCGCACAAGCGCGGCAGGCTGCGCGGCGGAGTTCAACCATATCATCGTCCGCCGCCCTGCCGCCGAAGAGGAGGGCTTACCGCCTGTCTCCTCGCTTCTGCGCGGCAAAGTCATTGAATTCTTCCTGCCCGAGCAGTTAGAGAACATCAGCTCAAGTCGTATTCGGGAATACATCGACAAAAACTTGGATGTCTCCGCGCTGGTCGATCCGATCGTGCAGGCATATATCTATGAATACGGGCTGTATCTGCGCTCTCCCATGCTCAAGCGCGTCCTGACGCCGCAGGAATACGCGTTTGGCACGCCGAGCGTGCAGGACGCACCGCCCGAGCTGTTCGAGTTCCTGCACCGCACACCGCGTCCGAGTGCCGTCGCGCTGTACCGTCGCGGTGAGAGCCGGCCGATCGCGTGGGCTTACGGACACACGACAGGAATCGCCGATCTGTACGGAGAGCTGCACGATGTGGAGGCCTGCTCTTCCGTGCGCCGCTGCACCTCGGGCAAGCTGCTTGTCGTCGATGGTGTCCACGCAGCCGGCGAGCAGACGCGGGCGCTCCTCAATGAGCTTTTGGTTCGCAGCTTAAGCAGCGATCACACCTATGCTCTGTGCCGCTGCACGGACGACCCCGCGCTGCTCGACGCGCTGACACAGCTCGGCTTCATCCCCGTCGAGAACACGCTGGGACTTTACTATGTCGATATGCGCGCGCCGATGGTTCTCATTCAAGACGTTTTACTTTGCATTAAGGACCCGCATCACGACGCACCCGAGGTCACCGAGGCGATCCGTGCCGCACGTCCGAGGCTCCGCCGCGCTCTCGGCGGGCTTTATCCCGGCAAGCTGCTGCTTTGCTTCGATGCGGAGTTGCTCAATCAATCGCTGATGTTCAAGGTGCAGCAGCACAACAATGTCCTCGGTTTAGAGGGAAAACACTTGGGCAATCTGATGTGCGTCCCCTATGGCAAAATTCTCTCCGACGAGATCGTGCCGAACACCGTGACGAAAACGCTTCACGTAGACAAGAGCTTCGCCCCGAACGGCGGCAGCTTCTCTGTCGTGGAATACCCGGGCTACAGCCCTCTGGAAACGCAGGTGCGTACCATCAAGGCGTTCCGCCGCAGCGTCATTCTTGTGGACGATCTGCTCCACAAGGGCTACCGCATCGGAAAGCTCAATCCGCTTTTTGAGCAAGAGGGCTTGGAGATCAGCCGCATCATCGTCGGCATCCTCTCCGGCAGAGGACGGGATCTGATGCGTGAGCAGCACCGGCAAGTGGATTGCGAGTACTTCATTCCGAATCTGCATTATTGGGTCACGGAGAGCCTGCTCTATCCTTTCATCGGCGGCGACTCCGTCAGCGAGCGCCCGACGAACGGGCGAATGCTCCCGAGCGCTAACCTCATTCTCCCCTATTTCTATCCGCGCCATTTTGTCGGAACGCCCGACAGCGCCGTCCGTGAGCTGAGCCGGACGGCTTTGGAAAATGCGCTTGCCATTCTCCGCGCCCTGGAAACGGCGCATCAGCGCACCTTCAGCACCGCTCTGACCCTGCGGCGCTTGGGCGAGGCGATCGCTTATCCGCGCCTGCCCGACCGCGGCAAGCAGCTCTCCTACGATTTTTCCGTCCCCGCTTCGGCGTATTTGGAGGACGATCTGCTGCAGCTTGACCGCATCCGTATGAGAGGAGACGCCGTGCATGGAGCTTAAAAAATGGAAGCAGTTCTGCCTTTGCGGCATGGGCGGCGCTTTTCCCGCAGATGCCGAAAACACGGACACGCTTTTTTCTCCGTTGGTATGCTTGGTTGACCGCGATCCTCTGCGTTCGCGCGGCTGGTTCGCCGTATCGTCCGTGGAGGAATTATTTGAGCCGGAGGACTGCTCCGTTCTGCTCCCGCCGTGTCCCTGTACAGCATCTGAAACGCTGCGAGCCTTTGTCAAGGAACATGGTGCGACCGTCTTAAACACCGCCTTTGCCAGCGCCTTTTCCTTCCTCAATGCGGAAAAAAAGCGCTCTGCTCTGCGCGTGACGCTGGTTGGCTTGGGCGACGTCGGCGGGACATTGCTGACCGCGTTGAAGCTTTTGGGGCGCGAGCTTTCAGAGATACGCATTTTTGATCCCAATGAGGCGCAGTGCCGACGCTATGAGGCAGAACTGAATCAGGTCTTAAGTCTCGACGATGCACCCCTGCCCCACGTGACGATCTGCCCGCAAGAGGCACTGTTTGACTGTGATCTTTTCCTGTTCACCGCCTCGCGCGGCGTTCCCGCCGTCGGCGCGGAGGTCAGGGATGTGCGCATGGCGCAGTACGAGCGCAACCGCGATATGCTGTCCGCTTATGCCAAAGCCGCGAGAAACGCCGATTTTCGTGGGCTGTTCTGTCAAATTTCTGACCCCGTTGATCAGCTTGCACGGGTCGTGTTCCTGCACAGCAACCGCGATGAAGCGGGACGCTTTGATGCAAAGGGGCTGCTGCCGGAGCAGATTCAGGGCTTCGGCCTGGGCGTGATGGCAGCGCGGGCGGAATATTATGCGGCGCAAATGGGTATTGATTTCTCTTGCGGACGCGTCTACGGTCCGCACGGAAACGAACTGATCGCCGCGAATCACCCGACAGCCTATGAAGAGGCGCTTTCCGAGGCACTGACAGGGGCAACCGTCACCGCCAATCTCCGCGTGCGCGCGCTTGGCTTCAAGCCCTATATCGCGCCCGCGCTCTCCTCCGCCGCCGTGAGCATCCTGCGCCTTGTGCGCGGGCAAACGCATTACGGCGCGGTGCCGATGGGCGGCGCGTATTTCGGCTGCCGCAGCCGCATGACAGCGCAAGGGCTTTCCGTAATTCGGGAACCGCTGCACCCTGCGCTCTATGCAAGGATTCAGGCAGTTCAACATTCGTTAGAGGATTTTTGCTATGATTGACATTCTGATGCCGAAAAAGCAGGATAGGCTTTCCAAAGCACTGGCGTTTGCCCTGCACGGCGTGGAGCACCGTTTTCTCGGCTTGGACGCCCCACTGCAAGGACGGCGCGTGCTGTTTGCCTTGGCAACGGACACTTGCGGCATGGACGAGCAGACGCTCCGTCTTCTACGCCGCCTGCGCAACAATCCCTCTTGCATGGAAGGGAGCGCCGGCGCGCTGCTTGTAGACGGTGAAAGCGAGCTTTATACCAAGCAGCTTGCGCAGGAGGTCGTGCTCTCTGCCAATATGGCAGGCTGCGCCTTCTTCGGTAAGCCCCTCATTGAAGGCACCGGTTCACTTTACAATCAGCATATTCTCGCCGCGCAGCGCGGAACCGGTCTGCAAGAGACTTATTTTTCCCGCGCGCGGGAATTGGTACGGCGCTTGGAGACCTTCGCCGCACCAAAATACGACCATCCGCGGCTTCTCGTCCTGCACGCCTCGGAGCGCGGGCGTTCCGGCACGCTTTGGCTTTGGGAGCAGCTCCGTATGCGTTTAAAAGACTCCTGCGTGATTCAGGAGATTTCGCTGCAAAACGGCACGATTTACGACTGCCGCGGCTGCTCCTACAACGCCTGCCTCCACTTCGCCCAAAACAACACCTGCTTTTACGGCGGTGCAATCTCCGAGACCGTTCTGCCTGCCATTCGCGATTGCAGCGCGATGCTCTTTCTCTGCCCAAACTACAATGACGCGGTCGGCGCAAACATCACCGCGCTGTTTAACCGCCTGACAAGCCTGCTGCTGCAAAGCGACCTATACGATAAATATCTCTTCGGCATCGTCGTCTCCGGCTACTCCGGCAGCGACCTTGTGGCAAAGCAGCTTTTGGGTACGATGTGCCTGAATAAGACCGCCATGCTCCCGCCGCGCTTTTGTATGCTCCAAACAGCGAACGATCTTACCGCCGTGAAAAGTATTCCCGGCATTGAAAAGCAGCTTGACGATTATGCAGACGCAATGCTTTCCGCCATGCAAAAAAGGATATAAACCTCTATCTTTTTTCCGATATCTCTGCTATACTAATTCTGATGCAACAAATAAAAGGAGGATTCTCATGACATCTGTAAAAAAGTACATTGCCGAATTCATCGGCACGCTGGTGCTGGTCGTCTTTGCCTGCGGCGCGGCGATCGTCACCGGCTGAGGCACGCCTGAGGGCGGCATCGCGGCGTACCTCACCACGGCATTGGCATTCGGTCTTGTCATCGTCGCCATGGCCCACAGCATCGGCAACATTTCCGGCTGCCATATCAATCCTGCAGTCTCTATCGCAATGCTCGTCTCAGGCAAAATGAACGTCAAAGATTTTGTGGGCTATGTCGTCGCACAGTTTGCAGGTGCAATCGCAGGCGCGGGCATTCTCGCCTACATTTTCGGCACTGAGGGCGGTTTCGGTACCAACGGGCTGTTCGAGGCGGATGTGCTGAAGTCTTTGATCATTGAAGTCATTCTGACCTTCGTGTTTGTTCTTGCCATTCTCGGCGTGACCTCGAGGATTCAAAACGGCGCTGTTGCCGGTATCGTCATCGGTCTTAGCCTGACGCTCGTCCACATTCTCGGCATTGGTCTGACCGGGACCTCGGTCAGCCCTGCCCGCAGCTTTGGGCCCGCTCTCATTAAGGGCGGCGAGGCGCTGTGCAATGTGTGGGTATTTATCGTTGCGCCCCTGGTCGGCGGTGTGCTTGCCGCACTTGTTTATCGTTTCCTCGCAGGTAAGGAAAAGCAGTAACCCTTCAACAACTGCCGCAGTCGGATTTCCGTCTGCGGCAGTTTCGTTTTCTGTTGCAATTTGCTGCAAAAGCACTTATAATGAGAGCAGATTCTATTCGGAGGTAATATCATGGAACGCTCGAAGGTCTATTTTACTAATTTTCATACCACCCTGCGTGAGAACCTGCAGCAAAAACTCTCACGCCTGCTTTTGACCGCCGGAATGGACAAGCTCCCGCTGGAGAATAAGTATGTTGCAATCAAGCTGCACTTCGGCGAGCCGGGCAATTTGGCATATCTCCGCCCGAACTACGCCCGCACCGTAGTCGATCTGGTCAAGCAGCTCGGCGGCAAACCCTTTCTCACGGATTGCAATACGCTCTATGTCGGCGGCAGAAAAAACGCACTCGACCATTTAGAGTCCGCCTATCAGAACGGCTTCAACCCCTACAACCTCGGCTGCCATCTCTTGATCGCGGATGGCTTGAAGGGCACAGACGATATTGAAGTCCCCGTAGACGGCGAATATGTCCAGTCTGCCAAGATCGGCAGAGCGCTGATGGACGCGGATGTCGTCATCTCCCTGACGCACTTCAAGGGACACGATGCAACAGGCTTCGGCGGCACAATCAAAAATCTCGGCATGGGCGGCGGCTCCCGCGCAGGCAAGATGGAAATGCACTCATCCGGCAAGCCGTTCGTGGATGAGAAACTCTGCATCGGCTGCGGCTCCTGCCGAAAAGCCTGCGCCCACGACGCACCAGTTCTTGAAAACCGCAAAATGCACATTGATTGGGACAAGTGCCTCGGCTGCGGACGCTGTATCGGCGCGTGCCCCGTGGATGCCATTCAGCCCGCGAACGACGAGAGCAATATTATTCTCAACTGTAAAATGGCAGAATATACCAAAGCCATCCTGCAAAACCGTCCGTCTTTCCATATCAGTTTTGTCATGGATGTTTCGCCTGTTTGCGACTGCTACGGTGTGAACGATGTGCCAATCATTCCCGATGTCGGAATGTTCGCTTCCTTTGATCCTGTCGCTCTCGACCAAGCCTGCGTGGATACCTGCAACAAAATGAAGCGCAACGCAGAGATTGAATTCCGCGGCAGTAGCAACGATCTGTTCACCGACCTGCACACCGAGACGGATTGGCGCTATCAGATCTCTCATGGCAAGAAGATCGGGCTCGGCACGGACGAATACGAGCTAATCGAGATTTAAGATTTCCAAAATCTCTTCGCGGCTGCGCAGGCCGCTGATGCGCTGCACGATCTCTCCGTCTTGCATATAGATCAGCGTCGGCACTCGCAGAATGTCGAACTGATGCGTCAGCCCCTCCTGTACATCAACCTCCACTTTGCAGAACTTGCAACGATCGCCGTACTCCGACGAAAGCGCCTCCAAAACAGTAGCAAGCGCCCTGCAAGGTGCGCACCGTTCGGAAGAAAATTCAATCAGTACGGGTATTTCCGCTTCTTCGACTTCGGTTTTGTAATTCTCACTGGTCAGCCTCAGCATACGCGTCGCTCCTTTGCGCTTTTTCGTAGTTTGCGCAGAGGAGCGGCGTTTTATTGATAAAAAAACGCAGAAGCACATACCTTTTGTCAAAATTTGCAAGTTCTTGTTTTTTATTTTTTGTGCAAAGTAGACAAATTCTTTCCTCTTTTTTTGGAAATGCAAATCTAAAAAATGCATTGCGCGACGACGCTATTTCTGTTATGATATAGTTGTCGGAGATGATCCGCTTTTACGGTGTCGGGCTTCGGCAAAAAAAGCTGCCGCAGCTGCGGCAAGAATAAAAAACGGAGGTATTTCAATGGAAAAGCTGTTTGGTTTGAAAAAGCATCAAACGACTGTCAGGACCGAGATACTCGCAGGTCTGACGACCTTCATGGCAATGGCGTATATCCTGATGGTCAACGCAGGCATGTTTGCCGACCCGTTCGGAGACGGCACAAATGTTCTCGGAGTTAGCTACGGCGCGATCTATATCGCCACCGCCATCTCCGCAGTCATTGGTTCCCTGCTCATCGGACTGTTGGCGAATCTGCCTTTGGCGCAGGCTTCCGGCATGGGTCTGAACGCCTTCTTCGTCTACACCGTCTGTGTCGGCTTCGGTCTGAGCTATGCAAATGCGCTCGTTCTCGTCCTCGCCGACGGCATCATCTTCATTCTGCTCACCATCACGGGTCTGCGTAAGAAGATCTTCACCGCAATTCCGGACGCAGTCAGAAAGGCAATTCCCGCCGGTATCGGCCTGTTTATCGCCTTTATCGGTCTGCAAAACGCAAAGATCATCGTCCCCAACGCCAGCACCGGCGTAACCCTTGCTTCCTTTAATCTTCTCAGCGGCGCAAATACATGGGCTTCGATCATGCCGATGCTTGTTGCCATTATTGCGCTGTGCGTAATTGCGATCCTCTCGAAGAAAAATGTCCGCGGCTCTGTCCTGTGGGGCATCCTCGGCGGCGCGGCGCTGTACTACATCCTCGGCTTCATCTCCGTCGAGGGCTTTGCTGACAGCATCAAGTCAAGCCTGCATGTCGATTTTGTAGGTCCGTTCAAGGATTTCTTCGGTCAGGCGTTCGGCAAGGTCTTTACCGAAGGCTTTAACTTTACTCCCTACATTGAAGCACATGGCACTGGCAACTTCATTCTGATGTTTGCCACCACCGCACTCGCCTTCTGCATGGTTGATATGTTCGACACGCTCGGCACGCTCTACGGTGCCTGCGCCCGCGGCAATATGCTGACCGAAAAGGGCGAGGTTCCCAACATGGATAAGGCAATGCTCTCCGACGCCATTGCAACCACCACCGGTGCCATCTGCGGCACTTCCACCGTTACCACCTTCGTCGAATCCGCTGCCGGCGTCGCCGAGGGCGGACGCACCGGTCTTGCCGCCGTCTCAACCGCTGCACTTTTCTTTATTGCCATGTTCCTTGCACCGGTCGCCGCACTGATTCCCTCGTGCGCAACGGCAGCCGCGCTGATCTATGTCGGCGTTCTGATGATCACCTGCGTCAAGGATCTCGACTGGCACGACCCCGCAGTTGCTCTGCCGTCCTTCCTGACGATGGCAATGATGCCCTTCTCCTACAACATCTCCTTCGGCATTGCCTTTGGTCTGATCGCCTATGTGATTATCAAAGCCTTTACAGGCAAGATCAAGGAAGTCAAGGTCGGCACTTGGGTTATCACCCTCCTGTTCCTCCTCATGCTCTTCCTGACGCATTGATATTCATTAAAACCAGCGTGCGGCTGGAATGCCACTGAACCTATAAAATGAAAGTAGACACTCACAAAAATGTGGGTGTCTACTTTCATTTTACAGGTGCACAAAGAAGATGAAAAGCGCACTTTCTTTTTCATCTTTCTTTTCTCCACTCCAAAAGCTCCGCCGGCTGGCAGTCCAAAGCGGCGCAGAGCTTATCGAGCGTCTCAAAACGAATCGCTCTCGCTTTTCCCGTTTTCAGAATCGAGAGATTCGCCATCGTAATACCGACTCGTTCGGAAAGCTCTGTCAGGCTCATTTTCCGTTTCGCGAGCATGACATCCAAATTTACAACGATCATACCGTCACCTCAAATTGTCAAGTCCTGCTCTTCCCGCAGGCGCGCAGCCTCCGCAATGAGCTTGGAAAGCGTATTGGCAACCGCCGCAACAATCACGCCTACAACACAGACCGCCATAAGCCCGAGGGCAATTCCCGGATGACTCATGCTGAGCAGAAACAGAATGATATTGCCAATCGCGAAATAAACTGTATCAACTACTGCCAACAGTGCGACCATATGCAGTGAGACAGCATTTTCCCTGCTGAACGCGTTCTCTTTTTTGATCTCATTCGCAACCCTCCAGCCGTAAAACAAAACACCGTAGCACGGTAAGGCACTGCCCCAAAGGAATGCCAACCATGGCCAAAAGCGGTTTGCAAATTCCGGATAGGCGGTTCGCATCGAGAGTGCAAAAATCGGGATCGCGCCAAAGTACAGCAAAAAACCACACAGCGCCATACCGACTATCGAAAGCTCCAGTGTGACAGACAACTTTTTCATAGCATTCGCTCCTTTTTCCAAGTTGTCCCAAGTATACCACAATATTTTTTGAAGGTCAATATATTTTCATTGTTTTTCGATAAAAACATTCTCAAATGATTCCCTCGGGTGAACCCGAGGGAAAAATGTTATTTGCAAGCCTGCACGATCAGCTCCGCGCACGCCTCGACGCCGAGAACACCGCTGTTGAGGCAAATGTCGTAATTTTGCGCCTGTCCCCAGTTGCGCCCCGTATAGTTTTTATAATAGACCTTGCGCTTCTGATCCTTCTCCGTGAGGCGTTTTTCAGGCGATTGATCACATTCGCCGTAACGCTCGACGATCCGCTTTGCGCGGCTGTCCATATCCGCGTGGATAAAAACATGCAGGCAGTCCTTCCAATCCCGCAAAATATAGTCCGCGCAGCGCCCGACAATTACGCAGTCTCCCTCTGCAGCAAGCTCCTCGATAATCTTCGTCTGCTCGATATAAAGGCGGTCATGCATGGATAGTCCGTCGGCGGAATACTGGCTCGCTGTGGCAAGGGCAAAGAGCAGGCTGCTGCGGGCGCTCGCATATTCGCCGCTCTCCTCGATAAACTCGGGTGAAAAGCCGCTGCGCTCGGCGACCTTATTGACCAGCTCGCGGTCATAGAAGCGGTAACCGAGCTTCTCTGCGACAAGTTTGCCGACGCTCCGTCCACCGCTGCCGAATTCGCGGCTGATGGTGATGATTCGCTTCATGGAAAGTACCTCCTTCGTCGAAATCTTCCTACCTTTATTATATCACACGGCGTAAAAATCGCAAATCATTTTTTCGCATTTTCCATTTTGCAAGTCAGCTCACGCTTTAATTCCGCGAAACCGCCGTGCGGAATATCGCTGAGGTCGCGCCCCTTTGGATTGATCAAACAGGGTGTGAGAAGGAACACGGGGATACCGACTTCCTGCGAAGCCATGTCCTCCACGGCATCGTTGCCGACCATCAGGCACTCGTCCGCCTTGCAGCCGATCTGCTCCAAAACGTCCGCAAAATACTGCGGATTCGGCTTGCAGTGCCGAGAGTTCTCATAGGTCGTGATCAATTCGAAATCCTCCGCGTGCAGTCCCGCCCAGCGAATGCGCGCCTGCGTCGCAACGGCAGGAAAGATCGGATTCGTCGCCAAGACACAGCGGATACCGTTCGCTTTCAGGAATTCGACCGTCTCCGCCGCCTCCGGCGCAAAACCGCAGGCGTTTTGCGCAAGGTTAAAATCCGTCGCGTAAAATTTCTCAAACACCGCCTCATGCGCCAGCGCCTGTTCGCCGTATGCAGCAGCAAAGATATCCCAAAAGACCTCTCGGTTTGTCTTTGCGCCGTCGTTTTGCACCATCGCCGCAGTGCCTTTCCAAAGCGTATCCACAAGCGGCTTCGCTTCATAGCCGTAAGGCGCGGCAAATTTCGCCAGGTTTCCGAAATACGCGCGTACAAAGTCCGCCTGCACCATCGGCAGAAGTGTCCCGTCTAAATCAAACAATACCGTTGTCAGCATAGCCTTACTCCTCTCGGTTTTCTCTATAGTATATCACACCGAAAGGCGTTTGCAAATCGTTTTTTCTTCGCCGTTATCGGGCGCGAATCACACCGCAGGCGATTTTAGCGCCGGCATTTCCCGACGGCTGCGTGTGGAAATCGTCCGCTTGATCGTGAATCACAACGGTTTTCCCGACAATATCGCAGACGGAAAAGCGGTTTGTTAAGACAGTAAGCTCGGCTCTCCCACTGCACGAGAGCAGCGGCGGCAGGTCGCCCGCGTGGCGCGGATGGTCACGGTTGCAGGGGTTGTAGTGTCCCTTGGTATCGGAAAACCCCTCTCTGCCGCAGTCCCCGCCCTCATGGATATGGAACGCGAAAAAGCCCGTCTCCGATTCGGGCAAGCCGCAGATTTCTGCAGTGACCAAAGTGCCGTCGCGACGCGAAAAGAATTTGACCGTTCCGTGCAAGTGCGGACGCTCCTTTCCGCCACAGACCAGCGCGACCGCGGCAGGAATGCCGTAATTTGTCATGATAGATCACCTCGCTTCAAGCTATGCACAGTGGATGAGATTTGTTCAGGGATTCCCAAGCAAAGCAAAGACCCCGTCTGCGTAAACACAGACAGGGTCTTTATCATTCCAACATGCTGAATTACAGCGCCTTCTTCGCGGTATCGACGAGGGCTGCAAACGCAGCGCTGTCGTTAATCGCCAACTCGGACAGGCTCTTGCGGTTCATTTCAATGCCGGCCTTCTTCAGACCGTTCATGAAACGGGAATAGTTCATATCGTAGGGCTTAACAGCGGCGGAGATACGGGCAATCCACAGACGGCGGAAATCGCGCTTCTTCTGCTTGCGGCCGACATAGGCGTAAACGCCGGACTTCTTGACCGCCTGCTTTGCCATCTTGAAATGCGTGGACTTAGAACCCCAGTAAGACTTCGCCAGCTTCAGGACCTTATTTCTTCTCTTGCGCGTCATCATCGCGCCTTTTACTCTTGCCATCTTTCTATCCTCCTATCCGATTATTTGTACGGAATCATCTTTTTGATGGCTTCCGTATTGGTGACATCCGCGTAGGTCGTGCTTCTCAGGCGACGGCCGCGCTTGGTGTCCTTCTTGGTGAGGATATGGCTCTTGAAAGCGTGCGCTCTCTTGACCTTACCGGTCTTGGTGAGATTGAATCTCTTCTTTGCACCGCTGTGGGTCTTCAGTTTCGGCATGGTACTTCTCCTTTGTAATTATTTTGCACTTTTCGGTGACAGGAAAAT
>SFIL01000026.1 GCA_004556205.1 Clostridiales bacterium | reverse complement strand
AATGACGGTGCCGCCGTCGATCCGGGCGTTGCTGCAGGAGATGCCGTAGGTCTCAGGCATATTGCCCGCTGCCGTCCCCGAAGTTGCGGTAAGCTCGCCGCCGCTGACGGCGAAGTCGTCCGCATAAAGGCCGATGCTCCACGCGGAGGTTCTGCTGCCGTCATATTCCGCATCCCTGCCGGTAGCGGTGACGCTGCCGCCGCTCAGCCGGAAGCCGCCCCAGTAGGCATAGATGCCGATGCTCCATGTGGCGGAGGCTGCGCCGGCAGCAATGACGGTGCCGCCGTTGACGATGATGTTGGCTTCTTCGGTTGCGATGCCGAGGCTCCTGCCGCAGTCGCCCGTGACGGTGCCGCCGGTGGCGGTGACAACGCCGCCGTTGATCGTGATATTGCCCGGCGTGCTGTACAGGCCGGCGCTTGTGATGTCGCTGCCATTGCCGGCGCCGCCGGTGGCGTTGACGACGCCGCCGTTGACGGTGATGGCTCCGGCGTTGATGCCGGCGCTGATGGAATCCGTCTCGGTCACGGCAACGCCTGTGGCGGTGAGGCTGCCCTTCTGCTCGCCGGTGCTCTGGGCGTAAACGGTCAGCGTTCCGCTGCCCGCAATGCCGCTTCCGGCGGTCAGGCTGCACTCATCCGCCAGGATCAGATGTACGTCGCCGCTCAGGGTGACGGCATCGGGGATAGTCACTTTTCCCTGCGCCACATACCAGCCGCCATCCCAGACGGTGGCGTCGGCGGCCAGGACGGTCGCCGCGGCGCAGGTCTGCGAATTGCCCTCGGCGTCCAGATAATCCACCGCGACCTTTCCGGTGTCGTCCCCGCTGCCCAGCACGACCTCATAGGTCGCGCCCTGCTTGGTGCTTTCGTTAAAGCCGTTCAGATTCAGCCGCAGGGTGACGTCGGTGGTCTCCGTAAGGTCAAGGAAAATGTTCGTGTTGCTGTTGTAGACCGCCTCGCCTGCTGCGCCGCCGGCGCCCCAGTTGTCTGTCCACGAGCCGTTGGCGGCAAACTTGAACTGATAGTCGCTGCCGGCGGGAACCTGCGCGTAGGTGATCTCGTAGACGCCGGGTCTGACCTCGGTCATTTTGTTTTCGTCCGCAGTGGGATCCCAATTTACGCCGTTGAGCCATGCGCCGTCGCCGTTGCCTACCACACGGATGGCATCAATATCCATCCAGGTCTTCTCCACGGCGCTGATGCCCACGATACCAATGGCGTGGGTGGTGGCGTTAAAGGTGACGGTCACATCGCAGACGGCAGAAACATAGATCGCAACGTTCATGTCCTGGGCGTTGCCGTACCAGTTCATCGTTCCGTCGGAGCAGGTCTCAACGACCTTGATCGGATACTCGCCCGGCTGGACGCCGGTGTAGGTCTTTTCGTACAGGCCGGTATCCGCATTGAGGGTCATGAGGTTGTTGTCGTCGGCGGCGTCCCAGGTGGAACCGCACAGCTCCGCAACGCCCGCCACGCGGTAGGTCGCGCCCCCCGGCGTGATCTCGGTCGTGCCGTTCTCGTCGGAGAAGAACTTGCCGCAGAGGTCACAGACCCAGTATTCGCTGCCGCCGTCCTCGGTCTTGGTCAGGCTGTGGCCGGCAGCGGAGATCTTTACGGCCTCTGCCGTGGTCTCGGTCGTGCCGTTCTCATCGCTGAACAGTTTGCCGCAGACAGAACAAGTCCAATACGCGCTGTTGCCGCCCTCCGTGCAGGTGGGTGTCTTGGCTTCGGTTTTCGTCAGAGTGTGCGATGCACAGGCAGCGCGGCTAATGCTGTATTGCGTTTGTGCCGCGAGGCTCGCCGTACCAAGCGTGTATCCGGCGGGGAGAATGATGTTCGCCGTAGGCACAGCGCTCGACGAGGTGTTGTAAATCGTAATACCGGTCGGGTCGCTTAACGCGGAAAGATCCACCGTAACCGTATTTGTGGATAACTGGCTGTACCCGATCGTACCTTTCGCGCCGCCGGTAAAGGTGCCATCCTTTACGGTCAGCGTTCCGTTTTTCATTGTAATGACATGATCTCCGGTAGAGGAAAGGGCGCTGCCATTTTGAATGACCATAACACAATCATTGCTGTAATTGGACTGAAGCGCCTGCGTCGTACCGGTAACCGTCGCGTTGTCAAGGGTTAATGTTCCCTTTCGCGCAGCGATGCCGGTACCGCCGCCGGTAACCGTCACATTCTGAACCGTCAACGCGCCGCCTTCCATGAAAATACCGGTCTTATTGCTGTAAGCCTGAACGGTGCCGCCCGATGCGGTATCCGTAAGGAGTACATTTGCCGTAGAGCCTTTGGGCAGCTTGAACACATATGCGCCACTTAGACCACCCAGGGAAGAGACCGTCTTTCCGTTGAGATCGATCGTAAATGTGCCCTGTGTCACTTCAATATTCTTGCTCAACTCTACGCTTTGCAGCATTTTAACCGTAGAGTCCGAAGAAGCCTGCGCCGCCGCAACGGCCCCTTCCAGGGTTGCATAGTCTGTTGTTACCCCGCCGCTGGTGACAGAGGCAACATCGCCGGCCCCTGCCAGTGCCGTGGTCGGCAGCAGGCTCAGGCACAAGGCCAAAGCCGTCAGGATGCACAATAGTCGTTTTTTCATAGTTTTCCTCCTTTGTTTGATACCGCTGCGCCTAGCCATGCCGCCGACACAGGCAATTCGGCATAGAAGTATTTATACCTGCTATAATAATACATATCGAATAAAAAATCAAGGTAGGTGGGATAAGTTGCATAAAAATGGGATGAATTATTTAAAAGGCCGCATACATTGCAATTCGTCCCACCGTACGTTCCTTCGGCACATGGGGTCAGACGAATTTCGCATCTGTATGCGGCATCTTTTTGCCTTTTTCAGAGGCTCCTTGGTTTCACTCCAGCAGCTTCCCGAAATAGCGAATCATCGCTTCGGGGGAATCGGTGCTGGTTCGGAGATAGTGGATCTGCGAAACATCGGACAGAATGCAGCCGCAGTGCCCCCGAAATGTAGGAAAGCAGATCACCCGCAGATAGGTGTCGATCTCCGGACTGTAATCAATGACCTCCAGTGTCGCGCCGTAAAGCGCCGCCTGTTCATATGCCCGAAGCCACTTGTCATCCATGTCGGGGAACAGACTGCTGAACGTGCTGCCGATCAGCCGATCCAAAGTCACCTTTTCCAGAAAGGCCAGAGCCTGATTGCCGTAACGGAAGATCCAGTCCACTGCCCGGCGCTCGTCGTTGAATACCATTTCGATGTCCGCAAAAGCGACAGGCAGATCATCGAAGCACCGGTAGTGGGCGCGATAGGCATCTTCTTCCTCGGGGATACTTCCCTCGCTGAAGCGGCTGATGATCAGCTTCTGCTTTGTCTGAAATTGGGCAACAATCGCACTCCTGTTCCGTACGGAATAGGGCAAAAACTCCCCGTTGGTCAACTCGATGACATTGGTGATGTCGTGTATCGCCATCACCGCCACCAGACAGCCGCGGCTCACCTTGAGAAAGCTGTCGCCCAGAGTCTTCTCGAGATCATTTAGTGTGACCCTTGTCTTGTAGCGCTTCCCGCTGAATGTGTGTATCTCGGCATAATTCTTTTTCATCAGAACGTAGAGAACCGTGCTGATATTGAGCACGATGTCCCTGTTGTCCGAACGGATGGTAATGTGATTCAATTCCGGCATATCCGGCACCTCCGATTATCATTTGATTGTCCGTGCGTTCGTCTGCTTTTCACCTGTATTATACCATACGCGGTCAACAGCCTCCGGGCAGGGAATGACATCAAGACGGCTCGGGAGAATCCCGGACACACCACTGCCTTTTTAACCTTGGCGCTTATACCCACGCAACGCCCGGCATGAAGCAGAAAAGTGCCGGTCAGACGAAAAATTCTATAGGGTGAACCCTATTCAGGTACGGATTTGGGTATGGGACGAAGGGCAAATGCACCAATCCCCACGATTAGAAAAATCTAAGAATTCTCTAATAATCGTGCGTTTATCTGGCTTTATTTTGCTTTATTTTGGCTTACACGGATTGACTCCGAAGGACCGAAAAGCCTTGAAAATACTAACTTTCTTTGTCCTCAGTTGACACGGGATTAGTGCTCAAATTGTAACTCCTAAGAATGAATTGGACACGGAGGGGGTACAAATTGGACAGAAGATGTATAATGGAAATACACCATATCGGTTCGAAAACCTTGCAATACACAGAGTGTTCCTGCGGTTCTCAAGCCTCAGTTTGCGGCAAAATCTCTCGCCGCTCTTGCGGATTTATTCAGAGCTTCCTTGGAAATTAGCATACTGCCTTATATTGAATCCAAAAAAATGAAAAAAACTATTGACTCCTACGTTACGTAATAGTGTAGAGTATTTATATCGCGAGGAGGAAATGCCAATGATGACAGTAAATGAGGTCAGCAAGCTAACGGGAGTGAGTATACGCGCTCTTCAGTATTATGACAGCATAGGACTCTTGAAACCTCAAAAATACACAAGGTCCGGATACAGGCTGTATGACGATACAGCCTTGGAAAGGCTGCAGCAGATCCTATAGTTACGATCGGTGAACGCGGTGCCGTCGGCGGACTCCTATGTGTGACTGAGTCTGTTGCAAAGACTCAGTCTGTCAAAAACCATAGTCTTGTCATTGCGAGGCCCCGCAGGGGGCGTGGAAATCTCGCAGAATCCTCTTTTTTGGTATTCTTTTCGGCGAATACGAAACTTTTTTCCCATTAGATTCCCACGTCGGCTTCGCCTCCTCGGAATGACACGAGAGACTTTTTCAACACGCTGAGTCTTTGCTGTCGCAAAGACTCTTTTGGGTTGCAATGGTTGTGAGCGTATCTCCGAGCTGAGTAAGCACCGTGCCGAGCATGGTCAGCTCATTGACTGTCAGGTTACTTGCAAGCATATTGGCAAGCGCGGTGATCGCCGCTGTCAATTCACATGGATTCATTTCGATTCACCTCATCATAGCATATGATATAGTTTTCCTTTGGCGAATTGATCCTGAAGATTCGGGGATATTAACAGAAAAACGTCCGGAGGAATCAGATGAGTATTCTTTATGTTATCCTGACATCGCTGCTGTCCGTTATTGTATTATTTCTGCTTGCTAAGATTATGGGACACAAGCAGATCGCCCAAATGGATCTGTTTGATTATATCGCGGGCATCACCATCGGCTCTATTGCCGCTGAGCTTGCCACAGAGCTGGAGCAGCCGTGGAAGCCGCTGATCGCAATGGTGATCTATGGCGGCGTTACCTTTGGCTTCAGCGTCATTACAAGCAAATGCCCGCGGCTTCGGAAGTATATCAACGGCACGCCGACCGTGGTCATGCATGACGGAAAGCTCTACCGCGAAAACATGAAAAAGGCCAAGCTGGATCTGAGCGAATTCATGGTGATGTGCAGGGAGGCAGGATATTTTAATTTAAGCGACATTCAAACTGCGGTCTTTGAATACAACGGCAAGCTTGCCATTCTCCCCGTCAGTGACAAGCGCCCCATGACGCCCGCCGACAATCATATTACCCCCAAACAGGAGACGATCAGCGCGGAGGTGATTATGGACGGCAGGGTCATGGGGGAAAACCTGAAGCGCATGGGCCTTGACAGCAAATGGCTCCAAAAGCAGTTGGAGGAACAGGGGTTCCACAGTGCAAAGGAGGTTTTTCTCGGCCTGTGCGACACCGATCACAAGCTCTTGCTTTTTCGCATGCAGTGATTTATAGCAATCACCAATTAAAATGTGCAAAGCACATTTTAATTGGTGATTGCTATAAAACGGGTCTGCTTTGGAATGCGAAGCTTCCGTAATTTCAGAAACAGAATTCTCTTTTGCCATACATAAAGTCGTCTCGGAGTTTCCGCTCCGAAACGACTTGCGATGATTCATTCCCTGTCGCTACCCCAACTATTGACATGGAGCCACTTTTTTAGCAGTCCCTTTTTGTGCTGCCTTGCACGGATTACAGCATAATCCGATAATTTACAGTGTAGAAATCTCGTAAAATTATGAGCGGGGGTATGGAAACGGTGCCGTGCGGCAAAAGCATCCGCCGCCTGTATCTGCGGCTCGAACCGGAAATCTTTCAGATATTGAGACGGATCGTGCCGCCGGAAAGCTGGATCAGATTCAGCCCCTTCAGCTCCGCAAGGATACGGTTCAGGCTGCGTATGGAGACGCCGGACATCTCCGCCAAAATATCCTTGGTATAAAGGAAGTAATTCGCTTCATTCAGGTTTTCTTGGATCAGGCGGAATACCTTTTCCCGCAGAAACAGACACGCCGCGTTGATCTTATCGTTGCCCTCGCGCAGGAGACGCTCACAGTGGATGTAAAGAATGTAACGTGATACTTCGCTGTGATTGCTCCACATATCTAAAAACTGCTCGCTTGTGAAACAATAGAGCTTACCGTCCGTCAGTGCAACAATGCTGCGATTGTCCGTTTGCATTCCGATCGCTTCCATCTCTCCGAAGAAATCTCCCTTATGGAAAATCTCCAAAATGAGCGGGTTAGATACCGCGTCGTCGTAGACCAGCTTTGCGGAGCCTTGCGCGAGAATACAGAAGTGGCGGAATGAATAACCTGCCCGTTTGATATACTCTCCGCGCCGAAAGGAGACAACCTGCGCCGTTTTCAGCAATTCCTCAGAAATGGTGTTCAGCAAAGTTGCGGCAATACGCTTCTGCATTGCTCAGCTCATCTCCTTTCAAAAAACAGTATACCCCGATATCGAGGAAAAAGCAAGTCCCTTCACAGTCGGCACGGGGGAAAGCACTGCCCGTGAAACGGCGTGCTTCCGCCGGTGCATTGCCCCGGCGGAAACGATAGCAGTTGTATTCGATTAGGTAAACGCCGATAAAATTGCCGGAGCAATCGGCAAAGGTCCCGCCGTCTGCTGCACCCGATATTTCAGCGTTTGCTTAAGGCAGCGGCGCGGGTGCCGGCTCAGCGACATCGATCTTCCCCAATTCCCAAGGCGAGACGCTGTTTTGGGGATTCTCAAAATAATACGGATGTAGCAAATATGCCAGCTTTTCGATGGCGGTGATTGTTCTCGGCCCGAAGCGCTTCATAAGGCTTGAGTCATAATATGTAACTCTGCCCGTCTGCACTGCCTCGGTCTCGTTGAAGCCGGGGCGTGTCATGATCTCGTACAGCGAAGTGACCTCAAAGTCATAGGCGCCGGGCCAGTAGGGAGTCATGATGACCTGCGGATTCCGCTTAACAATTTCCGCGAATGCGTCCTCTCCGTAGATGGCGTAGAGGTTCATGTAACCCTCTCCGTCATGGAACAGGTTCTCGCCGCCAGCAATTTTGATCATCTCATCAAACGGGGTGTTGCCGCCCTCGGTATAGGGACCGAATTTGCCCCACTCGCCGTAGTCGGACTGATGTGCGATTTCAAAGTAGGTACGAATTTGCACAAGATCCTTCGTGACGCTCGTAATTTCGTCAATTCTCTGATAGTAGCCGGCGACCAGCTCTCTGGCGTAGTCTTCCGCGCCAAGCAGTGCGCCGATCTCGATCATCATGTCATAGATCTCGTCGATGCTCTCGGGCGTCCAGCAATAGGTGGGGTAGCCCTGTGCGGTTAGCGTCTCTACCCAAGGCTCTTGCTCACTGCCCTCGCAGAGCACCAGAGTTGGCTGCAGCCCGTCGAGGATCGCTTGATTGTAGTCGTAGAATTTAGAAACAGTTGCAACTTCCTTGTATTCGCCGTCCGCGCCGGGCTTTCTGCCCAGCTCATAATCCACGTCAAAATCCTGCGTGTCGGTGTTGTAATAGAACTGATAGGGCTGATAGCCGCCGGTTTCGGTCGCTGCTACGGGATAGTCCGTGTAGGCGGACCAGCCGACGATGCAGTCGCCGTAGCCGAGGGCATAGACGCATTCAACCATCGACGGTGCCATGCAAACAATGCGCAGACCGTCACGGTGGGTTCGGTCAAGGAAGCTCATAAAGCGGTGCAAAAGGGCCGCTATCTCCGCACGGGTGGCGGTGTCCTGCGGAGCAAGCGTCGTTGCGGTGTTGCCGCGCAGAATCTCGTTGCCGCAGACCCAACGCATGGCATCTGCCGCATAGTCGCTGATGGTGTTGGCGTCAGTATATTCCGTCAAATCCTTGCTGCCTGTTGCGCCGATGCCGAGATACTCGGTGGTATAATTATACAGCATGCAGGCGAACTGTTCTCTGGTAACCGAAAGTTGCGGAGAGAAGGTCGTTGCCGAGTCGCCGTTGATGATACCCGCGTCCTTTGCCCACAGCACGGCGTCATAAAAATAGTCCGTTGCAGCGACATCCTCAAAGGGCGCTTTACCCTCTGCTCTGGGGGTTCCGGCGAGACGGTGCAGTGCCGTGACTGCCATCGCGCGGGTAATCTCCGCCTCGGGAGAGAAGGTCGTCGCACCTGTGCCTTTCAGGATGCCGTTTTCTGCGACAAAGCAGACATCTTCATAGAACCAGTCGTGCTCCGATACATCTGAAAAATCGGCAGTGCCCTCTGCGGATACCGGTCCAAGGATTATGGTCATAAGCAGAAGGACACAAAGCACTCCGCTGAGCGTTCGGATCAATCGTTTCATTTGAATACCCTCCTTATTATTATTCATATTCATTCGGCGCAGTTATCTGCGCTCTCTCGAATACCTTTTCCTTGTAGATAAGCGCGCTGTTTCTCGTTAAGCACGTCGAAGCTTCCGCCCATCGTGCGGAGCTTCAGCGCGGCGACCTGTCGGTCCAGCTCCTCGGGGATATAATGCACGCCGGGCTTCAGAGTTGCGTGATGCTTTAAAATATATTCCGCGCCGAGTGCCTGCAGTGCGAAGGACATATCCATGATCTCCATAGGATGACCGTCCGCCGCGGCGATGTTGCACAGCCCACCGTCCGCCACCAAGCAGATCATCTTACCGTCCGGCAGGACATAGCCGGTCAGATTATTCCGCAATTCTTTCTGTGCGACGGACATGGCGTGCAGGCCCGTCACGTCGATCTCATCGTTAAAATGCCCTGCGTTGGCAACAATCGCGCCGTCCTTCATCACGGAGAAATGCTCCGGTCGCAGCACATCGCAGCACGCCGTCGCCGTAACAAAGATGTCACCGAGCTTTGCCGCCTCGTCCATAGACATGGCACGGAAGCCATCCATCTCTGCTAAAATGGATTTTATCGGATCGATCTCGGTGACAATGACGCGTGCATTCAGTCCGCGTGCGATGTTGGCGATGCCCTTACCACAGTAACCGTAGCCTGCGACCACGACAGTCTTTCCGTTCATTTGCAGATTCGTCGTGCGCATAATGCCGTCCCAGCAGCTCTGACCGGTGCCGTAGGTGTTGTCGAAGTAGCATTTGCAATGGGCGTCATTGATTGCCATCACGGGGAAGGGCAGCTTCCCGCTGCTTTCCCAAGCATGCAGCCGATGCACGCCGGAGGTGGTTTCCTCGCATCCGCCGAAGACCCGATCCGCATAGTCACGGCATTCGCCGATCAGCAGCCCGATCAGGTCGGAGCCGTCGTCGATCACGATGTGCGGATGGCAGGAGAGCGTCTGCTTCCAAAGTGATACCGTCGTTGCGGGATCTGAGGCATGGATCGCATTCACGGTCACGCCCTCGTCCACCAACGCCGCACAGATGCAATCCTGCGTGGAGAGGGGATTGGAACCGGAGACATGCAGCTCCGCCCCGCCCTTGACGAGCGTTTGCACAAGATGTGCGGTCTTCGCCTCCAAATGGATGGACAGCGCGATTTTCAGCCCTTCGAACGGTTTTTCGCGTTCAAAGCGCTTGCCGATCTCGTTCAGTACGGGCATATGCTGTGCTGCCCATGCAATGCGCTGATGACCTTCAGCCTTCAGACTGATGTCACGAATATTTGACATAATCACGTTCCCTTCATTGTGTTTTGCTTTCGGTGCGCCACATCCGCAGAGCGCCGAAACAGGATAGACGCAGAGAGTGATACCTAAGGAAGCTCTGCATAAATCCGCAAGAGCGGTCGGCAAGAGATTTTGCCGCAAATCGAGGTTGGAAAACCGCATAGATACTTCGCGTATTTCAAGGTTTTCTAACTGATAAGTTGCGGTACAAGATCCGCTGAGCACCGCCACTGATTTGTTCAGAGGGTTCCTAATTATAGGGGGTGCGCCTGCCGGCCCTGCTTCCGACAGGCGCGGGAAAGAGGTAAGATAATTTGCGTAGGTGTTAATACCGAACTCGGGTCAAAAGCCTTCAAAATTACTTGATATTACCGGCATAATTAACGGAAATTTCGACTTCCGGCGCATTTTCCGTGTCATTGGATACGATGATCTCACCCTTATAAAGCTTCGCTACCAGTGCAAGATAATCGTCTTCCGTGAATTTCCCTTCTTCGAATTGCGTGGAGGGAGCGATCTGTACATAGTTCTGCTCCGGATCCTCGGAGACAAGACCGAGCGTGGCAACCTTGCCGCCGTAGGCAGCCCAGTTGTCATTGAGGATTAGATCGTCCAGTGCGCTGTAAACGGTTGCCGCAAGCCCCTTCATTGCCGAAGAGACGGTCATGCCTTCGCCGTAGGCACTGTTAATGCTTGCCGCTTGATCCACATCAACGCCGATGATCTTGCCGTTGGTCTTTGCGGCGGCCTCACAGGCGGAGATATGGATGCTGCCGCCCGCGACAAAGACGATTTCGACGCCCTTAGCCTGATACCAAGTGTCCATGTAAGCGGTGATATCAGCATCGCCGTAGAACTGGTTACCGTAGACATACTCGACAGTAACATCCTTCTCAATACCGAGCTCGACAGCAGCCGAGTTGCAACCCTGCACAAAGCCGTAGCCGTAGCGGATGACGGCAGGAACCGCCATGCCGCCGAGGAAACCGAGATGCTTATAGCCGAGCTTCACGGCGGCGTAGCCGGCCATGTAGCCTGCAAGCTCTTCCTGATAAACGGCACAGTAAACATTGTCCGCGACATGCGGCTCGTTGTTCGGGTCAATCAGCTCGAGACGATTACCGTCCGTGTCGTGACTGTAGAAGGAATCCTCCAAATCCCATTCGGAGACGTCAAGGGCAATAAAGTATACGTCGGTATAAACATCCTGGCTTTCCACGATGGCACCTGCAAAGGCAAAGCCGGGCAGGAGCAGGACGTTGTAGCCGTCGGCAACGGCAGCATCGATTTGCGCGATACGGTCTGCTGTGGAGTCGGCGACGGGTTTGTAGTATTTAAAGTCGATGCCCTGCGCCTCGCACCACGCCTTACCTGCTTCATAGGTGGTCTGGTTGAAGGATTCATCCGTAATGTCGCCGTAGTCGGTGATCATAGCGACCTTCCAAAGCTTCGTTTCCTCTGTGCTCTCGGTCGTCGTCTCCGTGTCCTTGCTGCTTTCCGTCGGGACCTCGGTAGTTTGCTCCGTGTCCGACGAATCGGAGGAGGGGGCATCCTTTCCTCCGGCGCAGCCGCTGAGCAGTGCGACAAGCAGGCAGCCTGTCAGTAAAAGAGCCAATAGTTTTTTCATACAATAATACCTCCTTAACAGTGTAACGTTCAGGCTCAATCTCATTGTATCTGCCTTTTGATCAAAAGAAAAGGACAATTGTCCCATCTTTGCTGCCAGTTACGGCGCATCTATACTGCAAATTCAATAAAAATCGGCGACTTCTCAGCGGATAGACTGAAAAGTCGCCGTGCTACGGCCGAAAAAATAAAACAGCAATTGCCCAATGCCCCTCTTGCTTTTTCCCACTATTCTGTTGTATAATATCGCCGTCAATTGTAAATCAAGAGAAACAAAAAAGGTTTACAATTGACGGCGGTTTTATGCTTTCCGGCGGCGGGACGCTGCGTTCATTGCGCCGCCTGCGCCCAAAATTCCTCGAGCGTCAGGTTGTTTTCGTGCAGATATTGCGCGGCCTCCGTACCGACATAGCGGTAGTGCCAAGATTCGAAGCTGATGCCCGTGATGTCGCCCTTTTCGGGCGGGTATCGCAGAATGAAGCCGTACTCCCAGCAGTGCGCGTGCAGCCACTGCGTCTCTGCCGTCTGCGACTGCGTCTCGTCAAGGAGCTGGTTGTCGAGCGACACGATGTCCAAGGCCAGTCCCGTCTCATGCTCGCTGCACCCGGGGTGCATAGTATAGCGCTCCGTCTGTTCGATCGCCGCCGCCTCCGTCATGCCCTGCGCCATATAGCGGGCAACATCCTCGTCAAACAGTGCTTGCTGCTCCTCTCTTGTGCGGTAGGCGGAGCAGATCTGAAAACGCAGACCCTCTGCGCGTCCGTCCGACAGCATTTGACTAAGGGGCTTATACACGACTGACGCAACGGACAAATCCCAATCGCTCAGCTTTGTCAGTGCAGGCGCATAGTCTGCGGGCAGGGGATGGCTGCGGTTGACGAGCACGAGCAGCGGGTCGTCTGCAGACGGCGCGGACGCGAGCGGGAAGGAGGGGAGCTCCGTGTCGGGCGGCTCGAGGCTGAACGAGGGTGTCTCCGCTGAGAGCTTTTCCGAGCGCTCCGCATGCCGCACCGATAGCACTGCTCCGACTGCGATGCTGAGCAGTGCCAAAAAGAGCAAGACGGCGAAATATGTACCATTACGGTTTTTCTTGCGGCGATGCGGTGCGACAGTCGGCATAGATAGTGACTCTCCTTTGCAGAAATCGTATTGTTGTTGTAAACACTGAATGAATCGTATGAGCAGATAGACAAGGATTTCCCTGAACCGCAGAATATTATACCACAATTGTGTATCTGAATTGCATCTTTTTTGTTGTAATTTTGATGATAACCAAGGAAAGGAACAAAAGCTATGAAACACAAAACCCTGAACAGAATGCTGCTCACCGCGCTGTTTGCGGCGTTGACCGCCGTCGGCGCATTTCTGAAGATCCCCGTCGGCACAATATCCTTCACCTTACAGGTCTTTTTCACCTGTATGGCGGGCGTGCTGTTGGGGCCGTATTGGGGCGCGCTGTCGCAGATCATCTATGTTGCCCTTGGGCTGATGGGCGTCCCGATTTTTACCGAGGGCGGCGGCTTGATGTATGTCACCGTACCGACCTTCGGTTTCCTGCTCGGGCTGATCCCGATGGCGTTCGTTGTTGGTCTGCTCTCGCGGAAAGGGCTTTCGCGTCTGCCGTGGCTGTGGCTGCGCCTTGCGGTTGCGTGCGTGGTCGGGCTGGTCGTCCTCTATATTGTCGGTCTGCCTTATCTCTACCTCACCCTCGGCGGCGCGTGGTCGATCTCCAAGACCCTCGTCTCCGGCTGCCTGATCTTCCTGCCCTTTGATGCGCTGAAGATCGTCTGCGTTGTCCTGCTGGGTGTGCGGCTGCTCCCGATTTTGCGCCGCTTCGAGCAATAATCAAGGTTGCTTTCCTGCCGAAATTATGGTATGTTATAGGGTAACAGCATCCGATAGGAGGCGAACATTCTGTGAAAATCGTAATTATCGGCGCGGGAAAGATCGGCGCGACGCTGGCGGATCAGCTTGCCCGAGAGGGGCATGAGATCACTGTTGTAGACGGCAATGCCGACGCGCTGGACGCGGTGAACACCCTTGACGTTATGACCGTGGAGGGCAACGGCATCGCGCTGGAGACGCAGAAGGAGGCGGGTATTCCGCAGGCCGATCTTGCCATCGCGGTTATGTCCACGGACGAGGAAAACCTGCTCGCGTGCCTGATTGCGAAGAAGCTCGGCGTGGGCAACACCATTGCCCGCGTCCGTAATCCGGAATACTCCGCAGGTCTGCGGCTGGTCAAGGACGAGCTCGGTCTGAGCATGGTGCTCAATCCGGAGCTTGCCAGCGCGTTTGAAATTGCGCGCATCCTGCGCGCCCCCTCTGCAATCAAGATCGACACCTTTTCCAAGGGACGTGTGGAGCTGCACAAGGTACGCCTGCCCGAGACGTCGCCGCTTGCGGGCATGACCCTGCTTGAGCTGGGCAAAATGCAGACGGGCGTGCTGATCTGCGTCGTCGAACGCGGCGAGCGCGAGGTCTATATCCCGTCCGGCAATTTTATGCTTCAGGCGGGCGACCGCATCAGCTTTGTCGCGCGTCCGAAGACTGCCGCGAAATTCTTCCGAAAGCTCGGCATTCAGGCCGATCCCGTCAAGCGCGTGATGCTGCTCGGCGGCGGCAGAATATCCTATTACCTTGCAAAATTGATGCTCGAGTTCGGCGCGAATGTCAAGATCATCGAGGCGAATGCTGAGCGGTGCGCGTATCTTTCCGAAGCCCTGCCCGATGCCTCTGTCATCCACGGCGACGCGACGAACGAGCGCCTGCTCGACGAGGAGGGCATCGCGAAGATGGACGCGGTCGCGTCCTTAACAGGCATCGACGAGGAAAACGTGCTGATGAGTCTCTACGCCCGCAGTATTACAAAGGCGAAGATTGTTACGAAGATCAACCGCACGACCTTTTCACACATTATCAAGCAGATGGACTTGGGCAGTGTGTTCCATCCGCGTTACATAGCAGCCGATCACATTGTTCGCTATGTCCGCGCCATGCAGAATTCCCTCGGCTCGAATGTCGAGACGCTTTATAAGCTCGTCGGCAACCGCGTCGAGGCGCTGGAATTCCGCGCTACAGCGAAATCCGCTGTCTGCGGCAAGCCGCTCATGGAGCTGGCGCTTCAGCCGAATCTGCTGATTTGCGCGATTAACCGCAGCGGCAGGATCCTTACCCCGGGCGGCCGTGACACCATCGAAGCGGGCGACACCGTCGTCGTCGTAACGACCGCAACGGGGCTGAACGACCTTGACGACATTTTGGATAAGCGGAGAGTTCGGACATGAATCATCGAATGATCCTTTCGCTGTTAGGCTACGTCCTGCTGCTGATCGGCGGTTTCCTGCTCCTGCCGTGCATTGTCGCGCTGATTTATGGCGAGGAGGCGCTTTGGAGCCTGCTGGCTGCCGTCGGCGTATGCGTGGCGGTTGGGCTGCCGCTGACTCTCCTGAAGCCGAAAAACAAACGCACCATGCACGCCCGTGACGGCTTCGTTATGGTATCGCTGTCGTGGATCGTCATTTCCTTGGTCGGCGCACTGCCGTTTTGGTTCAGCCGCGCCATCCCGAGCTATTTGGACGCGGTCTTTGAGACTGTCTCTGGTTTTACGACCACGGGTGCGAGCATTTTGACCGATGTCGAGGCGATGCCGCACTGCCTGCTGTTTTGGCGCAGCTTTACACACTGGCTGGGCGGCATGGGCGTTTTGGTCTTTATGCTCGCGGTCGTGCCGATGTCGGGCGAGAGCATCTATCTGCTCCGCGCGGAGTCGCCCGGCCCGTCGGTGAGCAAGATGGTGCCGAAGATGCGCACCTCTGCTGCAATTTTATATGGTATCTACTGCGCTATGACTGTCCTGCAGATTCTCGCCTATCAGCTCGGGAATATTTTCGGCTGGGGAGAAATTTCGTTTTTTGACAGTGTATGCCTTGCCTTCGGCAGTGCGGGTACGGGCGGCTTTTCCGTCCGTACCGACGGGCTTGCGGGCTATTCCGTCTATGTGCAGAGCGTCACGACGGTTGCCATGATGATGTTCGGCGTGAATTTTTCCATCTATTTCTTCCTGATTTGCCGAAAATTCCGCCTGATTTGGAAGAATTCTGAGCTAAAATGCTATCTCGGCATCATCCTTGCGTCGATCGCGCTGATCACGGCGAATTTGATGCTGACGGGCGGATATTTTGGCTCCCTGCGCGAGACGGTGCATCATGTCTCCTTCTCAGTCAGCTCAATTATTACGACCACGGGCTTCGGCACGGCGGACTTCTCGTTGTGGCCGGAGTTTTCTAAGGTGATTTTAGTTACGCTGATGGTGATCGGCGCGTGTGCAGGCTCCACGGGCGGCGGCATCAAGGTCAGCCGTCTGCTGATCCTGTTCAAATATGCCCGCGCGGAGGTGCGCCATCTGCTCCACCCGCACGCCGTTGAGGTCATGACGGTGGACGGCAAGCGGGTCAGCTCCGATGTCATTCGCGGTACGAGCGCGTTTTTGATCGTCTACCTTTTCGTTGCAGTCCTTTCGATTACCGTTGTCGCGCTTGACAATTTCGGCGCGGAGACCACGGTCACTTCGGTGCTGGCGACGCTGAATAACATCGGGCCCGGCGTGAGTATCGAGATCGGACCGCTCGGCAGCTATGCGCATTTTTCCTCGCTGTCGAAGCTTGTCCTGTCCTTGGATATGCTGTTCGGCAGACTGGAGCTGTTCCCGATGCTGCTGCTGTTCAGACCGTCAACATGGAGAAAGCACTGACAAAAAATCCCTCTCCGGAGCTTTCCGGAGAGGGATTCAGTCGCCGGAAATGATGTAAAGAACGAAACAAATCCGCAAGATTGCCACGACCCCTGCGGGGTCTCGCAATGACAAAACTATAGTTTTTTGACAGTCTGCCCTCTCCGGAGCGTTCCGGAGAGGGATTTTTGACTTTTTTACAGCAAAATGCAGATTAAACCGTTTGCACCCTCGTTAATGATTTTTGTCAGCGCGTCCTTGAGCTTATAGCGTGCCTCGTCGGGCATACGCCGCAGCTTGGTTGTCAGCCCCTCGTTGACCAGCTCGAAGACCGACTTGCCGAAAATGTTGCTGTCCCACAGACGTTCGGTGTTGCCCTCATATTCCCCGAGCAGGTACTTGACCAAGTCCTCCGACTGCTGCTCGTCGCCGACCATCGGGCTGATCTCAGTGTGAATATCGGCGCGCATCATGTGGATGGACGGCGCGCTGGCTTTGAGCTTGACGCCGTAGGCGCTGCCCTTTTTCACAATCTCGGGCGTCTCCATCTTCAATTCCTCCGCCGTCGGCATGACGATGCCGTAGCCCGTCGCCTTGACTTCCTCAAGCGCGGCGGATATTTTGTCATACTGCTTTTTCATCGCGGCAAGCGAGGTCAGCAGCGACAGAAGCTGTCCGTCGTTTTCAATCTCGAAGCCCGTGCGCTGCCCGAGAATCTGGTAGAACAGCCCCTCGTTGAAGTCCAGCTCACAGCTCACCGTGCCTGTGCCGAGATCGACGGCGCTTACGCGATAGCCGCAGACCTGCTCCAGCTCCGCAACGCGGGCGATTGCCAGCTCCGCCTCGGCAAGCCGCGTAATTGCCTCCGCGTTCCTGCGAAGCGCCTCATAAAGCGCTGCCTTAAGCGGCGAATCAATTTCCAGCGCCTGCACCCACGCGGGCAGGAAGACCCGCATTTCACGCATCGGGAAGGCGTAGAGCAGCTCCCTTAAAAGCTCCTTCAGCTCGCCCTCGTGCATACCCTGACAGTCCGCGGTCACGGCGCAGACACCGTAGGTGCGGGCGATGTAATCCCGCAGCGCGCAGGCTTCCGCACTGTTCGGCGCGGCGGAGTTCACGACCACAACGAACGGCTTTCCCGTTGCCTGCATATCGCGGATGGCGCGCTCCTCGGCGGCGATATAGTCCGCGCGGGGAATGTCCGTCACCGTCCCGTCCGTCGTGACGACCACGCCGACGGTCGAATGCTCCTGCATGACCTTTTTCGTGCCCAGCTCGGCGGCGTCGGTCATGGGAATCTCGTCTTCAAACCACGGCGTCGTCACCATGCGCGGCTGCCCGTTTTCGGTCGCGCCGATCGCCCCATCGACCATATAACCGACCGAGTCGATCAGCCGCACCGAGAGTGTCGCCGTGCCGTCGGGCGTGATTTGCACCGCCTCCTCGGGGACGAATTTCGGCTCGGCAGTCATGATCGTCTTGCCTGAGCCGCTCTGCGGCAGCTCATCCTTGGCACGTTCGCGCTGATAGAGGTCTTGAATGTTTGGGATGACCAGCTCCTCCATCAGGCGCTTGATAAAGGTGGACTTGCCCGTGCGGACAGGGCCGACCACACCGATATAGATATCGCCGCCCGTCCGCTCGGCGATGTCGGCGTAAAGATTGCTCATAAAAACAGCCTCCCCCAAAGTCTCGTGCTACATCGTATGCACGCTTGGGGGAGGGTATGACAAGCATGAAACAATTCCCGATCCTGTCATTTTGAGGCAGCGCAGCGATCGCAGAATGACGAAGCTGCTGTTTTTGACCGGAGGATTCTAATAGGTTAATCCCTTTGGGTAGAAGAAGCGAATTGCGTTCGGCGCGACCTCGAAGGTCGTCTCCGTGCGCATGAGCAGCTCGCCGTCCAAATTGACCTCGCTTTTTTCATCGCAGCGGACGACGACGCGCTTGCACTGAAAATGGCGGATCAGCTCGGGTAACTGTGCATACTGTCCCTTTTTGTACTTGCCGACTACGCTCGCCACCGTTGCGCGGGAGACATCCTTGACCAGCAGCACCTCAAGCAGTCCGTCATCGGGCTGTGCTTCGGGAACGGGGTTAAAGCCGCCGCCGTACCAGCGCCCGTTGGCGATGCAGATGAGCGTCTGCCGTCCGTCATATACCTCCCCGTCGATCTCGACGGTGTAGTGCCGATGTACGCCCTTGACCAGATTTACGCCTGTTGAGAGGAGATATGCGCCCGAGCCGCTGACAAGGGGAAGGCGCTTATATTTGCCGATCGAAGTGCCGATGCGCGCGTCAAAGCCGATCGAGCAGATATTGAGCGCGTAGTGATCCTGTCCGCAGCGGATGAGATCGAAGGACGCAACATCGCCGTCCAACAGACGCCCGAGATCCGAAAACGCCGCAGGATCGGAGAATATCTTGATAAAATCGTTGCCGGAGCCGCCGGGGAAATGCGTGACTGCCGCATTGCGATAGCCGACCGCGCCGTTAACGACCTCATTTAAGGTGCCGTCGCCGCCGCAGGCGTAGATGCGCACAGGGTCACCCGTTGCGGCAGCCGCCTGCGCGATGCGTGTGCAGTCGCCGGGGGCGCGGGAAACCAGAATCTCATAGGCAAGGCACCGCTTGTCGCACGCCTCGCGAATCTTCTGTGTGAATTCACCCGTGTGGTCATATTTCCCCGCCGCAGGATTGATGATAAACAGATGCTTCATCACGCGTCTCCCCCTCAAAAATACATATATACATTACACTGCAATCTGCCGTTGTAGAGCTTGCGTTTTTTGGTTGCCTGCCTGCCAAAATAATGCTCGAATTCCGCCTCGGAGGAGATGATATATTTTTTCCATCCGTCCGCGAATTTCAGATGCCGCCCGAAGGCGCGCATGAGCTGCTGCGCGGAGCGCTGCTCGAGCATCCGCTCACCGTAGGGCGGGTTGCAGACCAAAATGCCGCTGTCGCAGGGCAGGCTCGTTTTCGTCGCGTCTGCCTCGCGGAAGTCAATGTATTTTGCAACGCCTGCCTTTTTCGCGTTGGCAATGGCGATGGAGAGAGTGGAAGGGTCGATGTCCGTGCCCAAAATGCGGTACTCTCCGCGAAATTCCGAATCCTTTGCCTCCTGCCGTGCCTGCACCCAAACATCAGCGGGGACGCAAGCCCATTTCTGCGCGGCAAATTCGCGGTTCAGGCCCGGGGCGCGGTTGAGCGCGGTCAGCGCGGCCTCAATGACGATCGTGCCGGAACCGCAGAACGGGTCCCAAAAGAAGTCCCTGCCGCGATAGCGCGAGAGGTTGACGAGCGCTGCCGCCATCGTCTCGTGCAGCGGCGCCTCGTTGCCGACCGCGCGGTAGCCGCGCTTATGCAGACTGACGCCGGAGGTATCCAAAAAGACCTCGCAGACATCCTTCATGATCGAAAAGCGGAGCTGATAGATCTCACCTGTCTCGGGCAGCCACGTCAGACCGTATTTCGCGCCGAGGCGGTCTACGGCGGCTTTCTTGGCGATCGCCTGACAGTCGGGAACGCTGTGCAGCTGGGAATCCAAGCTGTAGCCCTTGACGGGGAACGCGCCCTCCTTCGGGATAAAGCGTTCGAGCGGGATCGCCTTCACGCCCTGATACAGCTCCTCGAAGCTCCTTGCGGGAAAGCGCGCCAGCAGGAGCATCACGCGCTCGCCCATGCGCAAACGGACGTTCGCACGCGCCATATCCGCAAAATCGCCGTCAAAAAACACGCGGCGGTCCTCTACGCGGACATTTTCCAGCTTCATACGGCGCAGCTCGTCGCCGACCAATCCCTCCAGCCCGAACAGGCACGGAACTGCCATCGTCAGTTTTTCCATAAATCCCCCAAATATTGTCCCAGTCCTACATTGGTGCTCCGTTTATTGTGCGGAGCAATGATTTTTATTTTATTATTATACCGAATCATGCGCGCTATTGCAATGCCAAATGCAGGGTTTTGACAAAAAATGACACGGTTTGCACCGCAAGAAAATTTATTGACTTTCCCCGCAGTTGTGTTAAACTAAGAACACAAGGAGGTGGACGCTATGCCCCAAATGGAATGGGTTTGGCTTGCTGCGCTGATCGTCTTTGCCATTCTCGAGGCCGCTACGAGCACCTTAGTCTCTCTGTGGTTCATCGGCGGCTCGTTGACGGCGATGATTGCAGCTCTTTGCGGCGCGGACATTTGGCTGCAGCTTCTGCTGTTTTTCGCCGTTTCCGCACTGCTCTTGGTCGCCCTGCGGCCGCTGGCGAAAAAGTACCTGATCCCGCGTGCACAGCCGACCAACGCCCGCAGCAACATCGGCAAGCGCGCCATTGTCACCGAGGAGATTGACACCCTGCGCGGCAAGGGCGCGGTCAAGCTCGCAGGCATCGAATGGTCCGCTTACAGTAAGGAGGACGCACCGATCGCCGTCGGCAGCGTCGTGTGCGTGACAGACATCGAGGGCGTCAAGCTCTGTGTCGAACGTGTAGAAGAAAAGGAGGAAAAAGCATGAGCGAATTTTGGAGCAACTATTCCGCGGTAATCATCATTGCCGCAGCAGTCATTATCCTGTTTATCATTATTATCAAGAACATTTCCATTGTCCAACAGTCCCGCGCCTATGTCATTGAACGCCTCGGCGCGTTCTCGGCGGTTTGGGAGGTCGGCATCCATTTCAAAATCCCGTTCATCGAGCGCATTGCCCGCCGTGTCAGTCTCAAGGAGCAGGTGCTTGACTATCCGCCCCAGCCCGTCATCACGAAGGACAATGTCACCATGCAGATTGATACGGTCGTTTATTTCCAGATCACCGACCCGAAGCTCTACACCTACGGCGTCGAGCAGCCGATGATGGCAATGGAGACGCTGACCGCGACCACCCTGCGTAACATTATCGGCGATTTGGAGCTGGACCAAACGCTCACCAGTCGTGATGTCATCAACACGAAAATGCGCGCCATTTTGGACGAGGCGACCGACCCGTGGGGCATCAAGGTCACGCGTGTTGAGCTGAAGAATATCCTGCCGCCGCAGGACATCCAAAACTCGATGGAGAAGCAGATGAAGGCGGAGCGCGACCGCCGTCAGGCAATTCTGCAGGCAGAGGGCACGAAGCATTCGCAGATCCTCGTGGCAGAGGGCGAAAAGGAATCCGCCATCCTCCGCGCCGACGCGGAAAAGCAAGCCGCCGTTCTCCGCGCACAAGGTCAGGCAGAGGCGATCCTCGCCGTGCAGAAGGCGACCGCTGAGGCGCTGCGCCTGCTCAACGAGGCTTGCCCGAACGATCAGGTCATCAAGCTCAAGGCGCTCGAGGCGATGCAGAAGGTTGCCGACGGCAAGGCGACAAAGATCATCATCCCGTCTGACCTGCAGGGGCTTGCGGGACTTGCCAACGGACTGGTCGAATCGGTCAAGGAGCCGAAGCAGTAAATGGCAGCCAAGAAGCCGACGCCGTCCGCGCCGCGCCGCAGCGTGGCAAACCGGCCGAATCGCGAGAGAAGTGAACGTCATCAGCGCTTTCAGAAGCGGCTGTGGATTATCATTGGTGCACTGCTTGCTTTTGCCGCAGTGCTGATCGTAATTCTGCTCATTACCGATCCCGAGGAGCTTTCCAAGCTGTTTGAATTCTGAACAAAAAAATCCCCGTTCCCGCTTTGCGGGAACGGGGAGATTATTTATTTTGCCTTGGGTCCTGCGGCGGCGATGTGGGCGGGCATGTTCGGATACTTCTTGGAGAAGTTGTCCTCGAACAGCTTTGCCAGCTTATTCGCCTGTGCGTCGTAGGCGTCCTTGTCCGCCCACATGCCGCGTGCGTCGAGCATCTCGTCGGGAACGTTCGGGCAGGAGGTCGGATAATCGACGTTGAATACGTCATGGTGCTTGAACTCGACATTGTCGAAGTCGCCGTTCAGCGCGGCGGAGACCATCGCGCGGGTGTAAGCCAGCTTCATGCGCTTTGCGCCGTCCGCTGCGGAGCCGCCTGCCCAGCCGGTGTTGACGAGGTAGACCTTCGCGCCGCTCTCGCGGATACGCTTGCCGAGCATCTCGGCGTAGACGGACGGATCCATCGGCATGAACGGCTCGCCGAACAGGGTGGAGAAGGTCGGCTGCGGCTCGGTGATGCCGCGCTCGGTGCCCGCGAGCTTGGAGGTGAAGCCGGTGACGAAGTGGTACATCGCGGCGTCCTCATCGAGGCGGGAGATCGGAGGCAGAACGCCGAACGCGTCCGCCGTCAGGAAGATGACCACCTTCGGGATGCCGCCGACACCGGGAATGGCTGCGTTGGAGATGTAGTTGACGGGATAGCCGACACGGGTGTTCTCGGTCAGGCTGCCGTCGTCAAAGTCGAACTCGCGGGTCTCGTCGTCCATGATGACGTTCTCGACCAGAGAGCCGAAACGGATGGCGTGATAGATCTCAGGCTCGTTCTCTTCCTTGAGGTTGATGCACTTGGCGTAGCAGCCGCCCTCGATGTTGAAGATGCCGTCGTCCGCCCAGCCGTGCTCGTCGTCGCCGATGAGCTTGCGCTTCGGATCAGCGGAGAGGGTGGTCTTGCCGGTGCCGGAGAGCCCAAAGAAGACAGCCGTCTCATGGGTCTCGGGATCCATGTTCGCGGAGCAGTGCATCGGGAGGATGTTCTCCTTGGTCAGCACATAGTTCATCGTTGAGAAGACGCTCTTCTTGATCTCGCCTGCGTACTGGGAGCCGCAGATGACGATGAGGTGCGCCTCATAGTCGATCATGATGGCAGCCTCGGAGTTGACACCGTCCACAACGGGATCGCACTTGAAGCCGGGGGCGCAGAGGACGGTGTAGTCCGCCTCACCGTAAGCGGCAAGCTCCTCCGCGGTCGGACGGATGAGAAGCTGATGGATGAAGAGGTTCTGCGAGGCAAGCTCGTTGACGATGCGGAACTTCTTGGTATGTGCGGGATCGGCGCCTGCGAAGCCGTCGAAAACGAAGATCTCACGGCCCTGTAAGTAAGCGCAGAGCTTGCCCTTGATGGCGTCGAATTTCTCCTTGGAGATGGGACGGTTGACCTTGCCCCATGCGATGTCGTCATGGATGGCAGGGGTATCGACGATGAACTTGTCGTTAGGCGAGCGGCCGGTGTACTTGCCGGTGGTGACGACGAGCGCGCCGGTGTTGCTCAGCTTGCCCTCGCCGCGGCGCAGGGCAGCTTCGGTGAGCTGTGCGGGACCGAGGTTGCGGTAAACCGCTTTGGGGGCGAGAATGCCCAGCTTTTC
>SFIL01000025.1 GCA_004556205.1 Clostridiales bacterium | reverse complement strand
GGGTTGGTGTCGTCCATGCGGAGGTTGCAGATGCCGCCGAACTTCTCCGCCGTGCCGAAGTCGATGCACAGCGCCTTGCAGTGCCCGATGTGCAGATAGCCGTTCGGCTCGGGCGGGAAACGGGTGTGTACCTGCATACCCGCAAACTGCCCGCCTTCGGAGATGTCCTCCTCCACGAACGCTTCAATAAAATTCTTGATTTCCGGACGATTCATCTCGTCTGCCATAATTTCCATCCTCTCAGGTAAAAAAGTCTGCGCTCATTATATATCATAATTCCCAAATCTGCAATGGGATTTCCGTTCAAAATGCTGAAAAATGCGAGACGGCGTGCAAAAAATGAAAACATTCTGTGAAAATAAGAAATTTTGGTTGTCAATCGGCGCGAATTATTATAGAATAGAGGCAGACATTTTTCATAAAAGGAGTGGTTTCCCATGAGCGAGCCGAAGTATCGCCGCGTGCTGTTGAAGATCAGCGGGGAGGCGTTGGCGGGCGATGCCCACAGAGGACTGGACTTTGATGTGATCGGCAGCGTGTGCGACGTGATCAAGCGCTGTGTTGAAAGCGGCGTGCAGGTCGGTATCGTCGTCGGCGGCGGCAACTTTTGGCGCGGCATTAAGGACGGCGGCGACCGTATGGAGCGCACCCGTGCAGATCATATGGGAATGCTGGCGACGGTGATCAACTGTCTCGCCGTTGCGGACTGCCTCGAGCAGCGGGGTGTGGAGGTGCGTGTGCAGACCGCTATCGAGATGAGCCGTATTGCCGAGCCTTATATCCGCGGCAAGGCCATCCGCCACTTGGAAAAGGGGCGCGTGGTCATTTTCGGCTGCGGCACGGGCAATCCGTTCTTTTCGACTGACACAGGCGCGGTGCTTCGCGCGGCGGAGATCAACGCGGACGCGATTTTGCTTGCAAAGAATGTGGACGGCGTCTATTCCGATGACCCTGCAAAGAATCCGGACGCGGTCAAATTCGATGAGATCACCTATGACGAGGTGCTTTCGCGGCATCTGATGGTTATGGACAGCACGGCAACATCTCTTTCTATGGACAACCATATCCCCATCATACTTTTTGCGCTCAAGGATCCTGAAAACATCCTTCGCGTCGTGATGGGAGAAAAAATCGGAACAGTAGTTAAGGAGGAAAAATAACATGGCAGTAGACTTTAAGGAATTCACCAGAAAAATGGACAAGACCCTCGAGATTTTGCAGGAGGACTTCGGTGCCATCCGCGCAGGCAGAGCCAACGCCCGCGTGCTCGACCGCATCACGGTGGAGTATTACGGTGTGGATACCCCCGTCGGACAGGTCGGCACAATTTCCTCGCCCGATGCTCGCACGCTGGTCATTCAGCCGTGGGACGGCAGCCTGCTCAAGAAGATCGAAAAGGCGATCCAGACCTCCGATCTCGGCATTAACCCGCAGAATGACGGCAGAGTAATTCGTTTGGTCTTCCCGCAGCTCACCGAGGAGCGCCGCCGCGAGCTTGCAAAGCAGGTCAGAAAGTACGGCGAGGACGCGAAAGTCGCTGTGCGCAACATCCGCCGCGACGCGATGGACTATATCAAAAAGCTCAAGAAGGACTCTGAGATCACCGAGGACGATCAGAAGAAGGCGGAGAAGGACTTGCAGGAACTGACTGACAAATATGTCAAGAAGGTCGATGACGCCTGCGCGGTCAAGGAAAAGGAGCTTATGGAGCTGTAAGAAGCACTCTTTTTGTGTACTGTAGGGCGGGGACATGTCCCCGCCCTACAGAATGAAACAATCTTTGCTATACTTTGCAGCCGCCGATAGGCGGCTGCTTTATGGAGATGCCTATGTTCTTTCGGAAGAAACAAAAAAAGGTTGACCTATCTCGCCCCGTGCCGACGCACATTGCCATCGTCATGGACGGCAACGGGCGCTGGGCGAAAATGCGCGGTCTGCCTCGACAGGCGGGTCACAAGGTCGGCGCGGAGGCGTTCCGCACCATCGCGAACTACGCCAAATCCATTGGGCTGAAATATTTGACTGTCTATGCCTTCTCTACCGAGAACTGGAAACGCTCGGAGGAGGAGGTGGACGCCATCATGGAGCTGCTGGAAAGGTACCTGCGCGAGGCAATTGCGGACATGGACAAAAACCGTGTGCGCTTCTGCTTCTTCGGCGATTTGACGCGTCTGTCGCCCGAATTGCAGGAGGAGGCGCGCATTGCCGTCGAGCGTTCCAAAAAATATGCGGGCGTGCAGGTCAACTTCTGCCTCAACTACGGCGGCAGGGATGAGATCGTCCGCGCGGCGCAGTCCTTTGCGTGTGACTGTATAGAGGGCAAGTGCCGTCCGGAGGAACTGACGGAGGCGATGCTCTCCGAGCGGATGTTTTCGGCGGGCGTACCCGATCCGGAGCTGGTTATCCGCCCGGGCGGAGAGCTTCGCACATCGAATTTTCTGTTATGGCAGTCGGCATATGCCGAATATTATTTTACGGATGTGCTCTGGCCCGACTTTACGCCGGAGGAGCTGGAAAAGGCGATCGCATCCTTTAACGGGCGCAATCGCCGCTTCGGAGGTGCAAAATAATGCAGGTTAGAATTTTAGCAGCGGCGGTCGGTCTGCCTCTGCTTTTGGTGATCGTGCTGCTGCTCCCGCCCATCGGGACGGCGATCTTGTTTGCACTGGCGTGCATGGTCGCGGCGTATGAGATGCTTTGGCGCACGGGTATTTTGAAGCACAAGCGCATCGTCGCCTACACCGCTTTGATGGCGGCGGCGGTCGTGATGTGGTCGTGGCTGCGCGCCTGCGCGGTCGTGAGCGAGCAGACACTGTGGCTTTCGATGCTTTTGGGACTGTTTGTCTATGGCTGCCTGCTGTTTACGGAGCTGCTGGCGGCGCATACGGAGCTGAAATTTACCGCGCTGTGCGTCGCGCTGTTCAGCGGTATTGTCTATCCCTTCCTGATCGGCGCGCTGGTGCGTCTGCGCGGGATGGAGAGCGGCAAATACTATATCCTCGTCGCGTTTATCATCTCTATGGTTGCCGACAGCGGCGCGTATTTTGTCGGAAGAGCCTGCGGAAAGCATAAGCTTGCTCCTGTTGTCAGCCCGAAAAAGACGGTTGAGGGCGCAATTGGCGGCGTGGTCGTGAATATCCTCGGCATGGTGCTTTACACATTGATTTTGAACAAGTGCTTCGGCTTTACGCAGGTCAACTATTTCTATGCCGCGCTCTACGGCGTGGTCGGCGCGTTCGGCTCGATGCTCGGCGACCTGACCCTCTCCGTCGTCAAGCGGCAGGTCGGCATCAAGGACTATGGCAACCTGATCCCCGGGCACGGCGGCATTCTCGACCGCTTTGACAGCACGATGATCTGCGCGCCGATCGCGGAAATTTTGATTCTCCTGATCCCGTTTGCGGTGAAATAAGATGACGAAGTATCTTTCAATTCTGGGCTCGACCGGTTCCATCGGGCGGCAGACGCTCGAAGTGGTCGAGCAGATGGAACAAATTCGCGTCGTCGCGCTGACGGCAGGGACAAATGTGGAACGCATGGCGGAGCAGTGCCGGAAATTCCGCCCCGAGCTTGCCGTGATGGCGACAGAGGATGCGGCAAGACAGCTGGAAAACGAGCTGTGCGGCGAAAACATCCGCGTGCTTTTTGGCATGGACGGTTTGATTGCCGCTGCGGCATATGAAAAAGCCGACACCGTGGTGACGGCAGTCGTCGGCATGGTCGGCTTGCGCCCGACTTTGGCGGCAATTCAAAAGAAAAAACGCATCGCCCTTGCCAACAAGGAGACGCTTGTCTGCGCGGGCGAGCTTGTGATGCAGGCGGCGCGGGAGTACGGCGCGGAGATCATTCCCGTCGATTCCGAGCATTCCGCGATCTTCCAATGCCTGATGGGGTGCGGAGATCGGCGCGAGGTGCGGCGGCTGCTGCTGACCTGCTCCGGCGGTCCGTTCTACGGGAAAACGCCTGCGGAGCTGCAAGGCGTGACAAAGGCGGACGCTTTGCGCCATCCAAATTGGAAGATGGGGCATAAAATCACCATCGACTGCGCTACACTAATGAATAAGGGACTGGAGGTCATCGAAGCGATGCGACTGTATGACCTACCGCTGTCACAGGTCGAGGTGCTGATCCACCGGCAGAGCATCATCCACTCCCTTGTGGAGTTCCGCGACGGTGCGGTGATGGCGCAGCTCGGCGTGCCGGATATGCGCGTGCCGATCCGTCTGGCGCTGACCTATCCGTACCGCGCGGAGAATCCCGCCGCGCCTTTGGACCTGCTGACCTGCGGTGCGCTGACCTTTGACCAGCCGGACGAGACGGCGTTTCCCTGCCTGACACTTGCAAAGCAGGCGGCGGAGCTTGGCGGCAATGTCTGCGCGGCAATGAACGGGGCAAACGAGGTCGCCGTGGCGAAATATTTAGCGGATGAGATCGGATTTTATGACGTTCCGCGCCTCGTCCGTCAGGCGATGGAGTCCGTGCCCTTTGTAAAAACGCCCGATCTGAATGAAATTTTGGAAGCTGACCGTTTGGCGCGCGCCGCCGTGGAACGCTTCGCGTGAGGTGTGTGCTTTGACCGTATTCTATATTCTTTTGGCAATTCTGCTGTTCGGCGTGCTGATCCTGGTGCACGAGTTCGGGCATTTTATCACCGCGAAGCTGTCCGGTGTGCAGGTCAACGAATTTTCTCTTTTCATGGGTCCTGCCATCTGGAAAAAGCAGAAGGGTGAGACGCTCTATGCCCTGCGCTGCATCCCCATCGGCGGCTACTGCGCGATGGAGGGCGAGGACGGCGACAGCGACAATCCCCGCGCCTTCGGCAACGCGAAGGTCTGGAAGCGTCTGATCATTTTAGTTGCGGGCTCGGCGATGAACTTTCTCATCGGATTTTTGATCACCGTGCTGGTCATTTCCCTCTCGGGCGATTACCTCAACACCACGCAGATCGCCCTGATCGAGGAGGGCAGACCCTTCGAGCAGGTCTTGCAGGTCGGAGACGAATTCTGTTCGATCGACGGCGAGCGCGTCTATGTCGGCAGCGATATTACGATGCTTTTGGACAGAGACGACTCCGGCATCCACGATCTCGTGGTCATAAGAGACGGAGAGAAGCTGCGCCTTGACGATGTGCCGCTGAAGCGCGACTACGGCACGGGGGAGCAGAAGTTCTACGGCTTCTCGATCGGCATTGAGGAGAAGACCTTTGGCGGCGTGCTGTCTGACTCGTGGAATCATTGCAGAGACTTCGTGCGCATGGTGCGCATGGGGCTCTCCGACCTCTTTACGGGCAAGGCGGGATTGAAGGATATGTCCGGTCCCGTAGGTATCGTCTCCGTTGTGACAGAGCAAAGTGTCCAATCCGAGACGGTCGGCGAGGGTGTGCTGTTTGTGCTGTATATGTTCGGCTTTATCGCCATTAACCTTGCGGTCATGAATCTGCTGCCCATTCCCGCCCTCGACGGCGGGCGTGTGGTCTGCCTGCTTGTGACGGCGGCGGCGGAAAAGATTTTGCGCCGCAAGCTCAACCCGAAGTATGAGGCGTATCTGAACGGCGCATTCATGATCCTGCTTTTGGCTTTCATGGCGCTGATTACCTTTAAGGATATTTTCCAACTATTCAATTGACGAGGAATACCAATGACGAGACAAATTACCGTGGGCGGCGTGAAGGTGGGTGGTGGCGCGCCGGTTTCTATTCAATCCATGCTGAACACTGCCACGACCGACGTTGAGGGCAGCCTCGGGCAACTGCGCGCTCTGAAAACAGCGGGCTGTGAGATCGCGCGGCTTGCCGTGCCGGATATGGCTGCTGCGGAGGGCTTCCGTCATATTGCGGAGCAATCGCCGCTTCCTTTGGTTGCGGACATTCATTTTGACTACCGCCTCGCCATTGCTGCGGCGGAGGCGGGCGCGGCGAAAATTCGCATCAACCCCGGCAACATCGGGGGAGAGAATCGCGTCAAGGCGGTCGTGGACTGCTGCAAAATGCATCATATCCCCATCCGCATTGGTGTCAACGGCGGCAGTCTTGACAAGCGTCTGCTTGAAAAATACGGGCATCCGACGCCGGAGGCGTTGGTCGAGAGCGCGTTTGAGCATATTGCCCTTTTGGAAAAATACGGCTTTACCGACATCTGCGTGTCGATGAAGTCCAGCTCGGTGCCGCTGATGATGCAGGCATATCGGCTGATGCACGAAAAATCGGACTATCCCCTCCATGTCGGCGTGACCGAGACGGGCACGGAGTACATGGGCACGATCAAATCCGCCATGGGCATCGGCGGGCTTTTATGCATGGGCATCGGTGACACAATCCGCGTCTCGCTGACTGCCGACCCAGTACGCGAGGTCGTTGCGGCAAAGGCGATCTTAAAGGCGGCGGGACTGCGCAAGGGCGGCGTGAATCTCATCGCCTGCCCGACCTGCGGCAGAACAAAAATCGACCTGATCGGACTGGCAAACCGTGTGGAGGAGGCGCTGACGGACTGCGACAAGGAACTGACCGTTGCGGTTATGGGCTGCGTCGTCAACGGCCCCGGCGAGGCGCGCGAGGCGGATATCGGTATCGCGGGCGGCGACGGCTGCGGCGTGCTTTTTGTCAAGGGCGAGCTGCGCGAAAAGCTGCCCTATGACGAGCTGCTTCCGACACTTTTGCGTTACATAGAGAAATTTTAGGAGAAGAACATGAGCACATTCCCGTTTTTGGAAATGTTTTTTGAATATCAACCTGACGAGCCGCTGCGTGCAGCACTTCTGCAAGCAGCGGTCAGTCATGCGGAGATCGACCGCGAAAACAGGCACATTGCCCTTTCACTGCAAATGTCCGACTACCTTCCGTCGCAGACGCTGGAGCAGATCGAGCAGGAACTGTGCGGGCTTTACGGGCTTCGGCAAGTGCGTATTATCCCACATTTTCCGCGCGAGACATTGTCAAAGCTTGACGGACTTGAACTGTCCCGCGTGCTGATCGCGCGCTATTCTCCCGCAGCCGCGAGCCTTGCGGGTTGCACGTGGGAGCTTGCCGAAGGGGAGAGTACACTGCGTTTGCGCGCAAACGGAAAGGATGCCCTTTTGCCGCATCTGCCTGCCGTGGAGCAATACATCCACGAACGCTTCGGCGTGCAGACAAGCATCAAGGTCGTTGCGGGCAACGAGCTGGACGGCGAAGCGCTCTTTGCCGAGACGGAGCGCCTGCGGCGGGAGGCGGCGCGTGACCTGCCTGCTGTTGCGGCGACCGCTGCGCCGACTGCGGAGAAAAGGACGGAGCAGCCGCAGCAGATGATCTACGGCAAGCCCTTTAAGGGCGCGGTAACGCCGATGAGTGAGATCACGCTCGACCGCCAAAGCGAGCGCGTGATTGTCGAAGGTAAAATCTTTGCCGTCGATCATCGGGAGATCAACAAACGCGCCGCGACCGTCGTCGCTTTCGATATGACGGACTACACCGGCTCCGTCCGTATCAGCGACTTTTTCAAGGGTGACACGGCAAAGCCGATTACGGACAACATCAAAAAGCCCGGGCAGTGGGTGCGCGTGCAGGGCAAGATCGACTATGATAACTACGCAAGGGAGCTGGTCATCCGTCCTTATGCCGTTTCGCGCATGGACGCGCCGCAGCGGGAGGATACCGCGCCGGAAAAGCGTGTCGAGCTGCATCTGCACACGACAATGTCCATGATGGACGCACTGACCAAGACCGGTGAAGCCGTCGCTACAGCGGCGCGGTGGGGACATAAAGCCATAGCAATCACCGACCACGGCGTCGCCTCCTCGTTCCCCGACGCGCTCAAGGCGAGCAAGAACAAGGTCGCGGGAACCGACAGGAATATCAAGATTCTCTACGGCTGTGAGGGATATTATGTAAACGACGTGGATGACCGCATCGCCGTCCACGGCGAGAAGAATATGCCGCTCGACGGAGAATTTGTCGCGTTCGATTTGGAGACAACAGGGCTTTCTTCGCTCAAGGAGGTCATCATAGAGATCGGAGCGGTGATCTTAAAGGACGGTGAGGTTGTCGATACCTTCCAGACCTTTGTCGATCCCAAACGCCGCTTAGAGCCGAAGATTATTGAGCTGACGGGCATTACCGATTCCATGCTTGTCGGAGCGCCCGATATTGCGGAGGTTCTGCCCGAATTTCTTCGCTTCTGCGGCGACCGGCCGCTCGTCGCGCATAACGCGGACTTTGACGTTGGCTTCTTGACGGCGGCGTGCGAGCGGTTGAACCTCCCCTTTGATCCGACCTACATTGACACACTGGTGCTCTCGCAAAATCTGATGCCGCAGCTTTCCAAGCACAAGCTCAACATCGTGGCGGATGCGCTGAGCCTGCCTGATTTCAACCATCACCGTGCCTCAGACGATGCGCTGACCTGCGGTTACCTTTACCTGCGCTTTGCAAAAATGCTGCAGGAGCGCGGCATCAGCGATATTCAGAGCATTAACGCGGATATGGTCACGCTGCGCTCCGGCGGCAAGATCACCGACCGCCGCGCCAAGCATATCATTGTATTTGCTAAAAATCAGATGGGTCTGCGGAATCTCTATCATTTGATTTCCGACGCGCACCTCAAATATTTCAAGCGCAATCCGCGTATGCCGAAATCGCGCCTGATGGAGCTGCGTGAGGGCTTGATCATCGGCTCCGCCTGTGAAGCGGGCGAGCTGTTTCAGGCAATCATCGCGCACAAGAGCCACGCGGAGCTGAAACGTATCGCCTCGTTCTATGACTTTTTGGAGATTCAGCCGCTGAGCAATAACCGTTTTATGCTGGCGGAGGGAATTGCCGAGAGCGAGGAGCAGCTTCGGGAGTTCAACCGCACGGTCGTGCGCCTCGGCGAGGAGCTGGGCAAGCCCGTCTGCGCGACAGGCGACGTGCATTTTCTCAACCCCGAGGATGAGATTTACCGCCGTATTCTGCTGGCGACGAAGGGCTTTGAGGACTGCGACCGCGAAAACCCGCTCTATTTCCGCACGACGGATGAGATGCTGGAGGAGTTTTCCTACCTTGGCGCGGAAAAGGCGTTTGAGGTCGTCGTGACGAATCCGAACCGTATCGCGGATATGTGCGATACCATCCGCCCCGTGCCGCACAACCTTTTTGCGCCGAAGATCGAAAACTCCGTAGAGGATCTGAAATCGCTGGTCTATGGCAAGATGCACCGCCTGTATGGGGAGAATCCGCCGGAGATCGTTACAAAACGTGTTGAGACGGAGCTGCACGATATTATCACCTGCCACTATGACGTGATTTATATGTCGGCGCAGAAGCTGGTGCAGAATTCCTTGGAGCATGGCTACCTTGTCGGCTCGCGTGGTTCGGTTGGCTCGTCGCTGGTCGCCTACATGTCGGGCATCACCGAGGTTAACTCCCTGCCTGCGCATTACCGTTGCCCAAAATGTAAGTACTGCTCCTTCGACGTGCCGGACGGTATCAACTGCGGTGCCGACCTGCCCGACGCGGTGTGCCCCGAATGCGGAGAGAAGCTTGATAAGGACGGCTTCAACATCCCGTTTGAGACGTTCCTTGGCTTCGGCGGTGATAAAGTCCCTGATATTGACCTGAACTTCTCTGGGGAATACCAGTCTAAGGCGCATGCCTACTGCGTGGAGATGTTCGGCGCGAGCCATGTTTTCCGTGCGGGAACCATCGGCACGGTTGCGGATAAGACCGCGTTCGGCTATGTCAAAAAATACCTCGCGGAGCGGAATATGACCGTCAGCCGCGCAGAGGAAAACCGCCTTGCCGCAGGCTGCGTGGATGTGCGCCGCACGACAGGACAGCACCCAGGCGGTCTCGTCGTTATCCCGCAGGAGAACGAAATCTGGGATTTCTGCCCTGTGCAGCATCCCGCCGACGATATTCACACGGATATTATCACGACCCACTTTGAATATCACTCGATGGAGGAAAACCTCCTGAAGCTCGATATGCTCGGGCACGATGACCCGACGATGATCCGCATGATGGAGGACCTGACAGGCGTCGATGCGCAGAAGATCCCGCTTGACGATAAGGATACCATGTCGATTTTCGTTTCGAGCAAGGTGCTCGGCTACGAGAATGACCCGCTTTTAGGACCGACGGGCGCAGTTGCGATTCCGGAATTCGGCACGAGCTTCGTGCGTGGGATGCTCGTCGATACTAAGCCCGACCAGTTCGATACGCTCATCCGTCTTTCGGGCTTCTCTCACGGTACGGATGTGTGGCTCGGCAACGCCAAGGACTTGATCCTCAGCGGGACGGCGACGGTCGGACAGGCGATCGGCTGCCGCGACGATATCATGCTTTATTTGATCAAATGCGGTATGCCCGAAAAGCGCGCCTTTAAGATCATGGAGGCGGTGCGTAAGGGCAGGGGACTGCCCGAGGGCGCGGAGCAGGAGATGATCGATCACGGTGTACCCGACTGGTATATCGGTTCTTGTAAAAAGATCCAATACCTCTTCCCGAAGGCGCATGCCGCCGCTTATGTCATGATGGCGTTCCGCATCGCGTGGTTTAAGGTGCATCACCCGCTGGCGTTCTACGCGGCGTATTTCTACCGCCGCAGTCAGAAGGACGGCTTCGACGCGGTAATGATGACGCATGGCATGGAGACAGTAAAGGAGCACATTAAGGCGATCACCTCCAACCCCGACCGCACGGCAAAGGACGATGATCTGCTGACGACGCTTGAGGTCTGCTACGAATTTTATCTGCGCGGCTTCGAATTTGCGGATATGAGTCTGTATGAATCCGATGCGATCAAATTTGTCATCAAGGACGGCAAACTGCTGCCGCCATTCGTCGCGGTTTCGGGACTCGGCGAGAGCGCCGCATGGGATATTTGCAGCGGGCGAGAGGGGAAACGGTTCGTCTCCATTGAGGAATTCTCCACCGCCTGCCCGAAGGTATCTAAGACGCACATCGAAAAGCTTAAGGCGGCGGGGGCGTTCGGTGACCTGCCGGACACCAGTCAGATTACGCTTTTCTGAGATTTTTCACAAAAAGAAGCCTGCTTTTTCGTGCAGAATTACAAAGAATCGGGGAATATCTGAAAAGCAATTGCTGTTTTTTCGGATTTGCGCTATACTATAAGCTACCAAATCATAATTTAAGGAGTGTGTTCTCATGCAACAGCTTGAAAAACAGTTCCATATCCATTGCGTCGAGGGCGATGTCGGTCGCTACTGCATCCTGCCCGGCGATCCGGGTCGCTGCGAGTCGATTGCAAGCCTCTTTGACAACCCCGTGCATATCAGCCAAAACCGCGAGTACAATATCTATACCGGCACGCTGCTCGGCGAAAAGGTCAGCGTCTGCTCTACCGGCATCGGCGGCCCGTCTGCTTCCATTGCGATGGAGGAGCTGCACAACATTGGCGCGGATACCTTCATTCGTGTCGGCACCTGCGGCGGCATCAATCTGAATGTCCAGTCGGGGGATATTGTCGTCGCGACGGGCGCTATCCGCTTTGAGCATACCTCAATGGAATATGCGCCGATCGAGTATCCCGCCGTTGCCAACCTCGATGTGACGATTGCCCTGCGGCAGGCAGCACTGGCGATGGGCAAGCCCACCCATGTCGGCGTCGTGCAGTGCAAGGACGCGTTCTACGGGCAGCACAGCCCTGCAAAGATGCCTGTCTCCTATGAGCTGCTGCAGAAGTGGGAGGCATGGAAGCGTCTCGGCGTTCTGGCAAGTGAAATGGAATCCGCTGCACTGTTTGTCGTTGCGGATGCCCTCGGCTGCCGCTGTGGCTCGTGCTTCCATGTCATTTGGAATCAGGAGCGTGAGGCTGCGGGTTTGGATCAGAAGATGAGCGAGGATACCTCCGCCGCCGTCCGCGTCGGCGTTGAAGCGCTTAAGCTTTTGATCGCGCAGGACAAGGCTGCGAAATAAAGAAAGCTCTGAAACGGAACCTTTTTCGGCGCATCTCGTCGAAGAAAGGTGAAAGGAAGTGACAACAGCAATGAGACGTTATTGGTGGACGGTATGGATCAAGGTCGCCGTGTTGGCGGTCGTGCTGCTGCTTGCGTATAATTTTGTCAGCGGCATTGTGAAGGATACCGTTGGACCTTATCTGCTGGAGGAGGGCACGCGTGAGGAACTCGACGAGGAAGATATGGTACAGAAGCTTGTCGGCAAGGTCGAGGGTGTATTTGATGTGCAGATCGACTATGAGAACTTTATCTTCGATTTCGCAAATGATTATGCGCAGAAGATGATGGAAGAATCCGACGAGGAGCACCATGTGATCTCTGAGCCGCTGTCATAAAAAATCGCCCTGTCAGACGCAACTCTGACAGGGCTTTTGCTTATTGACGGTCATTGCGAGCCGAGGAACGAGGCGTGGCAATCTCGCGGAGAAACTGCCGAGCGCATACAGATTGGTTCGCCGGTAGCGTCTGCCATATTGGGCTTGGAGGGAAAATGGAACGGAAGAAACAGATTGCGGCGATTGCCGAGAGTGAGGAAGAGCGGATGCTGCTGGTGCGCGTCTGCGACCGTTTGGAGCGTGCGCGGGAGCGGGAAGTGCCCGCCGCCACGGCGTTTTTAAGCCTGCGGGAGCAGGCGCTCGTCCGGCAGCTTTTGCCGCAGTGCGCGTTTTTCGGCGGCACGGACGGCGCGGAACGGGCAGTGGCGTTTTCTCTGCCCGAATATCTGACGCGGGAGGACTATTTTGATGAGGATGGTCCGATCGCCTGCTTGCGTGTGCGCTTTTATGAGGAGAATTCGCTGACACATCGGGACATTCTCGGCGCGCTGATGGGCTTGGGAATTCGACGCGACGCGGTGGGGGATATTTGCCTGCACGAAAAGCACTGCGATTTTTTTGTCCTCTCCGATCTGATGGGCTATCTTTTGGACAATCTGACGAGCGCAGGCAGACAACATTTGTCCTGCGAGAGAATCCCGCTTTCACAGGCGGAGAAAACGCCGCAAAAGCTCCGCGAGGTGCGTGTGACCGTTTCGTCCCTGCGCTTGGACGCCGCGCTTGCCGCTGCGTTTCATTTGAGCCGCGGCGCGGCTGCGGAGGCGGTGAACGCGGGAAGGGTGGCAGTCAACAGCCTGACGAGCTGCAAGTCCGACCGCCTGCTTGCCGAGGGCGACGAGGTTTCCCTGCGCGGCAGCGGGAAATTCCGCATACTTGCGCTCGGCGGCGAGACGAAAAAGGGCAGACTTGCATTGACGGTCGGAATATTTGTATAGTGCTCGTGCTGACGCACACGCCTCTGCAGGGCGGGGACATCTCCCCACCCTGCAGAGGCTGTTTTGCTTGTGCAGCGCATACTGCACGTAAGAATCGCGGTGAGCAAAGGAATGTACAAGGGAACCTCTGAACAAATCAGCGGCGGCGGACAGCGGGTCTTTTGTCCCAACTTTTCGGTTTGAAAATCTTGAAATGCACAAAGTATTCCTGCGATTCTCAAATCTCAATTTGGAACAAAATCCCTCGCCGACCGCTCTTGCGGATTTATTCAGAGCTTCCCAAGGTACTACCGAGTGCGCCTGGACCGTCTGCCGCCGGCAGTCGGCGCAGACACACCGCGCCGCACGGTGTATCACTCCGCACAATAGAATAAAAAATGTCGATTTGCTATTGACAAACACAAATCCCTGTGCTACTATCTAACTATAGTTGAGCAAATGTTCAAGTGTTCAATTATTCAAATTGTATGCGGCGAAGCGGGATGTGCTGTTTGCCGTGCGGAAAGGTGAGGAGGCTATGCAGAAGGAAAACGGGAAACAGGAGGCGCTTGCCGAGCGGGAGAGCGTACACGAACACCGCCAGCCGTTTTGCGAACTGGACGAGGAGGCGCTCTTTGACATGGCGGAGCTGTTCAAGGTCTTCGGGGATTCGACGCGCATCCGCATTCTCTATGCGATGTTTGATGAGGAACTGCGGGTGTCGGATATTTGCGAGGAGCTTGGTATGAGCATTTCCGCTGTTTCACATCAGCTAAGGCTTTTGAAGCAGGCGAAGCTCGTGCGTTGCCGCCGCGAGGGCAGAATGGCATACTACATGCTTGCCGACGATCATGTAAAAACTATCATTGGCATGGCAAAAGAGCATATTGAGGAGTGAGAGTATGAAAAAGGTTTATAAACTGCGGGATTTGGACTGCGCAAACTGCGCGGCAAAGATGGAAAGTGCGATCAATAAGCTGCCGCAGGTCGAGGCGGCAACGGTCAGCTTCTTTACGCAAAAAATGACCGTGACCTACGCAGAGGGGGCGGACGAGGCGGAAGCCTTGGCGCAGATCAGGAAGGTCATTCGCCGCGTTGAGCCGGACTGTGAGGTCATAGGATGAAGCGCAGACAGAAGATCCTCCTTGCCCGCATTGTCCTTGCGGCGGTCCTGTTTGCCGTCGGGCTGTTTTTGGACGGCTGGTGGCAGGCGGGCTGCATGCTCGCAGCGTGGCTGACGACGGGCTATGATATCGTTTGGTCTGCCCTCAGGAACATTCTGCGGGGACAGATCTTTGATGAAAAATTTCTGATGGCGCTCGCGACGGTCTGCGCACTTGCCATGCAGGATTGGCGCGAGGCGGCAGCGGTTATGGTGCTGTTTCAGGTCGGCGAACTGTTTGAGCAGCTTGCCGTCGAGCGCTCCCGCCGCTCTATTTCGGCGTTGATGGATATCCGTCCCGATTTTGCTACGGTTCTGCGCGACGGTGAAGAAATCACAGCGGAGCCGGAGGAGGTTCAGATCGGGGATATCCTTTTGGTGCGGGCGGGTGAGCGGATCGCCGTTGACGGCGTGGTCGTCGAGGGTGAAAGCTCGCTTGACACAGCGAAGGTCACGGGCGAGGCAATGCCTGTAGATGTCTGTGTAGGCAGTACAGTTGTTTCGGGGAGCGTGAATCTGAGCGGCGTTCTAAAAATTCGCGCTGAGAGCGCCTATGCACAGTCCACCGTGGCGCGCATCCTGACGCTTGTGGAGTCTGCCGCTGAGCAAAAGGCGAGCGCCGAGCGCTTGATTACGAAATTCGCGCGGTATTATACGCCGTCGGTCATCGGCGCAGCGGTACTGCTTGCGGCGATCCCGCCCCTGTGCTTCGGTCAGCCGTTTGCCGAGTGGCTGACGCGCGCACTGACCTTCCTCGTTATCTCCTGTCCCTGCGCGCTGGTCATTTCCGTACCGCTGAGCTTTTTCTCCGGTATGGGTGCGGCGGCAAAGTTAGGCGTTGTTGTCAAAGGCGGCGTGGCACTCGAGCAGCTTGCGCAGACGAAGGTAATGGTCTTTGATAAGACCGGTACGCTGACGCAGGGCGAATTCTCCGTGCGTAGCATTGACTGCGTGCGCGGTACGGAGACGGAGCTTTTGCGCATTGCCGCACTGTGTGAGCAGTATTCCAACCATCCCGTTGCGCAGGCGGTACGCGATGCCTGCCCGTCGCCTGAGGGTACTGCGGAGGATATCCAAGAGCTTGCAGGACGCGGCATTACCGCAAAGGTGGATGGAAAAAATGCCGCAGTCGGCAACCGTGTGCTGATGGAATCGCTTGGTATTACGCCGCCGGAGCTGAACCGTATAGGTACGGTGCTGTATGTGGCATACGGCGGGGTCTATCTCGGCGCGATCGTCGTTGCAGATACCCTCCGCGAGAACGCAGCGCAGACGCTGCAGGCATTGCGCTCTCAAGGCGTCGAACGGACGGTCATGTTGACGGGCGACAATGCGCGCGCGGCGGAATACTACGCCAAGCAGTGCGGCGTCACGGAGTACCGCGCGCAGCTCCTGCCGCAGGATAAGGTGGCAGAGCTGGAAAAACTGCTGCAAGCGCGGCAGAAAGACGAAAAGGTTGCCTTTGTCGGAGACGGTGTGAATGACGCACCCGTTTTGACGGCGGCGGATGTCGGCATCGCAATGGGCGGCGTCGGCTCGGACGCGGCGGTGGAGGCGGCAGATGTCGTGCTGCTGAATGACGATTTTTCAAAGCTGCCGCGCCTGCTTCAGGCGGCAAAGCGTACCTGCCGTATCGCGAAGCAGAATATTGCCTTTGCCCTGTTGGTCAAGGCGGTATGCATGGTGCTCGGTGCACTCGGCTATGCGCCGATGTGGCTGGCAATTTTCGCGGATGTCGGCGTCGCGGTGATCGCGATTCTCAACGCCTTGCGCGCTATGCGCGCAAGCGAAAAATAGGAGCCATATGCAAGGCAGTTCTGCTGCCTTGCATATTATTTGTATATACAAAAAAATCAAAAATTTGCTATTTTTGTTTGGAAAATTGAAAAAATAAATACAATATACGGGCTGAAATGGATTTTTGAGAAGGAATAAATGAAAAATCGGGGGAAAATATGGCGAATTGTACTTGTATATTTGCTGTAGGTATGTTAAAATAGTATCGGTGGCGCTGTCGAAGAAGGGCCTAAAAATCCTTTAAAGGGCATATCGATGAAGTCCCTGGTGCTTGCTTTTTTCGCCCAGATTAGGGTGGGTGCTGGGGGTTAAGGCTTTCGGGCGAGGTATAATGGCATATACCGACCGACCCGATTTCCGTGGAGACCTGCTATTGTGCGACAGCCGTCCAGTGGCATTCTAATCGCAACCCGGACTGCGTACGAAACAGGAGTAGAACCTGCAATGCGGTGCACAGAATCGTGTGCTGTGTGCAGCGTAGCCTGCCTTGCGTGGACATGTGGGGATAGAGGAGCGAAGCGTTTCCGGCCGTGGCCGCGGCCGAGAGCGATATTGCCTCTTGAAACCATGCCTGCAAAAGAGGATAGAACCGACGTGCGATGTTGTGGAAAACACCTAGGCTGACTTTCCCCAAAGGGCAGATAAAGGATTGCAGTGCGGACTAAGTGGCAATCGGGTATCGGAAGCGGCAACGCTCCGACAAGGCTTTAATCGGAAACGACCATTCGGCAACGAATGGCAGCCGAAGGGGAAATCCAACCCGACCTAAGCCGCAAGATTTACTTTATCTGCTGCCACCGTTCTTTTTCCGAGTGCGCCCATTTTCGGGCGAGAACATAGTTTCCATTGGAGGAATCGCTTTGCATACCAACGATCCCGAACCGCGAAGTAAGAAAAAACAGAAGAAACCCAAGAAACATAGTAATGCCCGTTGGATTGTTACGATCTTTTTCGTAGCCGTCCTGATCTCCTCGGCAATTTCCTTTCTGTCCTCCAGCGTGATGGAGGATGCCGGTATTGTCGAGGCATTTATTGTCCTGCTGATTATTGTCCTGCTCGGCATCGTGTTTGACATCGTCGGCGTCGCTGTGATGTCCGCAGGCGAAAAGCCGTTTCATTCGATGGCGGCGAAAAAAGTTCCCGGTGCTGCGGAGGCGCTGATGCTTCTGCGCAATGCGGAAAAGGTTTCGAGCTTCTGTAACGATGTTGTGGGCGATATCTGCGGCGTTGTCTCCGGCTCCGCCTCCGCTGTCATTGCGGTCAAGGCGCTGACCAACCTCGGCTCAGACACCGTGGGACAGCTCATTATGTCAGCCGTGGTTGCGGGCGTGACGATTGCGGGCAAGGCGTGCGGCAAAAACATTGCCATGCGCAATTCCACACAGATCGTCCATTTTGTATCGAAACCGATCTACTATATAAAGTCACTCTTTCGTAAAAAACCTCGAAAAAGAATGTGACGAATTTGACAGGTTGTGTAACGCTTGAGCTTACTGGATCAAATCAATTCCGCCGAGGATCTGCGCGCGTTGGATATGCGGCAGCTTCGGCTTCTGTGTGACGAGCTGCGTCAGTTTTTGGTGCTGAACGTCGCAAAATCGGGAGGCCATCTTGCCTCCAATCTCGGCATCGTGGAGCTGACGGTTGCCCTTGAGCGTGTGTTTGACACGTCAAAGGACCGGCTGCTGTTTGATGTCGGGCATCAGTCCTATGTGCATAAGATTCTGACAGGTCGCCGCGCGGAATTTACCACGCTGCGCTCCTACGGCGGGCTTTCGGGTTTCCCGAAGCCGAGCGAGAGTGACAGCGACGCCTTTGTTGCGGGACATGCTTCTTCCTCCGTCTCTACCGCCCTTGGTATGGCGCGGGCGCGGACGTTGCAAAAACAGGATTACCACGTGATTGCCCTGATGGGAGACGGCGCAATGACCGGCGGTCTTGCATACGAGGGATTAAACGATGCGGGTGAGAGCAATGAGCCGCTGATCGTCATCTTGAATGATAACGGAATGTCCATCACGCCGAATGTCGGCGGTATCGCACGACACCTTTCAATCCTGCGTACACGCGCGGGCTATTTCCGCTTGAAAAAAGCCTACCGCACGGTGACAAACGCCTTGCCCGGCGGCAAAGCGGTTTACCGCTTCACCCACCGAATTAAGGAACGATGGAAGCAGATGCTTCTCGGCTCAACGCTCTTTGAGGAGATGGGCTTTGCATACTACGGCCCCGTAGACGGACACGACCTTGCGCGGCTGGAGTATATGCTCAAGCTGGTCAAGGCGTGCGAAAAGCCCGTTCTGCTCCATGTGATCACGAAGAAGGGCAAGGGCTATGCACCTGCGGAGCTGAATCCCGATGTGTTCCACGGCATCGGCGCGTTTGACCCCGAAAGCGGCAAGCCGCCCATGTGTGCGCATCTGCCGTCCTTCTCCGAGACCTTCGGCAAAACGCTCTGCGCGATCGCGGAGAACGAGCCGCGTGTGTGCGCGATTACCGCTGCAATGGTACACGGTACGGGACTGACGGAATTCTCCCAAAAATATCCCGAACGCTGCTTTGATGTCGGCATCGCGGAGGGACATGCCGTTTCTATGGCGGGCGGTCTTGCTATGCAGGGCATGATCCCTGTGGTTGCTGTCTACTCGACCTTCTTGCAGCGTGCTTATGATATGCTCCTGCAGGACGTTTCGATGCTGAATCTCCATGTCGTTTTTGCCGTTGACCGTGCGGGCCTGGTCGGTGAGGACGGGGAGACACATCAGGGCGTATTTGATATTAACTATCTGCGCTCTGTGCCGCATATGCAGATTCTCTGCCCTGCGAATCAGGCGGAGCTGGAGATCATGCTGCGTCGGGCGGTTTTGGAGATGGACGGACCTGTTGCGGTGCGCTATCCGCGTGGCTGCGACGGCGCGTTTACGGCTGTAGCCGAAAAAGCAGACCTGCGCGAGGGTACGGATATTACGCTGATCGGCTACGGTACGCTGATCAATAATGTTTTAGAAGCGGCAGCCCTGCTGAAGAAGCAGGGTGTCAGTGCCGAGGTTATCAAGCTGCCGAGTGTCAAGCCGATTGACATTGCGACGATCGCCGCATCCGTCCGCAAGACAAAGCATCTGCTCGTTGCGGAGGAAGCGGTGTGCATCGGCTGTGCAGGCAAGGAGATCGCCGCCCTGCTTCGTACGAGCGGTATTGTCGTACCGACAAAACTGGTCAATATCGGCGACCGCTTCGTGCCGCACGGCGCGGTCAAGCGGCTGTATGAAATGCTCGGATTGGATGCAAAATCCCTTGCAAACTCTGCGCAGGAGGTGCTGCACAGTGAAGCATAAGGAACGGTTGGACGTTCTGCTGACGGAAAAGGGCTTGTGCGAAAGCCGCAGCCGTGCGCAGGCGCTCATCATGAGCGGCGAAGTCTATGTGGACGGACAGAAGTGCGATAAGGCCGGCACGCAGGTGAACTGCGATGCGCTCCTTGAGGTGCGCGGAAGCGCCTGCCCTTATGTCAGCCGCGGCGGTCTGAAGCTGGAAAAGGCACTGCATGATTTCGGCGTGGATCCGACGGGGTATGTTTGCAGCGACTCGGGCGCGTCCACCGGCGGCTTTACCGACTGCCTTTTGCAAAAGGGCGCGAAAAAGGTCTTTGCGATTGACGTCGGCTACGGGCAGCTTGCTTGGAGCCTTCGCACGGATGAGCGTGTTGTGTGCATGGAGCGCACAAACATCCGCTATGTCAAGCCAGAGGATTTGGGCGAGCCGCTGGATCTGTCCGTGGTCGATGTGTCGTTTATCTCTTTGAAAATCGTTTTGCCCGCAATCAAGGCGCTGCTCAAGCCGACGGGACAGATACTGTGCCTCATTAAGCCGCAGTTTGAGGCGGGAAAGGACAAGGTCGGCAAAAAAGGCGTCGTTCGCGATCCTGCGGTACACGCCGAGGTGCTCGAGAATTTCCTCGCGTTGGCGTCTGCGTTGGAGCTGACGGTCAGAAATCTGACCTATTCCCCCGTGAAGGGACCGGAAGGTAATATTGAATTTTTGGGGCATCTTTCCATGCTCCCCGAGGGCGGAATCGTGCCTGACGTACAGGCGCTGGTTGCCGCCGCCCATGAGTCGCTATGAAAAAAGTTGTCATGACCCCGAATCCGTATCGGGACAGAAATTTCAAATTTGCAAATCTCGCGGAGAGAATTCTCCGTGATGTGGGCATCGAGACGCGCATCTGCTTGGCATTTGATGTGGACAAGAGCTTCGAACTGCCGAGCGACGTTGTGCTGCATGACCTGACGCACGAGCTGAAGGATGCCGACCTGCTGATCTGCTTCGGCGGGGACGGGACAATCCTTCATGCGTCCAAGGCGGCAACCCGTGCGGGTGTGCCGATCCTCGGCGTCAATATCGGCACAATGGGCTTTATGGCGGAGCTGGAAAGCAGCGAGCTGAAAGCGCTGCGCCGCCTTGCGGACGGGGATTATTCGGTGGAGGAGCGTATGATGCTCCATGTCAGAGCAGAGCGCGACGGTGAGCTGCTTCTGGAGGCGGACGCGCTTAACGATGCCGTGATCACTAAGGGCGCAGTTGCAAGAATCGTGCAGATGGCAGTGAGCTGCGACGATGTGGAGATTATGGCCTTCGGCGGCGACGGCGTGATCATCAGCACACCTACCGGCTCGACGGCGTATTCTATGTCGGCGGGCGGCCCGATTGTAGAACCGACTGCGCAGAATATCATTATCACGCCGATCTGTGCCCATGATATGCGCACAAAAACCGTCGTCACCTCAGCAAATCGGGTAATCACTGTCGAGATCGGACGCATCGGCAGAAAAAGTGCCTTTTTGTCCGTGGACGGCGGCAGAGCCCTCCGCCTGAACACGGGTGACCGCTTGACCATTACGCGCTCAAATTATACGACGAAGCTTGTGCATCTGAGCGAGCGAAGCTTTTTTGAGATACTAAAGAATAAATTTAGGTAGGTGCAGTCATGAAATCAAAACGGCAGGAAAAAATTTTGGAACTGATCACAGAAAAATCCATTGAAACGCAGGAGCAATTGCTCAGCGAACTGTCAGCCTGCGGCTATCGCAGCACACAGGCGACTGTCTCGCGCGATATCAAGGAGCTTCGCATCATCAAGACGCTTGACGGACTCGGCGGTTATCGCTATGTTGCCCCGCGCAAGGAGGACGATGACAAATTTGACGCCCGCTTCCGCGTGATCTTCCGCGAGTGTGTGACGAGCATCGACTATGCGCAGAATCTGGTTGTCGTCAAGACCATGCCCGGACTCGGCGCTGCGGCGGGTGCGAATATCGACGGCCTGCATATGCCGACCGTGATCGGTACGCTCTCCGGTGACGATACGACGTTGGTCATTATGCGTGATACGGCGGCGGCAATGCACTTCTGCACGGAAATCCGCAAAATGTTTGAGTAAGAGGCGAAATAATCATGCTCCGTCTGCTACATATCGAGAATATTGCCGTCATTGAGCAGGCGGATATCCTGTTCGAGGACGGCTTCAACGTCCTGACCGGTGAAACGGGCGCGGGCAAATCCATCGTGATCGACGCGATCTCCGCGATCCTGGGTGAACGTGCTTATCGCGATATGATTCGTACGGGAAAGAACAAGGCTTCGGTCCGTGCGATTTTTGACCGCGTGCCGGAGCTGTCTTGGTTTGCGGAGAATGATGTACCTTATGAGGAGGAACTGACCGTCCGAAGGGATGTTTATTTAGACGGAAAGAATGATTGCCGCGTCAACGGTGTGCCGATCACCGTCAGCGCCCTGAAAAAGCTTGGCAACCGTCTCATCAACATCCACGGACAGCATGACTCTGCGGCGCTGTTCGACGAGGCTTCGCATCTGTCTTTTCTTGACAGCTTTGCCTGTAACGAGCCGCTTTTGGAGCAGTACGGCGCGTGTTATCAAAAAGTGCAGTTGCTTCGCCGAGAGATCGAGCGGCTTTCTATGGACGAGGGTGAGAAACTCCGCCGCATGGAGAGCCTGAAATTTCAAATCGAGGAAATCTCCCGCGCAGCGCTTTCTGCGGGCGAGGATGAGACGCTGGAGGCGCGGCGCAAGCTCGTGCAGAATGCGGAAAAGCTCTCCGATGGCTTGCACGAGGCGGCGCTCGGCTTGAACGGCGACGATGAGACCGAAGGAGCGGCGGCGCTTTTGGCACAGGCAGAGCGCGCGCTATCCAAGCTTTCGCGTTATGACGATTCGCTTGCACAGCTTCATGCAACGGTGTCCGACCTCATGTATCAGGTTCAGGACGCGGCGGAGCAGGTTCGTGACAAAATCTATTCGCTGTCTTATTCCGCTGATGAGCTGGAGCGTATTGAGGAACGCTTGGATACCATTCACCGCCTGCGCAGAAAATACGGTGCGACCTGTGCGGATATTTTGGAATATTGCGAGAAGGCACAGCGGGAGTTAGAGGAGATTGAATTCGCGGATGACCGTATGGAGCAGCTCAAACGCAAGCTCAAAACGGCGGAGCAGGAGGCGTGGGACGCAGCCAAAGCCCTCCGCACCGCAAGAAAGACTGCCGCTGATGCGCTGACCGAGCGCATTTTGCGGGAGTTATCCGATCTCGATATGAAAAAGGTTCAGTTTTCCTGCGTATTTACCGAAACGGAACTGACCCCTGTGGGCGTGGATGCGGTTGCGTTCTATATGTCCGCGAATGTGGGCGAGGCGCTCAAGCCGCTCAGCAAGGTTGCCTCGGGCGGCGAACTGGCGCGCATCATGCTGGCGCTCAAAAACGTCCTTGCAGAGCGCGACAAGGTGCCGACACTGATTTTTGACGAGGTCGATACGGGCGTATCGGGCAGGGCGGCGCAGCGGGTCGCGGAAAAGCTCCGCGCGGTGTCCAAAAACAAGCAGGTGTTATGTGTGACGCACCTGCCGCAGCTTGCGGCGCTTGCCGATACGCATTTTCTTATCGAAAAATCCGAGCGCGACGGCAGAACCTTTACTGCCGTTACACAGTTGGATTTTGAAGGCAGAAAGCGGGAGCTTGCCCGCATCATCGGCGGCACGAGCATTACGGCGACTACGTTGGAAAGCGCGGCGGAAATGCTCGGCTGTAAGGGGTAAAGAAAGGGGATTTATTTGATGAAGCAAAGAAAGAGATTTCAGAGGATTTCGGCGCTGCTGCTCATGCTTTGCCTGCTGTCTGCGCTGCTGCCGCAGGCGGCTGCCATGCCCTCCAGCTTTTTTGAGCAGCATTCCGACTGGTACTTTGACTTGACCAAAGAGCCGGATCGCGCAATGACTGTGGAGGAGTACATTGCCCTTGTGCGTGCGTATTCCTACTGGTCCGTGGGAATTGACGGCGAGTCTCCGCGTGACCGCGACGGCGACCTGCCCTCGCCTTGGGCGGCGCCTTATGTCCGTGAGGCGGCAAAATACGGTATTATTGATCCGGCAACGGTTGATTACAGTCAGACTATTACCCTCGGCATGGCGATGGAGATCATTGTCCACAGCAAGGGGTTGTTCGGCTATAACGCGATTAATCTTTATGAATTCCGCGGCACGGAGGGGCTGACAAATGAGCAGCGTCTGTGCCTGAACACAGCGGTGGATTACGGTATTTTGCAGTATACGCCGAAAATGAATGTCTCCACGCAGCTTTTGCGCAGAGACTTGGAGGCGAAATATCTGATTCCGTCTCCCAGCACGGTGCTGTCACCCGTCACGGGGCAGAAGCAGCGTGCCGCGAACTACCGCTATTCCATGGCGTTCTTTGAGGACTGCTATAACGATGCAGAGAAAAGCCGTGAGCAGCTCAATCTTTTTAAGCAAAACAGTGATTCTTTTAATGTAGTTTCACTGGACTGCATCTATTTGATGCAGAATAAGGTCAACGATGCAAACGACGGCAGAAGCTATATCGGCGAATTTATCACCCACGATTTGTTCGGCGAAGAAGATCCGCAATTGGAACTGCTGGCGTTCTGCAAGGAGAAGGACATTTCGGTTCTCGGCGGTGTGATCGTTTATTATGATGACTCCATACTGAGGCTGCTTGCAGCAGACGATGCGGCAATTGACGCGGCAATTGATGAGATGATGGAAGTCGTCGATGAATATGACTTGGATGGCTTGAATTTCGACGTCGAGATCAACGGTAATACTTACCGCGCGGTCTACAGCAAGCTTGTGACGAAGCTCTCCGCACGTCTGCACGCGGAGGGAAAAATGCTGATGCTGACGGTTGGCGGCTATATGTGGGACAAGAGTGAGGCAACGACGATCTACGACTACGATGTGATTGCGCAGGCGGCGGATCTTGCGACGATCATCACCTATGATCTTCACAGTGCCCGCTCTTACACAAACGATCCTACGGCGCAGGCGGGCGAGATCAGCAATCTGACCTACACCTCCCGCTGTATGCGCTATGCCGCGACGGTCATCGGCGCAGATAAGGTCTTGCTCGGTATCGGAGGCTATGGCATCTGCTTCAATACTACCGACCATACGGCGAAGAATATCACCATGCCCGAGGTTTGGGCGCTGCGTGAAAAATACAAGGCACAGGAAAAGACAACCGACGCCGCAACGGATGACCGTTATTTCACCTACGCCGAGGGCGGCAAGAACTATATCGTCTACTACGAGTCCGAGGCGGGCATCCGCAGGAGAGCCGCCCTTGCACCTGCTTACGGAATAGCGGGCGTTGCAGGCTTTTATGTCGGCGGCAGCTATACCGAGATGTTTGACCAGATGAAGAAGAAGCTGACAGACCTCCCGTTTACGGATGCTGACCCGACGCAGTGGTACTACGAGGGCGTGGAATACGCCTATAAGAACAAGCTTTTTAACGGCATGAGCGCGACGACCTTTGAGCCGGAAACGGAAATGACCCGCGCAATGCTTGTTACGGTGCTTTGGCGCTACGAGGGCGAGCCGCAGGCGCAGAACGGTGTCCAATTTGTTGATGTACCGAGCAACGAATGGTATGCCAAAGCAGTCGCTTGGGCGAGCGAGAACGGGATCGTCGGCGGCATCGGACACGGGAAATTTGCGCCGGAGGACAACGTGACCCGTGAGCAGATGGCAGTGATTTTGTACCGTTATGCGCAGAAAAAGGGCTATCCGACTGCAAATCGCGCAGACCTGAGCGCGTTCCCCGACCATGCGGCGGTCAGCAATTGGGCGAAAGATGCTGTCTCTTGGACGGTTTCCGCCGGCATCATCGGCGGCTCTGACGGCTATCTCCTGCCGGATGGTAATGCGACAAGAGCGCAGGTGGCGACGATCCTGATGCGCTTTATCCGCAATATCCTTACCTGATGCACTTGCGTGCAGAGGGAATATATGGTATGATTAATCCGCCCTCCTCGGAGGGCGACAGCGTGTCGAAAAAGTTTTTCGGCACGCCGAGAGACTGTCGAGAAAGTTCGAAAGACAAGCAACTCTCGCCTGTCGGCGTACATAGGTACGGTAAGGCGAGAGTTGCGCAGTAAGTCAAAATCCTTGCGAAGCAAGCTGTTTGACCGGTATAATGTTTGAAATAAAAAGAAAAATCGTTTGTTACTTTTCAAATGTAATGCGTCTGAAATTGTTCCTTGATTTTGACGGTTTCGGGCTTTAACGACAGTCTGCCGCCCTCCTCGGAGGGCGGATTTCCTTACGAAAGGGTGATTTCTATGATGAAAAGAATGAAGGAGATGCGTGAACGGAGGGTGCACGCAAAATAGTCTGATCCCGTGCGGAAAAATCCCAAACTGCCGTGCGGCTGCCCTCCGAGAATTGCGGAGGTAGAATGATAACCTTACAACCTGTCAATGAAGACAATTTTCTTGCCGTCTGTGCGCTGCAAGCAGGGGAGGGGCAGCAAGGCTTTGTTCTGCCTGCGCCTATGATCTTGGCAAGAGCCTATGCCTATCGAGAGCAGCGGGCAAGCGCCTATGCCGTCTGTGCGGCTGAGGGCGTAGTCGGTGTGGTACTGGTGGAGGACATGGATGACAAGCCCGCCTGCTATCACATTGCCGAGCTTTTGATCGACGAAAAGCATCGGAGAAAGGGCTATGCCCGTGAGGCAATGCGGCTTCTGCTCTGTAAACTGCAAAAGGAGGGGAAATACCCGCGTGTTGAGCTGTGCGTCAAAAAGGCGAACAGCGTTGCCATTCGGCTTTATACCTCACTCGGTTTTGCGGACAGCGGCTATAACGACCCCGAAGCACCCGACTGCCTTTGCATGGTGCGCCCACTGTGACGGATTGCTGCAGACGGCATAAAATCGCTTGACAAATCCGAGCGTTTCTGTTAGGATATTGACGAAAACGCAGTGATGAGAAGAAGTACCCGCGATTTTCACGCGCAGAGAGCCGTCGGTCGGTGTAAGACGGTAGGAAAATACGGCGAATTACATCTCGGAGCGGTCTGCCTGAATGGGTGCGGTGTCAGCCGTGCAGTAGGGCAGGACGGGCGCGCCCGTGATCGCGCAGAAGTCCCTGACTTCCAAAGGTCGTCTCCCGCGAGGGAACGGCAAACCAGAGGTGGTACCGCGTAACTTTACGCCCTCTGTCCGTTCGGACAGGGGGCGTTTTTGTGTCTGCCAAAAGAAAAAAGCGAAAGAGACGATTCCTGAAACCGATGGAGTGCGTGCTCCTGCTGCTGTTTTTTGCCGTCTTTCTTTACAGCCTGATCTATGCGATCGACTGCTCCGTCTCGCTCGGGGACATGGATGCGTGCCTTGCCGACGCCTATGAGGGACGATGCGTCGAGATCTCGCAGTTCGAGTTTTACAGTAGGCACGGGGGAGGAACATTATGGCTTTTCCTGAAATTGGATAACGGAGTCCGCGTTGGCGCACCGCTGAAGCGGCTGGAAAAAGCAGGCTTGGATGTCGACGAATTGGAGCGCCTTCGGGGAGAGACTATGCGCTTTTCCTATACAACGGTCATCGGTCCTTGGCCGTTCGCCCATTACCCCATCGACATATCTTATCAGGGAAGGCATCTAACTTCTACGGAGGTCATGGCAGAAAACCTCCGCTCTGACGCATCCGGGTGGTATTTTATCGCCGGATTGAATCTTTTTTTGATTTTACTCTTTTCCCCGCTTTTTCTGATGGACGCGATCGGAAAATTCTTCCGGGAAAGAAAACATCAGAAAAACCGAAGAAGAAAAGCGGAAAAGAAGCAGGCATGGCTTGAAAAGCAGAAACAAAACGTACAACTTCCAGATAACAAAGGAGAATAATTATGAAAGTTTATGACGAACTCGTCGCCCGCGGCCTGATCGCGCAGGTGACAAACGAAGAAGAGATCCGCGAGATGATCGACAACGGCAAGGCGACCTTCTATATCGGCTTTGACCCGACGGCGGACTCGCTCCATGTCGGCCACTTCATGGCGCTTTGCCTGATGAAGCGCCTGCAGATGGCGGGCAACAAGCCCATCGCCCTCATCGGCGGCGGCACGGCCATGATCGGCGACCCCTCCGGCCGAACCGATATGCGCTCGATGATGACCAAAGAGACGATCGCGCACAACTGCGCCTGCTTCAAGAAGCAGATGGAGCGTTTCATCGAATTCGGCGAGGGCAAGGCACAGATGGTCAACAACGCCGACTGGCTGCTGGGTCTGAACTACATCGAGGTGCTGCGTGAGGTCGGCGCCTGCTTCTCGGTCAACAATATGCTCCGCGCCGAATGCTATAAGCAGCGCATGGAGAAGGGCCTGAGCTTCCTTGAGTTTAACTACATGATTATGCAGTCGTATGACTTCTACTACCTCTACCAGAATTACGGCTGCAATATGCAGTTCGGCGGCAACGACCAGTGGAGCAATATGCTCGGCGGCACGGAGCTGATCCGCCGCAAGCTGGGCAAGGACGCGCACGCCATGACCATCACTCTCCTGCTCAACTCCGAGGGCAAGAAGATGGGCAAGACGGCGAAGGGCGCGGTCTGGCTCGACCCGAACAAGACCAGCCCCTTCGATTTCTTCCAGTATTGGCGCAACGTCGCGGACGATGACGTCCTCAAGTGCATCCGTATGCTGACCTTCCTGCCGCTCGAGCAGATCGACGAGATGGACAAGTGGGAGGGCAGCCAGCTCAACACCGCCAAGGAGATCCTCGCCTATGAGCTGACCAAGCTCGTTCACGGCGAGGAGGAGGCGGATAAGGCGCGTGCCGCCGCCAAGGCGCTCTTTGCCGGCGGTGCGGACGACAGCGATATGCCCACAACCGAGCTGACCGAGGCGCAGCTCACGGACGGCAGCATTGCCATTCTTGACCTGATGCTTGCCTGCAAGCTCGCGCCGAGTAAGTCGGAGGCGAGACGCCTTGTTCAGCAGGGCGGCGTGTTTGCCAATGATGAAAAGGTCGCTTCGATCGACGTGCGCTTTACCGCCGAACAGCTCAAGACGGGCGTGAAGCTCCGCAAGGGCAAAAAGGTCTATCATAAGGCAGTTTTGGCGTAATGGAATTTCGATTCGCAAGCGAGGCGGACTTTGAAGCGGTCAACCATCTTGCGCGGCAGGTGCATGAGCTGCATGTGCAGTGGCGTCCTGATCTTTTCCGCTCCGTGCAGTACCCGATCACGCCCGAGGAATTTTCCGCACTCCTGCAAGAGCAACGGCTGCTCCTTGTACAGAAGGATGGCACTGTGGTGGCCTATGCGGTGTTTGCAATGCAGCAGTGCGATCTGCAGAAGCTAATGCCCAAAAAATCGCTGAAGCTTGAAGAAATCTGCGTCGATGAGGCGTATCGGCGGCAGGGCGTTGCAAAAGCGCTCCTTTATGAGCTGATGCGTCTCGGTAAGTCGGCAGGCTGTACCGACCTGCGCCTGACCTGCGACCCACACAATACGGCGGGCATTGCCTTTTATGAATCCCTCGGGATGAAACCAAAGGTCATTCAATATCAATGTGAATTATAAAAACGGTGGAGCTTTAAGCGGCATGCACCGCAAGGAAGCCTTGTATGCAGAAAACGGTGCAACCCCGAAAAGGGGCGCACCGTTTTCCTTGTACTATGTGAATTACCGGCCATTTATGCGGCGATTGCACCAAATCATTTGCGAGCCGTTGCTATGATCCTTCAGCAACGCCTTTTTTATTTCTTTCTCATCACGATTGCGATAAAATTCAGATATTTTCCACCGCCGGCTTCCATTGCTTTTCTGTCCCCGACGGCATATTCATTCTCCTGCGATAGCCAATCCGCCCATACTTCCTCGTTGCTTTCCATTTCCTTAACGGAAATAACTTCTGCACCCTTACATTTGCCGATCATTTCGCTCCAATATGCAATATCGTGCATATAGTCAAGCTGCTCCGGCGTCCAAGAGAGCAAAAGCTCCTGCGGCAAATGATCGTGACAATCCTGTTTCATACCGGGAATCGCAATGTAAATATAACCGCCGCTTTTTACGAATGGCAAGAGCTTGTCATCAAGATAATGCTCGTCCCGCCCAAAGTAATTATAAGAGTCAACGCTGATAACGGCATCAAAAAACTCCTTTTCAAACGGTAGGTCGGCGGCGTCGGCTTTGACGGGAATAATCTGTTCTCTGTCTAATCCCATCGCATCAAAGAATCTCCGATTCTCTTCAGGGTCGCTCCACAGATCTGCGGCGTAAACGGTAAAGCCGTATTCCTTTGCAAGAAATACACTTGTTAGCCCCTGTCCGCTTCCTAAGTCACAAACAACGCTTCCCGTCGGAATACGATGCTTGAGGAGCAACTCTTCTTCCAATTTGATCGGATTCGGTCCCATAATTTTCGCTTGTAAAGCAGGCGTATTGTACTTTTCACTTTTAGTGTACTTCATGTTGATTCCTCCTTATTTCGTTCTCCTGGAATTATTCGGCGGCGTTGTACTGGATAAAACGGTCGATGTGGTGATTCAACAGCGCAATCGACGTTTCCTTGTCGTTTGACCGATCGGAAATATTTACGAGCAAATAAAGCGGCGCATAGAATTCAACTGCGAGCTGTTTTGGGTCAGCTTCTCTGAGCGTGCCCTTTTTTATCATTTCTCGAAAGATATCCTCCATATACGCAACGGGACCGGCGGTTATGCAGTTGTGATACAATTCTGCCAT
>SFIL01000024.1 GCA_004556205.1 Clostridiales bacterium | reverse complement strand
TATTCATCCGCCAAGATGTAACACAATTATGCGCGTGATTCCACTTTTTGTCACTACTTCTTTTGATCTACCACACAACTTTTTTCATTGAACCAAAATTGGATCAAAAATCCTTATAAAAACATTGTAAACAATTAATTATGAAAATCAAGTTCATTGCGCTGCTGCTTATAAAGTATTTCTACCTGGCACATGAAGGCAGCGGTTTCAGTCAATGATTCGCTATACCTTTTCGATCAGAATTAAGCACCGTTAGGTACACAGCTCACAGAGAACTTGTGATTCAAAGAGGGTGGGTTACTTCCCAACAAGCAGAAAACGCTCACGTCTGGCGAAGCAGAAATAAGCGCTTTTCACATGTAGCGCTTATAAGCATTGCTTGTCATTTGAAGAGGGACGAGGAAGCCTTTGCCGCGATTCTTGAAAAGGAAGCCAATGCGGATATTTTTGCGGAACAGCAGCATCTGGAAACGGAGCTGATGAAAGCCATTTCCCGCAACGAAACGGTTGCACAGCTCTATGAATGGATGTATGAGGACAATGTGAGCGGCAAGGTTATGGATGAGTGGTTTATGCAGCTCTCTCACAAATACGAAGTGGAACGGATGGAATTAAAGAAGAAAATCTCGGAAACCCGGCAGCGGATCGCCTCACTGAATACCATGCAGCAGAATAAAGACCATTTTCTCGCCGCCGTTCGGAAGTTCATGGAGATGGAAACGCTGACCCCACCGCTGCTGCGGGAGCTGATTGACCACATCGACGTGTACGAAACGCAGGGAACCGGGAAACACCGCACTCAGCGAATCACCATTCTCTACCGCTTCGTGGGCTACATCGACCTCCCCAAATCCCCGGACGATGAACCCTACACCGCCGAAACCCGCCAAGGCGTTGCGGTAAAGTACATCCCCAAAATGGCATAAAAACAGCAGGCTCGAGCCTGGTATCGCTACCGGTGGATTTTGAGTCCACTACGTCTACCAATTCCATCACACCGGCGTGGTGAAATCTGTGCGAGCATTATTATAACCGCATTGCGGCGAAAATGCAAGTGTTTTTTCGCGTTTTTGCAGACTTTCCGCGCCTTTATCAACGGTTTTTGATCTGGGCGGAGAGGTGCTTGGAGAGGACGGCGAGGCTGGTCGCCATGTTTTCGTTCTGCACCAGAATCCCCTCGGGAACGTCGAGGTGGGTCGGGGCGAAATTCCAAATCGCTTTGATGCCGTTGGCGATCAGTTCGTCGCAGACGGTCTGCGCCTGCGCAGCGGGAACGGTGATGATGCCAATTAGAATTTTTCGGTGGGCGCAGAGCCTTCCTAAGTCGCGCATGGGCAGGATGGGCTTGCCGCTCTCGTCCGTGCCGAGGAGCGCGTCACACGCGTCAAAGGCGGCGACGATGTTCAGACCGTATTCCGAAAAGCCACTATAGCCCAAGAGCGCCCTGCCGAGTTTGCCTGCGCCAATGAGGACGGCGTCGTTGGTGTTGTCGTAGCCGAGAAACTGTTCAATGTCTGCCACGAGGCTCTCTCTGCGGTAGCCGACCTTCGGCCTGCCGCCGTCGGACACCAGCGCGAGATCCTTGCGCACCTGTACCTCGCCCATGCACAGCGCCGTCGCCAGCGTCGTTGCGGAGATGTTTTCCGGTGCGTCGTCGGGGAGCGCTTTCAGATAAGAAAGATAGATCGGCAAGCGCCGAATGACTGATTTTGATACCTTTTGTTCCATATTCTACCGCCTAATTCCATAATCAAAATCATTATAACAGAAGGCGGACGACATTGCAAATTCTTTTTGCGACGTTTGCCGGTTTGGGCGATCAGCGGAAGTTTGTACGCAGTCGGCAGTTCCTGCACGAGATTGCCACGAGCGCGGAGCACTCTCGCAATGACATGGAAGGGAAGTTGGTAGGTGGTTGGTCGTTCCTGCACGCGGGACGCCGAGGACGGCGTCCCCTACGGTGAAGGGGGCGAGCAACGGACATGCCCCCGCTCTACGCATATTTGGGAAGGGGCTATGAGACTTGGCGCAGGAGGTCGCAGCGGAGGCGCTGCATGATGCGCTTTTCCAAGCGGGAGATATAGGACTGCGAGATGCCGAGTAGATCCGCGACCTCTTTCTGCGTTTTCTCCGGCGCACCGCAGAGTCCGAAGCGCAGGCAGACAATATAGCGGTCGCGTTCGGGGAGGCGGGCGAGTGCTTCACGCAAAAGCTGAAGCTCTACGTCTTCCTCCATCGGACGCATGACCGTGTCGCCGTCCGTGCCGAGAATGTCAGACAGCAGCAGCTCATTGCCATCCCAGTCGGTGTTGATGGGCTCGTCAAGAGAGACTTCCGTTTTCTGCGCGGATATTTTGCGGATGTGCATGAGAATCTCGTTTTCAATGCAGCGCGAGGCATAGGTGGCGAGCTTGATCTTGCGGTCAGAGCGGAAGGTGCTGATTGCCTTGATGAGCCCGATCGTGCCGATGGAGATCAAGTCCTCAATGTTGACGCCCGTATTTTCAAAGCGCCGCGCGATGTAGACGACCAATCGCAGATTGCGTTCAATGAGGCGCTGTTTGGCGTACTCGTCGCCGCTTGCGGCGGCGGAGAGGAGCTGCTGTTCCTCGACGGCGGAGAGAGGTGGGGGAAGAATGTCGCTGCCGCCGATATAGTGGAGCTTTGTCGGCGGATGTAGGAGCGCGTTCAGAAGCTGGGCAAGGGTTTTAAGCATGGATGACACCTCCGGTTAATGCATCGTAGGCGCCTCCGTCCGACACGGGGGTCGGGCTGAAGGCGACAAGACCGAGTTTGGTTTCCTTTCCAATCGTGATCTCACAGGGCAGGGCAAGCAGCAACCCCGCGTGGATGCCGACGGCGCGGTAGGGGATCAGGCGCGGCGCTTCGGTTTGCAGACGCAGGGTGAGGGCGGCAGGCGCGGCAAAATCCTCCGCCGTCAACGAAAGCTCGGCGGGAAAGAGCCGTTTTGCCGCCTGCCAATAGACAGTCAGTACCTGCGCGCCGCTGATGGGGTCGCAAAGGGTGTTGCCGCTGTCGCGCAGGGCGGTGAGCTGCACGGTGCGTCCGTTCCGCTGCACGGTAACGGGCACGAGACTGTCGGGCGCGTGGGTCAGACGCGGGAGCAGCAGGCGGGTTGCGAGGCTGACGGCGGCGGCGGTCAGCAACAACGTGAAAAAGCTGACGGGATAGAACAGGGCGTTTTCGCGGTAGCGTACCGTGCCGTTTTGCAGCAGAGCAACGCCGTAGACTGCACCGCACAGCACCAGTGTGATCGCGCCGAAGACCGCAGCCAAGCGCAGCGTGGCACGGTGCGGACCGAAGGCGGCGAGCAGCATTCCCCCAGCGCACAGGAGCTTGCAGGGGATCAGCTTCAGCCAGCCAAAGTGCGGCAGCCAGACGAGCACGGCGTAGACCGCGCCCGCGAGCGAACCGAGGAGCAGACGTCGGTTGCGGATCGCCGCCGCGCCCAAACGGGCAGTTGCCCGCAGAAGCAGGTAATTTACCGTAAAATTGAGCGCGAAGACCAAGTCAAGATAGACGGTTATATGCATCGCCTCCTCCAAAGCCCGTGGACAAAGTATAAGGGCAAGCGTGTAAAAAACAGGTCGCAATCCCTTGGGGGGATGCAGACCTGTTTCGGTGAAATCGGTATTTTTTGGGTCGGAATAGTTGGGGAATTCCATTTCCCGCCCGTGTTTTTTGCAGGAAATCAGCTCGTCGCGTCGAACGATTCTTCCGCGCGGCGGACTGCCTTGATGTTTTTTTCCGCCTTGCTGCGCGGGAGCATGACCTCATGCCCGCAGCCCAAGCATTTGAGGCGGAAATCCGCGCCCGTGCGCAGCACCTTCCAGGTGTTGCTGCCGCAGGGGTGCTGCTTTTTCATGGTCAGGATGTCATTTAATCGAATGTCCATAAGCCCTCACTTCTTGATCTCGTCCCAATAGTGCTTTGCTGCCTGCTCGATCTTGTTATCGCCGTATTCATAATACTGTGTGCCTTTGAGGATATCGGGCAAATACTGCTGCTTGACCCAGTGGTTCGGGTAGTCGTGCGGATAGAGATAGCCTTGCTCGCGCTCCTGCCCGGCGCTGTCAGCGTGGACATTTTGCAGCTCACGCGGGAACACGCCGATTTTACCCGCCTGCACATCCTGCATGGCGCGGGCAATGGCGAGATAGCCTGAGTTGGACTTCGGCGCGGTGGCGAGAAAAATCACGGCATCCGCCAGCGGCAGGCGCGCTTCGGGCATGCCCAACTGCAAGGCGGCGTCCACGCAGGCCTTCACGATCGGGATCGCCATCGGATAGGCAAGCCCGATGTCCTCGCACGCGGAGCAGAGAATGCGGCGGCAGCAGGAGGGCAGGTCGCCGACCTCCAAAAAGCGCGCGAGATAGTGGATGGCGGCATCGGGATCGGAGCCGCGAATGGACTTCATCAGCGCTGAGAGGCAGTCATATTGATTGTCGCCGCCCCGGTCATAGCGCATAGCAGAGCGCTGCGTGACCCGCAGACCGGTCTTGGCGGTCATATAGTCCACCGCGCGGCAGACCGCTTTCATCGCCGCCTCGGGGGTGATGGGCTTGAATTCAAAGACGGTGGAGCGGCTCAGAATCGCGTTGAAGATATAGAAATAGGGATTTTCCGTTGTGGAGGCAATGAGGGTGATCTTGCCGTTCTCGATATACTGCAATAAAGATTGCTGCTGGCGCTTGTTGAAGGACTGGATCTCATCGAGATAGAGCAGAATGCCGTTCGGCGCCATCAGGGTATCGAGCTGGGAGACGATCTCCTTGATATCGGCGGTGGAGGCGGTCGTTGCGTTGAGCTTGTATAAGGTGCGCTGCGTCGCGTTCGCGATGATATTGGCGACGGTCGTTTTGCCTGTGCCGCTGGGACCGTAAAAGATCAGATTCGGCACCTTACCGGACTCAATCATGCGGCGCAGCATCTTGCCCTCGCCCAAAATCTCCTCCTGCCCGACGACCTCGTCCAGCGTCTTCGGACGCAACTCGTCCGCCAAGGGCTGATACATGGAAAAGCCTCCCTTCGTGATAGCTTCTGCGCATATCATACACCGAAGGGAGGAAAAATGCAATTGCAAAGCGGAAAAAAGTACCCCGGGCATACCCGGGGTACAGATTCTGAATCTGAACGTGCGGTATTATGCTTGGTTGTAGCGTTCAATCGCAATGCGCAGGAGGTCGAGGGCGCGTTCAAGTTCGGCTTCGCAGCGGACATAGGCGATGCGGATTTCGCTTTCGCCTGCGCCCTCGGTGGCGTAGAAGCCGCTGCCGGGGGCGAACATGACCGTCTCCTTGTTGTCCTCAAATTCGTTCAGCAGATACATTTGGAATTTCTCCGCGCTGTCTACGGGTAGCTTTGCCATCGTGTAAAACGCGCCCTTCGGTTCGGTTGTGACAACGCCGGGAATTTCGCGGAGCTTGCGGTAGCAGACATCGCGGCGGCGTTGGTATTCCTCCCGTGTTGCATCGAAGTAGGACGGGTCAACGCCGTAGAGCGCGGCTGCGCCGACCTGATCGAGCGTTGCGACAGACAGTCGCGCCTGTGCGATCTTCGTCGCTGCCTCAATCAAGGCACGGTTGCGGGAGAGCAGTGCGCCGATTCTCGCACCGCAGGCGCTGAAGCGTTTGGAGACGGAGTCAATCAGAATGAGATTTTCCTTCAGATCGTCAAAGGCGGCTGCGGTGGTGAGCTTGCCGCCGTCGTAGATGAACTCGCGGTAGACCTCGTCGCAGATGAAATAGAGATCATGCTCCTTCGCGATATCCGCAAGCAGACGCAGCTCCTGCGCGGTCAGCACCGTGCCGGTCGGGTTGCCGGGATTGGTGACTAAAATGGCACGGGTCTTTTCGTTGATGAGCGGCTCGATCATGCTGCGCTCGGCGTAGCGGTAGCCCTCCTCTGGTTTGGTATGCACGGGACAGATTCTACCGCCTGCCATGCGGATGAAGGTATGGTAATTCGGATAGAATGGCTCGGGGACAATGACCTCGCAGCCCTCGTCGAGAATGCAGAGCATTGCCATCAGCAGCGCTTCGCTGCCGCCGGTGGTGATGAGAATATCCTCCTCGGAGAAACTGACACCGAGACGGGCGTAATATTTTTGCACCGCTTCGATCAGCATTGGAATGCCGGGCGAGGGGGCGTAGGCAAGGACATCCTCACGGTAATTCGCGAGTGCTTCAAAATAAGCAGGCGGGGTCTGGATATCCGGCTGTCCGATGTTCAAATGATAGATGGTAATACCGCGCTTCTGCGCCTCGACCGCGTAGGGATAGAACTTGCGGATGGGCGACAGCTCGCAGAGGTCGATCTTTGTTGATAGCTTCATAATATTTCCCCTTGCCGTAAATCGGGTATTGTTTCTGTATAGTCTGTTTGATAAGTGCCTGCACGGGCAGACAGAGTCGTCCGCCCCTACAAGGAATGGGATGTTTTATACGCGGGAGAGGAGGCGGTCAATGGCGTCGGTCTTTTCCCACGGGAGGTCGAGGTCGGGTCTGCCGAAGTGACCGTAGGCTGCCGTCTGCTGATAGATCGGACGGCGCAGGTCGAGCGCGGAGATGATCGCTGCGGGACGCAGGTCAAAGCATTCGCGCACCAATTCCGCAAGGCGCAAGTCGCTGACCTTGCCCGTGCCGTGGGTATCCACAAGGACGGAGACGGGGTGCGCCACGCCGATGGCGTAGGCAAGCTCGATCTGGCAGGACTTTGCAAGACCTGCTGCGACGATGTTCTTTGCCACATAGCGCGCCATATACGCCGCACTGCGGTCCACCTTTGTGGGGTCCTTGCCGGAGAAGCAGCCGCCGCCGTGAGAGGCGTAGCCGCCATAGGTGTCTACGATGATCTTTCTGCCCGTCAGACCCGAATCGCCGACCGGCCCGCCGATGACGAAACGACCTGTCGGGTTGACATAAAACTTAGTATCCTTGTCGAGCAACTGTTCGGGAAGGGTCGGGCGGATGATTTTTTCAATGACTTCGCGGCGCAGGTCTTCAATGGCGATGTCCTCTGCGTGCTGCGTGGAGATGACAACATTGTCGATGCGCGCGACGGAGCCGTCCTCCGCGTATTCGACGGAGACTTGGCTCTTGCCGTCCGGACGGAGCCACGGGAGTCTGCCGCTCTTGCGCTCGTCCGCGAGGCGCTTGGTCAGCTTATGGGCGAAGGAGATCGGGGCGGGCATCAGCTCCGGCGTTTCGTCGCAGGCGAAGCCGAACATCATGCCCTGATCGCCGGCACCGAGGGTGTCCGCCTCGTCGTAGGAGCTGTTAACGCCCATGGCGATATCGCCGGACTGCTCATCAATGGCGGTCAAGACGGCACAATTATGTCCGTTGAAGCCCGCAGCGGCGGAGTCGTAACCGATCTTGCACAGAGTGTCACGGACAACATGGGGAATGTCCACATAGCAGTCCGTGGAGATCTCGCCCATGACCATGACCATGCCGGTCGTGGCGACGCACTCGCAGGCGACGCGGGCGGTCTTATCCTGCGCCAGGATAGCATCCAGTACACCGTCGGAAATCTGGTCGCAGACCTTGTCGGGATGCCCTTCGGTGACGGATTCGGAGGTAAAGATTCTTTTTTGCATGTTCAGAGCTACCTTTCTATGATGAATTATTCCATAGCCCTTTCGATACAAAAAATACCCTGTTTTTCGACAGGGTACGATACTGCGTCCTCATCTGTCGATTCTTCATCGCCGGAATTGGCACCTTGCGTCGCCGCAGGTTGTCGGGCTTCATCGGGCCGGTCCCTCCGCCACTCTCGATAAGGTTATGAAATTACTTTCTATAATAGCATATTTATTCGTAATGTCAAGAAAAAATTCGACAAAACCGGACAATTAACAGTGGTAGGGCAGGGACGGCTGCATATCGGGCGCAGAAGCGGCTGACAGCCGTCCCAAGGCATATTAAGGCAGTGTGACAGTGACGTTTTCTTGCTCTGCGCTGACGGTGACACGGCAGCGGCTTACGCCGTTTTCCTCCAAGAAATAAGTGCCGTGGGGTATGCCTTCAAAGGTGCAGGTAAGGATGCCGCCTGCTGCTGTGCAGCGCACGACCTCACGGCGCTCGAAGTCAACGTTTTTCAGCGTGTAGTCCAACCAGCCGCCGTTTTGCGTCAGCAGGCTTTCCTTCGCCGCCCGCTCGACCGTTACCGTGCCGACCTCGGCGCTCGTCAGATGCAGAATCTCACCGTCTGACCAACCGCACCCGCCGTCGGCGCTCACCGAGGCGTTTTCGTGCAGCGTGAATTCCGTGCAGCCGCGCTCGGTAAAGGCGTAGTACTTGCCCGGCGTCATCAGCTCGCTGACCGCTGTGCCGCCTGCTTCGGTTTTCAACTGCTGAAGCGGCATCCCGTCAGCGGAAAACAGACGAATCTCCTCTGCGCGCGGCTCTGTCGCAAAAAGCATTTTGACCCAAACGTAAGTGTCCTCCTTCTCTTCTTCCGGCTTGTCCTGCGACGATATTGCGCCAATCGTCGCCGCCGAGGCGGTAAGCGCAAGCGCCATCAGAAGGACGGCGCTGCAAAGCCGAATTGCGGATTGTTTCATCAGTATGCTCCTCCCCAAAATTTTCTGCACTCTCAGTATATCGGCGGGAAAGCGCGAAACAGGTCGAGAAATTCAGGTATAAAATATTTTTTCTCTGTCGAGCTTTTTGAAGGAGAAGGGCTACTACATAGTCCTGCTTCTTTGTGCAGTGGCTGTGGGAACATCCGGCTATTTTCTGTTAAGACCGAGCAAGACGCCGACTGCCGAGGAAAGCTCGGCAAGCGTCTCGCAGAACGAGGCATCCGCTGCAACGACACCCTCGCAGAAGGCAGCGGACGTCATTGCAACCGACCCGAGTGAAGAGGCTGAGCCGTCTGCGCCTACGTCTCCGAAGCGTTTGACGACGGTGCGCCCCGTTGAGGGGGACACACTGTACGCATTCGCGGCGGATCACTTGGCGTACAATGAGACGACAAGAGACTGGCGCACGCACGAGGGCGTAGATCTGAGTGCGCAGCTCGGACAGGAGGTCGTCGCGTCGGCGGACGGGAGCGTCTATACCATCTACGAGGATGAGAGCCTCGGGATGACGGTTGTCCTGCGGCACACGGACGGCTACACGACGCACTATTCTAACCTTGCCGAGGAGATTTCCGTCAAGGTCGGAGATACGGTTTCGGCGGGAACAGTCTTGGGAACGGTCGGTCAGACCGCCTGCATTGAGACGGCGGCGCAGCCGCATCTGCACTTTGCGGTCTATCAAAACAATACCCCCGTCGATCCCGAGGACTTTTTCAACCTCTCATAAAGCGCACAAAGGGACTGCCGCTTTTTGCAGCAGTCCCTTTGTGTGCAGAAAAGACCCAAGCGCGTTGCCGCAAATCAACAAAACACCCAAGGAACTACCGACTGCGTACAAACCTTCTCATCTGCACTGTCTGCCGCTTCGCGGTCGGCGGGGATATGTCCCCGCCCTACAAGTGCAGGGAGATCAGCTTTCCATCTGCTTGCCGAGAAAACCCGCGACAGTCTGTGCTAGCTTCTGCTCAGACTCGGTCGGCGCGGTGTCATTTTCATTCATCAGCAGCATCACGCAGCCCATCAGATCACCCTCCGCAATGATCGGAGCAGCGACGCCGAGATGATAGCGGTCAACGGAGTCCACGGGGCGCAGACGCGTCTCACCCGCCCGATAGCGGTAGCTTTTGCGCTGCTCCATGAGCTGCTCCAGCTCGGCGGAGTTGCGCTTCTCCAACAGCTCACGCTTAGGGATGCCTGCCACGGCAATGATTGCGTCGCGGTCGGCGACTGCGGCAATGTGCCCGGTGTTTTTCCCGATAGACTCGCAGATCTGCACGGCAAAATCCTGTAAATCGCCCATCGGGGAATACTTTTTAAAAATGACCTCGCCGTCCTTCTCCGTATAGATCTCCAACGGGTCGCCCTCGCGGATACGCAGGGTGCGGCGGATCTCCTTGGGAATTACAACGCGGCCGAGGTCGTCGATGCGCCGCACGATTCCTGTTGCTTTCATATATGAATTCCTCCGTTTACTGTATTGTCTGTTTACCGAAATTAGTATCTGTAAATGTAGAAATTCTATACTCTATACTTTGGTAAATACGGAAATCGTCGCGGCTGACAACACTTTTGTCGCGGCTTTTCTGTTGTAAATCTTAGGAAGCTCTGAATAAATCCGCTGAGCGCCGCAGCTGATTTGTTCAGAGCTTCCCTTGAAATACCTCCGCTGTTTCGACGGTTTTCAAGCATTATGCTTCCTCCCGAGTTCGTTCAGTCGACATTGCTGTTGTCTGCAAACAACGGGAAATTATGCAAATTGCCGCAGAGGAAAAATTGGAATATAAATTTTTTGCGCAACGGCGCTTATTCGCTTTTGAATGCGTGCGGCAAGAGGCGGAAATGATTCTTGTGATACTCAAGCAGACCTTCCTTCCGCAGCTTGCTCAGCTCCGCAGACATGGCGCTGCGCTCTACCTCCAAATAGTCCGCCAACGCCTGACGGTCAAAGGGAATGGTGAATTTCTCCGTGCCTGCTGCCTTTGCCTGTGCCGTCAGGTAGGTCAGGAGCTTTTTGCGCGTGGTACGCTGCGAGAGAAACTCCAATTTCTGCGTAAGCTGCAAGTTGGAGGCGGCGACCGCTTGCAGCAGATTGCGGACAAGGCGGATATGGAAGCTGCACGCGCTGCTGCAGACGGTGAGCACCCGACGGCAATCAAGCAGCATGATCTCGCTTTCCTGCATAGCTACTACGCTTACGGGAAGACGTTCCGTTTGGGCGCAGGCGAAGGCTTCACCGAAGAGTGTGCCTGCCTCGCGCGTGGCGAGGATGCTTCGGTTGCCGAAATAGTCTATGCGTTCGATCTGCACCGCGCCCTGCAGCACAAGTCCGAGCTGTCCTGCGGGCGCGCCCTCGGAGAAGATTGCCTGATTTCGTGCCGCAAGGCGTATCTCTGCGCCTAAGCAGCCGAGCATCGCGGCAAGTTCCTCTGCGGAAAGACCTGAAAACAGAGGACTTTTCTGCAAAAGGGGATAGTATTTTTTCATGGACGCCTCCTCTTTGTTGGAACTCCAACATACTTTTTGCGAAAAGTATACTAAACTATTGCCGGAAAGTCAAGGCAACCACTGATTCATACCAATTACCAATTAAAACGTGCAAAACACATTTTCATTGCGATATCGTGATTGGTACAAGACGGTTTTTTGCGATGCTTACCTTATCATCGCGAAAATGCAACACCGATACGGCGTTGAGTTGAAATGTATATTTTATCGGTTTTAGTATCAATTGCAGGATCGGCTGACGAGAGATTTTCGGGCTTGAGAATTTGGAAAAAAATCCGTCAGCCGCCGAAGATGATTTCATCGGCAGTTGCCGAGGAGGGATGACAATGATCATGGAAGGCTGCCAAGGGAAGCCGCGTACGCCTACCTTGGAGGAAAAACGCTGCCCGCAATGCGGCAACATCATCGAGATTTTTTCCACAGACACGGAGGTTGCGTGTGAGCAGTGCGGATTCGTAGCATATAACGACGCGTTAAGCTGCGTACAGTGGTGCAAATATGCCCGTCAATGTGTGGGAGATGAGATGTACGAGCACATGATGGAGCTTGCTGCTCTGCAAAGACAGAAGGCGGCGGAGGAACGAAAAAAGAAACAGGAGAACATACGATGATTCGAAAAATTATTACCATTCACAAGGAAAAATGCAACGGTTGCGGCGCTTGCGCGGAGGCCTGTCACGAGGGTGCGATCGGTATGATAGACGGCAAGGCGGTCCTTTTGCGGGAGGACTACTGCGACGGCTTGGGCGACTGCCTGCCTGCGTGTCCCACAGGTGCGATCTCCTTCGAAATGCGGGAGGCGCCTGCCTATAATGAAGCTGCGGTGCTTCAGGCGAAAAGGGCAAAGGAATCGCCGCTGCCCTGCGGCTGTCCCGGCACGGCGTGCAGGACTTTGGAAACCAACACGGAAGAGACAATCGTGCGCGTCCCGAGCGGACTTGGGAATTTTCCAATCCAAATCAAGCTGGTGCCTGTCAACGCGCCCTATTTTGACGGAGCGGAGCTGCTGCTTGCGGCGGACTGCACCGCCTATGCCTACGGCGCGTTTCACGGCGATTTCATGCGCGGCAAGGTGACGCTGATCGGCTGCCCGAAGCTTGACAGCGTGGATTATGCCGAAAAGCTGACGGAGATTTTTGCACAAAACAGCCTTCGAAGCGTGACGCTCACGCGGATGGAGGTGCCCTGCTGCGGCGGGTTGGAGTTTGCGGCGCGGCGCGCGATTGCGGCAAGCGGAAAAGCACTGCCTCTGCGGGTTGTGACCATCGGCATTGACGGCAGAATTCAAAACAGCGAAATCGTATAAAAAGGCACCGATCGAAATGCGGGAGCATTTCGATCGGTGCCTTTTTGCTTTATTCCAACTCGTCGAGATTTTTTGAGAAAGCAGGGAGACAATGCGCCGTAAACCAGTCCAGCTCCGGCATTTGCAGTGCCTCCAACGCGGCGCGGGTCTGCTCGGCGGCGGATTCAAACTCCGCGTTACCCGCCTTCAGCTCCTCGATACATTTGATGTGTGCCGCGAGCTTATCTGCCGCCTTGACGATGGCACGAACGCTTTCGTCCGACTCGTGTACCAGCGGAGCATAGCTCTCACGAAGCTCGGCGGGCAGCATTTGCAGCAGCTTGTTTCCGCTTACGCGCTCAACCTGCTTATAGGCCTGCCTGATCTCGGGATTGAAATACTTGATGGGCGTGGGCAGGTCGCCTGTCAGAATCTCCGAGGCGTCGTGGAACAGTGCGGCGGTCGCGCAGCGCTCCGGCTCGGCGGAAAGTCCCAAAATGTCGCGCCGGATGAGCGCAAGCGCGTGTGCCAAAACTGCGACCATATGGCTGTGTTCTTGGATGTTTTCGGAAAAGGTGTTGCGCATCAGTCCCCAGCGGGTAATGTAACGCATACGGGAGATGAGCGCATAGAACTGATATTCTTCCATAATCTCTCCTTAAGTACCCTTGCTTCCGCCCGTTGCCGCAGGCGGAGCGGTTTTCGGCGGATTCAGAAGACGGGCGAGCTTATTTGCCTCCTCGCCGCGAAGCTGCGCCATGATCTCGGCGTAGAGACGGTAAAATTCGACGGCGGTTGCAGGTTTTTCCTGCGCGTCGAGCAGCCACGGACACGGCTCAAGCCGCATCGAGCCAAAGTGCTTCGCAAACGCGCTGCCGACCCCCAGCAGCTCGGCGAAGGGTAACGTGCGGTAAAAGTACTGCCCGTCAAGCTGTGCGTTACGTCGCAGCTCCTCGTCTGCCGCACCGCGCAGATAGCGGCGCAGGCCAAGCTGGCGGCGTACCAGCTCCTCGCCCTCGTCAGTGCGTTTGCCGCCGAAGAGGGTGGTAAGTGCACAAAAGGTCTGCAAAAGCAGATGCAGCAGCATCGTGCCGGTACAGCCTGCCGCAATTCCGAGAAGCAGCAGGGCAAGTGCTGCGGCAAGACCGAGCAGCAGCGTCCCGCGCCGACGGAGCATCGCAGAGAGGCCGCGCTGCATCCAGAGCGACAGCCACACACAAAGCGCCGTGAGCAGTGGCAGGAATACCCAGCGCACCCACGAGGCGGGCAGCAGCAGATCAAATGCCAAAAGCCCGACGGGGACAGCGGCGGACATACCAAGCAGCCGCAGCACACGCGGTGAGCCGCCCTTTCTTTTGAAGATTCTGCGCAGCCAAATGCCGCGCAACGGTGCGGCGGCTGTCCGCGTTACGGAACGGAAGCGTTCGGTCGAAGCGTCACAGATGTCGCCGTAGCGGAATACTGCGGCAAACAGACGGCGTTCGGCGCTTTTGCGCTCGTTGCCCATATCCATTTGCTTTTGCAGCAGAAGCCTGCCATTGCGGTTGCGTCGGATGGTGAGGTAGCCGAGATTTGCCCAGTGCGCAAGCGTTGCGGCGATATCTGCCGGCTCACCGTAAAGGCGCGTCGTAAGCTCGCCTGCCGTCGCCTCCATATCGACGGTCTGCTGCATTTTCGGCAGCAGGAAATGCCCGCGCAGCCGCAGGAGCCAATAGGCGAGAGCGAGCGCGAAAAGCACATAAAACGCAATGCGTGAAACGGATTCCGTCGTGCCGACGAGGTGGCGCAGGGTGAAAGCGTCGGGCGGGAATTGCAGAGACATCGAGAGCGTCTCATGATCCTTGAACGCGGCAGCGGAGGTCACCTCGACATGCTTGTCCTGCACGCGGATGGTCAGATAATTGTCGATAACATCGCCGTAGTAGGCGCTCGACCATGCCGGTCGGGCGGAGATGTCATTAGGGAAGGCGATGCGCAGGGTCAGCTTTTCTATCGGGTATTCGAAGCCGCGCGCGATCGGCGCGAAGGAGAATTGCTGCCCGATAGAGGTTTCCGTCACGGCGGAGGGAAGCGTATAGGTGCAGACGAAGGTCTGTTTGCCGGAGAAGCCGGCGCTGCTCGTAAAAACGATGCAGTCCACGCCGTCAAGCTGCTGCCTGTCATAGGCGGCGCCCGAGGCGGTGATATCCCGCGTACCCTTGCCGAGCGGGAAGACGAAGCTGCTTGCTCCGCCCGAGAAGCTGACCTCCGCCGTTGCGGTGACGGAGATTGCACCGTATTCGTCTACGGTAACTTCCTCTGTGAGCGAGGTGATTTGGTCTCCTGCGGCGGCTGCCGATGCAGTAAGAAGCAGGAGACAGAGCAAAAGAAGAATTAATCGCCGCATGGAAGACCTCCTTTCTTTCTTTGAGGTAGTGAGGAGCGGCAAGAAATGAATTTTTTAATCGGTTTTAGTATCAAACCTCAATTTGCGTCAAGATCTCTGACTGACCGCTCCTGCGGATTGATGCAGAGCGTCCCTAATACACAACGACGCGCGTATTCATCGGCAGATTGTATATGTACTTGCAGTCCTCCGGGAGCATACGGATGCAGCCGTGCGAGAGTGGGATGCCCACGCGGCCGTCGTAGACACCGCCGCCGTAATCAAGCAGAATGGTATGGAAGGCGTGCCCGCCGTTGAAGATCGACACGTTGTTGACATAGTAGTAGGAGAAATTCCAACGCTGTGTGCGGCTGAAAATCTCAAAGATGCCTTGGGGCGTGGGCGTGTCGTTCGAGCCGGTCGAGCAGGGGAAGGTGCGGATCAGCTTCCACGCGCCCTGCTTGCCCTGAAAGACCATGACCTTCTGCGTATAGCGGCTGACCCAGATGAGGTAGTCCGTCTTGCTGTTGTAGTTGCACAGATCGACGAAGCCCTCTTTCGTCGCCTTGGAATAGTCGAGTTTGCCGTCTGTCGTTACGGCGTCGTCGGGGATGTAGCAGTCCCAGCGGGGAACCCATCCCCATGTACCGTCCCCCAAGGAGACGTACAGCGTATTATTATCGGGGTGATACTGGTTATATACGATCGTGCCTGCCGGAAGCGAACGGATATAGCCCGTAAAATCTCTGTTCTTGTAGATCGCCGTTGCACGCTTGACAGTACAGGGAATCCGCATGGTTCGAACCGTTTGCAACGCTGCGTCATGCTCTGCCTGATACAAAAGGTCGTTCAGCTTGTCGCATTTTAGAGTGACGGTGCATTGCTCCTTACAGATGGTGATCGTTCCTGCACTGCCTGTGCCGTTCACGGTGGAAAGTCCGCCGTTCAGTGTGATCGAAGCGACTCTGCCGTTCACGGTCAGAGCGGTGTTATCACCGTTTGCCGTGATGTTACCCGCATTCCCGTTCAGAACGAGGGTCGTGCTGCCGTCAAGCGTAACGTCGCCGGTGTTTCCGTTGTGTGTCAGAGTGCCTGCACGCACATTGATCGCGTTGGAAGCGCCCGTAAAGCTATGGCTGCCGCCGCAGACGATGAGCCGTCCGGCGTTGCCCGTGAAGGACGAGGAAGCGCCCCAAAGACAGACCTCGCTCGCTTTGCCGCTGACGCTGCCGCTGAGCGGCGCGCAGACGAGCTGCTTTGCCGAAACGGCACTGAGGTTGGCATTCGTGTTTTTTCCTGTGCGGAGGATCAGAGAGCCTGTGATTTGCCAACTGACAGGTGTGAATACGGCGGGGGCGGCCTGCGTGATGATCAGCGTACCGTCCAGCGTCAGCATGTCCGGAAGCTTCTGCGTGCCGCGGTAGAGCACCGTGCCGCTTGCGGGAAGCTCGTCGGGCGCATCCGCGATACAGTCAAAAAGATTGTACAAAAGCTGCGCGATCTCCGCGCGCGTAATGTAGGCAAGCGGACGGACGCTGCCGTCGCCGTAGCCTCTGAGCAGACCCAACTCCTTCATGGCGCTCAGGCTGTCACGGGCATAGGCGGAGGTTTTGTTGCCATCCGTAAAGGCGGTATAGGCGGTGCGATTGGCGGAGACAATGCCGAAGGCGCGGCACAGCGCGACAAAGGCCTGCTCGCGTGTGATGAACGCGTTCGGCATCATTTGCGTCGCGGTAACGCCGCCGAAAATGCCTGCTGCGTAAGCGGCACTCAGTTCCGGATAGTACCATGCATTCGGGTCAACGTCGGAAAATGCAGACAGGTTACCCTGCTGCGTCGCGCCGATCAGACGCACGAGCACGGCGGCCATTTCGGCACGGGTGATATTCTTCTGCGGATTCAGGCGCATATGGTGATCGCCGCGCAGAATGTCGTTCTCTACAGCGAAAACGAAGGCGTCATGGCTCCAATCGTTTGGAATCTCGTAGCTGTCGGGATCCGCAGCGGTTGCCGCAAGGGACAGCAGAAGGGACAGCATCAGCAGTAAAGCAAGCAGGCGCGGAAGCCTCGTTTCCATAGTCGTCACTCCTCATTGTTAATTTCAAAATTGTTGAATGAGATCTCAGTCGTCAAAAAAGGCTTCGCAGAGCCTGCAAAACGCCGCTTGATCGCGCGTGCCCATCAGCTCGCGGGCAGAGTGCATCGCGAGAAGCGGCACGCCGATATCCGCCGCAGGCATTGCAAGGAGCGCCGAAGCCATCGAGCCTACGGTGCTGCCGCCGGGCAGATCGGCACGGTTCATGTAGGTCTGTAACGGAATATCGTGCTTTGCACAAAGCCCGCAGATCACCGCACACGTTGCCGCATCCGAGGAATAGCGCGGGCTGCGCTTCAGGGTGACACCGCCGTTCAGAACCGGCGCGCAGGAGAAGTCCGCATATTCCGGATGATTGGGATGTACTGCGTGCGCCGCGTCACAGGACAGAAACATTCCGTTTACACAGGCGTTCAGGTAGGCGGTGCGATCCATACCGAGGGCGAGCGCAAGCTTTTCGAGCAGCAGAGAGAGCGTCTGACTGTCCGCACCGCGCCGCGTGTTGCTGCCGATTTCCTCGTTATCGTATAATACCGCTACATTAATCCCGTGCCCGCTCGCCTTGATAAGACCGTCGAGAACGGCGTGGACGGAGGTGAGATTGTCCAAGCGCGGAGAGGAGAGGAAATCACCCTCAAAGCCGACAACCTGTGCTTTCTCCGCGCAGTAAACGTAAAGCTCAAAGGAGAGAAGCTCCTCCGCGCTTACACCGAGCTTTTCCGCAAGCTTTCCGAGCAGATAGCCGTCTTTCCCCCAACCGCTTTGTACCGTGCGGCAAAGCGGGAGCAGGTCGATGTTCGGCTTCAGCGGGACGCCCTTGTTGACCTCGCGGTTCATGTGAATGGCGAGATTCGGGATGGTGAGCAGCGGCTCGTCCCACGAAACGAGGCGCTGTTCGGGACGCATGGGGTCGTCCGTGCGTACAAGGGCAACGCCCGCGAGCGAAAGCGGACGGTCAAGCCATGTGTTGTAGATGGCGCCGCCGTATGGCTCGACGGAGAGCTTGCAGCAGCCGCCGGAGAGCAGCTCCGGCTCCGGCTTGACGCGAAGACAGGGCCAATCGGTATGTGCAGCCGCAATACGGAAGAAGTCGGCGTCCTCGCCTACCGTAAAGGCTGCCAAAAAAGTGCCGTACTCGACAAAATAGCTGCCGCCGCGCGAAAGCTCAAATGCATCGCCGAGCGCAAGGGCGGTAAATCCCTTCGCGGTCAGCAGCTCCGTCGCTTCCCGCACAGCATGATAAGGCGAAACGCCGCGATCCAAAAAACGGCGCAGATCGGTCAAATATTCAGACATCGCTATCGCTCCTTTTCCTTCGCACAGGCAGAATCATTCGCCTGGACCTGTCTTCCTCCTTTTCGGAGAAAGGCATGAATCATTAAAAACAGTATATCATATCTTTTTCTATGACGCAACGCGGAAAATCGCTTTTGGATAAGAAATGCAAAATAGGAAAAGTGATTCTGTACAAACAGAACTCAATATGATATAATGTACAAAATACTATTCAAAAGCAACAAGACAAGGGAACCTCCGCGTAAATCGCTGCGGGCAGTCGGAACTTTTGCCTACCGCGCCTGCTGATTTTTCGGAGCTTTCCGAAAACATCGAAAGGAGAAATACTATGGGACTTATCAAAGCGGGCATCGGCGCACTGGGCGGCACACTTGCCGATCAATGGAAGGAATTTTTCTACTGCGAGGCGATCGACAAGGATACGCTGGTTGTCAAGGGACAAAAGCGTATGACGAGTCGTTCCTCCAACACCAAGGGCAATGATAACATCATCTCCAACGGCTCCGGCATCGCTGTGGCCGATGGCCAGTGCATGATCATCGTTGAGCAGGGCAAGATCGTCGAGGTCTGCGCGGAGCCGGGTCAGTTTACATACGACTCCTCGACCGAACCGAGCATCTTCACCGGCAAGCTCGGCACGAGCATCAAGGAAACCTTTAAGACCATCGGCAAACGCTTCACCTACGGCGGCGATACCGGCAAGGATCAGCGCGTGTACTATTTCAACACCAAGGAGATCATCGACAACAAATTCGGCACAGCGAATCCGATTCCCTTCCGTGTGGTAGACCGCAACATCGGGCTGGATATCGATGTGTCCGTCCGCTGCAACGGCGTCTATTCCTACAAGATCGCCGACCCGCTGCTGTTCTATACGAATGTCTGCGGCAATGTTTCGAGCGAGTACCGCCGTTCCGAGATCGACGGGCAGCTCAAGACTGAGTTCATCAGCGCGCTTCAGCCCGCGTTTGCAAAGATCTCCGAGCTGGAGATCCGCCCGAGCGCGATTCCCGGGCATGTCGAGGAGCTGTCGCAGGCGATGAACGAGAGCCTCACGGCGAAGTGGGGCAAGCTGCGCGGTTTGGAGATCGTCTCCATCGCGATGAATCCGGTCACGCTGCCGGAAGAGGACGCGGAGATGATCAAGCAGGCGCAGCGCACCGCGATCATGCGCGATCCGACGATGGCGGCAGCCACACTCGTCGGTGCGCAGGCGGATGCGATGAAGGCGGCAGCGGAGAACAAGAACGGTGCGATGATGGGCTTCATGGGCATGGGCATGGCGCAGCAGGCAGGCGGCATGAATGCCCAAAACCTCTATGCGATGGGACAGCAGCAACAGCAAGCCGCTGCGCCCGCAGCTCCTGCCGCACCCAAGGCGGACGGCTGGACCTGCTCGTGCGGCACGGTGAATACGGCGAAGTTCTGCCAAAACTGCGGCAAGCCGAAGCCTGCTCCCGCCCAGAGCTGGACGTGCTCCTGCGGCGCGGTGAATACAGGCAAATTCTGCCTTGAGTGCGGCAAGCCAAAGCCCGCCGCAGACGGCTGGACCTGCTCCTGCGGCGCAGTTAATAAGGGCAAGTTCTGCATGGAGTGCGGCAAGCCGAAGCCTGCGGGAGAGCCGCTCTACCGCTGCGACAAGTGCGGCTGGGAGCCGAAGGATCCGAAGCATCCGCCGAAATTCTGCCCTGAATGCGGCGATCCCTTTGACGATAGAGATATTCAGTGAAAATGCGCAGCGGCGGGCAACTCTGCCCGCCCGTGCAGGCACTCCCAATGATAAAAGCGCATACCCAATCATCAGCCTTATGAAATGAGGTGCATTATGTCAACCATCTTGGAATACAAATGCCCCTGCTGCGGCGGCAAGATCGAATTTGACAGCGGCCTGCAGCAGATGAAATGTCCCTACTGCGATACCGCCTTTGATGTCGAGACGCTTAAAAGCTATGACGATGTTTTGAAGGAGGAGCAGCCGCAGGAGGAGCTGCAATGGCAGACTGCGGCGGGAAGTGAGTGGGCGCAGGAGGAGACTGCGCAAATGGGCGTTTACACCTGTCAGTCCTGCGGCGGCGAAATCGTCGCGGACGCGAACACGGCGGCAACGCATTGCCCCTTCTGCGGCAACCCCGTTGTGCTGACGGGCAGAGTTTCGGGCGATTTAAAGCCTGATTTGGTCATTCCCTTCAAGCTCGACAAAAACGCAGCAAAGGAAGCCCTGAAACGTCATACAAAGGGGAAACGCCTGCTGCCCAAGCTTTTTCAAAGCGAGAATCATCTCGACGAGATCAAGGGCGTTTACGTCCCCTTTTGGCTTTTTGATGCCGATGTGGATGCAAGCATCCGTTACCACGCGACACGTACGCGCGTTTGGAGCGATTCGCGCTATGACTATACGGAAACAAGTCATTTTTCCCTCCTGCGCGCAGGCAGTATCGGCTTTGACGGCGTACCGGTCGATGGGTCGAGCAAGATGGCGGACGACCTGATGGAGTCTATCGAGCCGTTTGATCTGCACGAGGCGGTGGATTTTCAAACGGCTTACCTTTCGGGCTATTTGGCAGACCGCTATGACGTCACGGCAGAGCAGAGCGTTGAACGTGCGAATGCGCGCATCCGTCAGAGTACGGAGGAGGCATTTGCGGGTACGACTGAGGGCTATACCTCTGTCATTCCTGAATCCAGCAATTTGCATCTGTCCAACGGCAAGGCGAAATACGCCTTGTATCCCGTGTGGCTGCTTACAACAAGCTGGCAGGGCAAGCAGTACCTCTTCGCCATGAACGGGCAGACAGGTAAGTTTGTCGGCGATCTGCCGATGGATAAGGCGGCATACTGGCGCTGGTGGGCAATTTGGACGGCAATCCTCGGTGCGGCGTGCTTCGCCGTATTATGCCTGCTCCGCCTTGTCGGATTGATTTAAGGAGGAAAAACATGAAAAAACGACTTTTCACCCTCCTTTTGGCGGTGCTGCTGTGTGCGGCGCTTGCCTTGCCTGTATTTGCAGCTGATGAAGGCCATCCGCTGCGCCTTGTAGACGAGATCGGTCTGCTCTCTCCGCAGGAGAACGCAAGAATCCTGACCCGCTTGAACACGCTGAGTAATGAAAATGATTTTGATATCGTAATTGTTTTGATGTCTGCTGATGAGGTCGGTTCCGATACCAAGGGCTATGCCGATTGGTATTACGAATCGCACGGGTACGGTATGGGCAGCGACGGTGAAAGCGGAATCCTTCTGCTCATCGCTCCCGACGGCAATCGCGTCAATTATGCCTACACAACTTACGGCAAGGACTCTCGTCCTTTTGACGACGATGCACTGGATCGGCTGGATGATGCATTTCTGCCCGATCTGCGGGAGCGCGATTATGCCGCTTCCTGCCTCGCATTTGCCGAAAAAAGCGCGGAGATCGCCCAAGAGGGCGGTATTCCCGTTGTAACATGGATCATTCTATCGCTGATCGTGGGCATGCTCCTGTCGTTTCTGATCCCGATGTCGGTGTTGAAGGGACAACTCAAGTCTGTTCGCGCCCAGTGCGCAGCATCGAGCTATGTCCGTGACGGCAGTATGCAGCTACGGCAGGAACGGGATATTTTCCTGTACCGTAACGTAACACGTACGGAGCGCCCGAAGAATAACGGCAGCTCCGGTGGTGGCAGCGGTTCGTCCCACTCGACGGGCGGTCGCAGCGGCAGCGTATAAACGCGAGCAAAGCATCCCGTTTTTCGGTTCCTGTGGGAAGTATCCCGCTGTAATAGAACGACTGAATGAAGGAAGGAGAAAAAGCAATGAAAAGAACGATGAAAATCTTGATGAGCACGCTGCTCATTGTCTGCCTTCTCGCCTGCCTTGTCGCTTGCGGCGGCAGCAGCAAGGGACCCTCCGGCAAGTACACATTAGTCAGCATGGATGCCGATGGAATGTCCATGGATGCCGAAATGCTCAAGAGCTTAGGTCTCGAGATCACCATTGAGTTCAATTCCGACGGCACCGGTACCCTCGACATGGCGGGCGAGTCCGAGAGCTTTGAGTGGAAGGATAACAAGATTACCTCCTCTAACGGTGGGGAAATGACCTTTGTGCTCGACGGCAATACCCTGACCATCAGCGAAGACGAAGGAACAATGGTCTTCGAGAAGTAATTCCGAAGCAACCGAACAGTAACATACAGACCGACTGCTGATACGGAAACAGCTCCCGCGCCCTATTGCGGGAAACAGGAACCGCCCCCGTATTGTGCAGTCGGTCGCATTTTATACTGAGTTTCTTACCAAAAATAGAAAATGTCTGCTGAATTAGCCACAAGGCGACGTTCAGCAGACATTATTTTATACGCAAGAAGCGGGATCAAATGCGGTGCGTGAGGATGCCGCGCTTGTCGTGGATGACATTGCGGGGACAGACCATGGCGCACGCGCCGCAGGAGAGACATTTATCCGAGAAGATGAAGGCGCGGTTTTCCGACACCTTGATCGCACCGGCGGGACAAGTTTTTTCGCACAGCCCGCAGCCGATGCAGCTTACCTCGCAGGCATCTTTGCAGCGGGCGTCCTTGTTCGAGCAGAGGACGACGATGGGGTTATCCTCCAAGCGCAGGTGAATGACACGCTGCGGACAGGCGAGGTAGCACGCGCCGCAGCCGACGCACTTGCGCTCATCGACCTCGGCAACGCCGTAGCTGTTCAGAGAGATCGCACCGAAATGACAGGTGTCAATACAGGCGCCGCAGCCCGTGCAGCCATAGGAGCAGAGATCGTAGCCCTCGGGGGTCTGCTTGGCGCGGCAGCCGCCGTTGCAGTGGACGCAGGCGACCTTCGGCGGGAATTTCTTTTTGACGATCATAAGAATCTTCCTTTCTGCACGATTACTTGCGGCTGTAGGGCGTACCGCTTAAGGGGAGACTGTAGCGGCGCTCGCCGTCCAAACGATAATACGCGTCGGCAATGGCGGGAGCGGTCGGAATCGAGGTGATCTCGCCGATGCCGATTGCGCCGCAGGCGACATTTAAGCCCGGCTTATCAATGACGATTGCCTTGATTTCCGGCGTCTGATGCGCGCGGAACAGACCCAGCGTGCCGAATTTGGAGGTGGGCTTACAGTTGGCGTCGATATTGAACTGCTCCGTCAGCGCGTAGCCCATCGACATGACGACACCGCCCTCGATCTGCCCCTCGCAGGACAGGGGATTGACTGCCTTGCCGACGTCGTGCGCCGCGACGATCTTTTTGATATAGCCTGTGACCTCGTCGAGAATGCACAATTGCGTTGCATAGCCGTAGGCAACATGGGAGACGGGATTCGGCACATCCGCGCCGAGCGGATCGGTTTTCGCAAGGTATTCTCCGTAGAATTCCTGCCCGATCAGGTCGGCGAGGGTGTGACCCGCCAGCGCTTCATGCAGCTTTAAGCAGGCGCGGCGGCAGGCTTCGCCCGTGATCATGGTCTGGCGCGAGCCGGAGGTATCGCCGGAGTCCGGCGCGATCCATGTGTTCGAGCGCTCGTAGACGATATCGTCGCGGTGCAGATTCGTATTGGAGACGACCATCTGCACCAAAACGGTACCTAGCCCCTGCCCAATGCAGGACGCGCCTGTGTAGATATGCACCTTTTCGTCGCCCTCGACGATCAGCTTGCAGCGGCCCCAGTCGGGGATGCCGACGCCGACACCCGCGTTTTTCATCGCGCAGGCGATGCCCTTGACCTTCGCGTTGTCAAAGTCCTCCTTGACGGCGAGCAGGGTTTCAACCAAGCCGGTGGATTCATCGACGATCTGCCCGTTCGGCAGAACTCCGCCGGGACGGATGGCGTTGCGGTAGCGGATCTCCCACGGGGAGATGCCGACCTTGTCCGCCGCCTCGTTTAACAGCGTTTCGATTGCAAAGCAGGTCTGTGTGACGCCGAAGCCGCGGAACGCGCCCGCAGGTGGGTTATTGGTATAATAGGCGTAGCCGTCGATCTCGAAATTCTCATAGGCATAGGGTCCTGCCGCGTGCGTGCAGGCGCGCTCCAGGACGGGACCGCCCAAGGACGCGTATGCGCCGGTGTCGGAGACTACGGTCGCCTTGACGCCCTGAATGATGCCGTTTTCGTCCACACCCATGGTAAAGTCCATATCGAACGGGTGGCGCTTCGGGTGGATGAGCAGCGATTCCTCGCGGGTGAGCTTGCATTTGACGGCTCTGCCCGTCTTATAGGCGATCAGCGCGGCAAGCGGCTGGACGGTCATATCCTCCTTGCCGCCAAAGCCGCCGCCGACCAGGGCGTTTTGAATCTTGACCTTGTCATAGGGCAGACCGAGCATCAGCGCAACCTCGTGCAGGGTCGTATGCGCGCTCTGGTCGGTGGAGTACATCATGATACCGTCGCCGTCCGGGATGGCAACGGCGCACTCCGGCTCCAAGAAGGCGTGCTCCGTCCACGGGGTTTGGAATTGCCCGTGCAGAACATATTTGGAATTCTTGATCGCTTCCTCGGCGTTGCCGCGGGAGACATGCTTATGCGCAAGCAGATTGCCGTTTTTATGTACGATCGGGGCATAGGGCGCGGCTGCCTCGGTCGGGTTATTCACGGCGGGCAGAACCTCGTATTCAACCTTGACGAGCTTCTTCGCTTTCTCCAAAATCTCCTGTGTCTCGGCAGCGACAAGGGCAATCGCATCTCCGAGGAAATGCGTGATGCCGCCCACGGGGATCATTACGGGCCAGTCGTGCACAAGATGACCGATCAAATTACTGCCCGGGATATCCGCTGCCGTCAGGACGCAAATGACACCGGGCAGCGCCTCCGCCTTGCTCGTGTCGATGGAGAGGACGCGGGCGCGGGGATATTTGCTGCGAACCGCGGAGCCATAACACATTTTTTCGGGGTAATAGTCGTCGGGATACTTGCCGTAACCGAGCACCTTTTCCTCCACGTCCAAACGGTGAACGCGGGAGCCGAGCTTCCAGTCCGTCGCGGAGGGGAGGGGGATTTTGCCGTCGCGGAGGATCTGCCCTGCCAATTTGATGGCGGCGATGATCTTGACATAGCCCGTGCAGCGGCAGTAATTATTACGGATGGCAAAGCGAATCTGCTCCTCGGTGGGGTCGGGGCATTTGTCCAGCAGACCCTTGGCGCAGAGCACCATGCCCGGGATACAGAAGCCGCACTGCACCGCGCCCGCCTCGCCGAAGGCAAAGGTGTATGCCGCCTTTTCAAAATCGGAAAGACCTTCCACGGTCAGGATATGCTTGCCGTCCAACCGCTCGGTATCGGGAATGCAGGCGCGGCACGGCTCGCCGTCGATCAGCACTGTGCAGGCACCGCAGGCACCCTCGCTGCATCCGTCCTTCGCGGAGGTGATGTGCATTTCGTCACGCAGGAACCGCAAAAGCTTCTGCTTCTTGGTCACGGTGACTTCCTTTCCGTTGAGAAAAAATGTAGCCATATGCATAAACCTCTTTTCCCTTTG
>SFIL01000023.1 GCA_004556205.1 Clostridiales bacterium | reverse complement strand
ACGCAGACGGCGAGAAGACCTGCGTCCTCACCGAGATTGCGGAGAATGTCTACACCTTCACGATGCCTGCAGAGCCGGTCGTTGTGACTGCGATCTTCACCGAATCCACTTACACCGCGAACCTCAAGGTCGTGGGTGAGGGCAGCGTAACGCTGAACGGCTATGACACCGACAACATCCCTGCCGATTACCTCGACACTGTGACCGTGACTGCCACACCCGTGAAGGGTTGGGAGCTTGCTTCCATCGAAGTGGACGGCGGCAAGATCAAGGTCAATGAGGAGATCAAGCCCGAGGGCGGCGCTTATACCTTCACCATGCCGAGCCATGACGTGGAGATCATCGTCACCTTCGAGAAGACCGGCTTCGGTCTGGAGTCCTACGCTCTCAACTTCTTCGAGGATGGACACGGCACCGTTACCCTCAGTCCGGAGGACACCGCGCATGTCGGCGACCGTATCCTCATCGCCGCCGATCCCGACAACGGCTACCGTGTCAAGTCTGTCACCGTCCTTGACGAGTATGGCTACGCAGTGCCCGTCTCCTTCATCTACGAGGATGCGGACTACGTCCAGATGTGGAGCTTCACGATGCCCGCAGCGGCAGTCGAGATCTATGTGGTCTTCGAGGTACAGGGCGCGTCCTACTATGACGATGTCCGCACCGATGACTGGTTCTACGCTGCAGTGACCTTCGTAACCGACCGCGGCTACTTCTACGGCGTGGACGTGGATCTGTTCGCACCGTACATGAACATGAACCGCGCGATGTTCGTCACCGTCCTCGGCAGAATGGAAGGCGTTGACGTGAGCAAGTATACGGGCGTTGCCTTCGCTGACGTTGAGGAAGGCAGCTACTATGCACCGTACGTCGCGTGGGCTGCGGAGAACGGCATCGTCCTCGGCAGAACGGCAGAGGTCTTCGACCCGAACGCAGACATCACCCGTGAGGAGATGGCGGCGATCATGTACCGCTACTGTGACTACCTCGGCATGGATATGACCATCGATAATGAGAAGTTCATGGAGCGCTACATTGACCGCGGCGACATCAGTGACTGGGCTGTGACCTATATCGAATGGGCAGTCGGCGCAGGTCTGATCCACGGCATGTCCGCCAATACGATCGACCCGCTCAACTACGCCACGAGAGCACAGGTCGCACAGGTCATCAAGAACCTCTGCGATAAGGTCATTTACGAATAATTCCCCTAAAAAACGGGAGTGCCCCTCGGGGCACTCCCGTTCAGTCTGTCAAAAAACCATAATGCAGCCGTTGGCGGCTTTGCCGCCTTACGGATGCGGCGTACCCCTTGCGGGTACAATCTTGCGGATTTGTTTCGTTCTTTACATCATTTCCGGCGAATAAGGAACTTTTCTTATTGGATTGCCACGTCGGCTTCGCCTCCTCGGAATGACACGAGAGACTTTTTTGATACGCTTACGGGAGTGTCCCTCGGGGGCACTCCCGTTATCGTTATTTTTTTCCGACCAAAAGCCTGACAACTTTGACCTGCATCCCCTTCGGCAGAAGCGAGAGCAGCCGCAGGCCGAAATTGGAATGCACCGTGTAAACATTCCTCGGATGCCGCCGGCTTACCGCGCGGTAAATTTTTTTTGCCAGCTTTTCGGGGTTCTGCAGCTTGCCGGTGAACTTCCGCATCAGCGCTTCAAACCGCGCGCCCTGCCCGCCGAAATACCGGCTGCGCTGCGTCATTGCGTGCATGGACGGGATGCTGCCGCCCGCGAGCGGCGTGTTGAACGCGCCCGGGCGCACTGTGATCACCCGCCGCCCGAGCAGCCCCGCCTCCTGCCGCAGCGCCTGTGCGTAGCAGTCGAGGGCGGTTTTCGTGGTGCTGTAGATGCCGTTGAAGGGCAGTGGATCGAGCGGCGCGACCTCGCTTGTCGTAATGACAATTTTGCCGTCTTCCCGCAGCAGCGGGAAGAAAACTTTGTTGACGCGCATTGCGCCGAGCAGATTGACGTCAAAAATTTTTCGCAGCTTTTCCTCCTCGACCTCCAAATAATTGTCGATGAAGATCATCCCCGCAAAATTGATGATCGCGTCGAGCCGCACGCCGTCTGCTTCCAACTGCGCAAAAACGGCGCGGAGGCCGGCTTCGTCCGTAATGTCCGCAGTGAAGGGGTGCAGACGCTCCCTCGGCGCAATCGGCTGCAGATCGAGCGCGTAAACATACGCGCTGTTTTCCGCAAAGTATTCTGCGGCGGCACGACCTAAGCCGCTTGCCGCGCCGGTGATTAATACTCTCATTCCGCGCCTCCGAAGAACGGAGTGAAGTCAAGCGTTGCAAAATAATCCTGCGGTGTCTCAGCGCGGCGGATGAGGCGGAACGAGCCGTCCTCGCAAAGCAGGACTTCCGCCGAGCGGAGCTTGCCGTTATAGTTGTAGCCCATCGAGTAGCCGTGCGCACCAGTGTCGTGAATGCAGACCAAGTCCCCAATGTCGATGCCGGGCAGACTGCGGTCAATGGCAAACTTGTCGTTGTTCTCGCACAGACCGCCCGTGACGTCGTAGACATGGTCGAGGATGGCATCCTCCTTGCCCAGGACGGTGATGTGGTGATACGCGCCGTACATCGCAGGGCGCATGAGATCTGCGGCGCAGGCGTCAAGACCGACATAGGTTTTGTAGATATGCTTCTGATGCAGCACTGTGGAGATCAGATGCCCGCACGGGGCAAGCAAAAATCTGCCCAGCTCTGCGAAGATCGCCACATCGCCCATGCCCGCAGGCGTGAGGATTTGTTCATACTGCCGCCGGACGCCCTCGCCGACGGCAAAAATGTCGCATTGCGGCTGCTCGGGGCGGTAGTCCACGCCGATGCCGCCGGAGAGATTGACGAACGCGATGTGTGCGCCCGTGGCGTTGTGCAGACGCACGGCGAGGCGGAACAGATTCGCCGCCAGCTCAGGGTAGTATTCGTTGCCGACGGCGTTCGAGGCGAGAAGGGCGTGAATGCCGAAATGCTTGACGCCGCGCAGCATCAGACGGCGGAAAACGCCTGCCATCTGATCCTCAGTCATGCCGTATTTCGCGTCGCGGGGCATATCCATGATGGTATTGCCGCAGGAAAAGCTCCCGCCCGGGTTGTAGCGGCAGCAGACCGTCTCGGGAATGCCGCAGTTCGTCTCCAAAAAGTCCACATAGCTCGCGTCGTCGAGGTTGATGTACGCGCCCATGTCGAACGCTTTTTTCATGTCACGTACAGGCGTGACGTTCGAGGAGAACATGACCTCCTTGCCCGTGATGCCGCACGCTTCGGCAAGCAAAAGCTCCGTGTAGGTGGCGCAGTCGCAGCCGCAGCCCTCCTCGTGCAGAATCGAGAGGATGTAGGGATTCGGCGTCGCCTTGACCGCGAAATACTCCTTAAAACCCGGATTCCACGAAAACGCCTCCCGCAGGGCGCGGGCGTTGCGGCGAATGCCCGCCTCGTCGTAGAGATGGAAGGGCGTCGGGACGTTCGCGGCGATTTCCAGCGCCTTTTCGAGGGTAACGAACGGTGTCTTTTTCATCTGTCTTGCCTCCGTTAATACAAAAATACCCTGTGCGGGGGCGCACAGGGTATGGTTCAGAGCTTCCGTAACCCCCACAGTTGCGCTCCATTCCGCACGGAATGACAGTCCGATACATCTTCTGTATCGTCCCAGCACGCCCCGCCGGACAGTCGAAAGCGCACTTCGGCGGCAGACCCTTTCCCTCTGCGCGGCTGCCCGCCGACAACTGCAAAGGTACTGATGTATGCCGCAACCTCAGCTATGGCTGCATATTTGTTCTTATTTTACCACAGAAAGCGGGTTTGTCAAGCAAAATTCGCCTGATTTTGGGAATATCTGAAATCGAATTCTACCGGCGTAGGGGCGGCTATCAGCCGCCCGCGTGTAGGAAGTACCTTTTTAGGTTAAGGGTGAATGACTGAGGTGTGCTCTGCACGGATTTCAAACGGCGGAGACAGTCATAAGTCGGCGCAGGAATTGTAAGTATCACCGATTTGTTTCCCTTTGCAGCGGGCGGCTGATAGCCGCCCCTACGAGAGGGAGTGTGAATGCCTGCTTCAGTTGGTGAGGAGGAAGGAGAGAAGCTGCCAAAGGGTGCTTTCCTTGGCGCTGACGCTGACGGAGACGACGGTGCCGTCGGGGTAAAGGACGCTGAAATGGGTATAGAGGTTGCCCATGTCCGATTCGGAGAGGCGGCGTGCAATGACTTCTTTCGTCAATTCCTCCGCATAGAAGGTCGGGGAAGACCAGCTCTCCCAATATTCGTCGGGGACATCGGGCTTCTCCGCGCCATAGTAGTCCCGGTCGTACTTCTCGATCTCGTCGGCGTGCACCAAGCCGCGCAGATCGGCGCATTTATCCACGGTGACGCTCAAATTTGCGTAGCCGTTGTACCAACTTGCGCTCAGCCAGTTGCGATCCTCGCCAAGATCCCGAAAGGCTGCCTCGAATGCGAAGCCTGCGGGCAGTGTTTCGGGCAGATATTCCCCAAAACCCGTCTCTGCGCGTGCCTGCGGCTCGGTCAGTGTTTCTCTGCGCCATGCGGGGACAGCTTCAACCTTGAGCTGGTCGAGCTGCAAAATGCCGTCCTCGCGCAGGGATTGCGACACGATGCGCGTCAAAAGCGCTTCCGTCTCCTCGGTTACGCCGTTTGCTTCCAGCCGCGCGCCGACGGCGTTCTCCCCCTCGCCGCGCAGGAAGGTGATCTCGATATGGCTGCCGAAACGAAGTGCCGTCACATCCGTACCGTAAAATTCGCAGGTCATGCCGCCCTCATAGATGATGCAGGTGGAAGGCACCCGTTCGGGGGAGAGCGTCAGGGTGAAATTGCTCTCGCCAAGCGTACCGTTGATTATGGCACGCCAGACCCTGCCCGTGCCGTCATAGATCAGCTCCGTTTGCAGCTCGAGGGCGGAAGGATCATAGCCCTCCCATGAGAGCGTCTCCATGCCCCAAATGCTTGCCAGCGCTTCGTCTGTCAGGTCACGGAAAAAGTAACCGTCGGGCAGCGCAATGTCTGCCGCCATTTCGCCGTCACCCTCGGCATAGGAAAGCTGCGGCAATTCCGCAAGCGGCGTCAGCGCGCCCTGTGCCTGCTCGCTTGACAGGATTGTCGTCGGCTGCACCGTTGGCGCGGCTTGCTCCGTTGCGGGCTGCGCGATGGGCAGCGCTGCACGATCCTTGGAAAGCCATACCAAAGCACCCGCCGCGAGCAGGCAAACGCAGGCGGCAAGCGCTCCGTAACGCGCCCAATGCTTGTTGCTGGATGGTGCTTGCGTTTCAAATTCTTCGATCAGCGCGTCGTCGATTTTTCCGACCGCACGGAATAATTCTTCTTTTTTCATCAGAAAAAACCCTCCTTTGTCAAATAGGTATGCAGCGCCTCGCGGCTGCGGCGGAGTGCGGATTTGACGGCGCCCTCACGCATGGAAAACCGTGAAGCAATGTCCCGAATGGGCATGGCGTAAAAGTATCTTGCTAAGAAAAGCCTGCGGCTGCGCGGCTTTTGCTGCCGAAGAAAGCGGGTAATCGCCTCGGAGAGCGCCTTTTCCTCGAACGCCTTTGCCGGTTCCTCCGCTGCAGGCAGACATTCCGCCAGCTCCTCGATCGAAGCGTCAACTGCCGCGCCGCCGCGCTTTTTTGCGCTTTCCTGCGCATGGCGGTTGAGCGCCGTGTTGCGCGTCAGCTTGCACAGATAGGCGCGCAGATGCTTCGGCTGCTCCGGCGGAATGGCGTTCCATGCACTGAAAAGCGCGTCGTTCACGCATTCCTCGGCGTTTTCGACGCCTACAATACCTGCGGCGATGGCGTGCAGCCGCTTGCCGTATTGCCTGAGCGCTGCGTCCAAGCCGTCCTCGTTATGCCGCAACAGCAGAGCGAGAATGTCCCGTTCATCCATAGCGTTGTCCTCCTGAGTATTTGAAAAGTACCTTTCAACTATATAGACAGAAAAAATGCGGTGTGGGTTCCGAAAGTTTTCTGTATTTCCGATTTTTGTCGTCCGAGTACGCACTCGGCAGTGCCCGCACGGGCGGACAGAGGCGTCCGCCTCTACGGCGGTTGGCGGCAGAAACTTTTTTGTCATACGGGGGCGAAAATGTGCGATTTCTCTTGCGAAATGCGAAGAAATGTGTTATATTCCTAAGTTGTGGATAAAATCTATAAGAGGCGGCGAAGCGCGCCGCAGGAAAGGAAATTCCTTCATGTCAGATCAGAAAAACATTCGAAATATTGCCATTATCGCCCATGTTGACCACGGCAAGACGACCCTGGTCGATGAGATGCTCAAGCAGGGCGGCATTTACCGCGAAAATCAGGCGGTGGTCGAGCGCGTGATGGACTCGGGCGACTTGGAGCGCGAGCGCGGCATCACGATCCTTGCCAAAAATACCGCCGTTCACTATAAGGGAACGAAGATCAACATCGTTGACACCCCGGGCCACGCCGACTTCGGCGGCGAGGTGGAGCGCATTCTGAAGATGGTCAACGGTGTCATCCTTCTCGTCGATGCGGCGGAGGGCCCCATGCCCCAGACGCGCTTCGTCCTGCAAAAGGCGCTCGAGCTGGGTCACAAGGTCATCGTTGTCGTCAACAAGATCGACCGTCTCGACGCGCGTATCGAGGAGGTCATGGACGAGGTGTTAGAGCTGCTGCTCGACCTCAACGCGACCGACGAGCAGTTTGAATCGCCCACGCTCTTCTGCTCCGCGCGGCAGGGCGTGGCAAGCTACAGCCCCAATGAGACGGGTGTCAACCTCGATCCGCTCTTTAATACCATCGTCAACTATATCCCCGCGCCCGAGGGCGATCCCGAGGCGCCGCTGCAAATGCTTGTTTCGTCCATCGACTATAACGAATACGTCGGCAGAATCGGCATCGGCAGAATTGAGCGCGGCACGATCCGTCAGAATCAGGAGGTCACGATCTGCGACTACCACGACCCCGAGCACGTTGTCAAGGGCAAGGTCGTCGCGCTGTACGAGTTCGACGGACTGGGCAAGAAGCCGATCACCGAGGCATCCGCAGGCGAGATCGTCGCCTTCTCCGGCATGGCGGATATCACCATCGGCAGAACCATCTGCGCCTTGGACAAGCCGGAGCCGCTGCCCTTCGTCAAGATTTCCGACCCGACAATTGAAATGACCTTCTCGGTCAACGATTCGCCGTTTGCCGGCAGAGAGGGCAAATATGTCACTTCCCGCAATCTGCGCGACCGCCTGTTCCGCGAGCTTTTGAAGGACGTCTCTCTGCACGTCACCGAGCAGGGCACGGATGCCTTCAACGTCGCGGGCAGAGGCGAGATGCATCTGTCCATCCTGATGGAGACGATGCGCCGCGAGGGCTACGAATTCCAGGTCAGCACCCCGCGTGTCCTGACCAAGACCATCGACGGCAAGGTCTGCGAGCCGATCGAGCGCATGGTCGCGGACGTGCCCGAGGCATCGATGGGCAGCGTGATCGAAAAGATCGGCAAGCGCAAGGGCGACCTTGTCTCGATGACGCCGGTCGGCAGCCGCTACCGTCTGGAATTCTTGGTGCCGTCGCGCGGTCTGTTCGGCTACCGCAGTGAATTTTTGACCGATACGCGCGGCGAGGGCATCATGTCCTCCGTGCTGGACTCCTACGCGCCGATGAAGGGCGAGATCGAGCGCCGCAAGAGCGGTTCCCTGATCGCCTTTGAGACGGGCGAGGCTTGCACCTACGGTCTGTTTAACGCGCAGGAGCGCGGCCAGCTCTTTATCGGCGCGGGCGTGGATGTCTATGCCGGCATGGTCGTCGGCATCTGCTCGCGCAACGAGGATATGACGGTCAACGTCTGCAAGAAGAAGCAGCTTACCAATATGCGTGCCTCCGGTTCGGACGAGGCGCTCCGCCTGACGACCCCGCGTGTCTTCTCCTTGGAGCAGTGCTTGGAGTTCCTTGCAGATGACGAGCTGCTGGAGGTCACGCCGAAGTCCCTGCGCATTCGCAAGCGCGAGCTGGATCATTCCGCGAGAATGCGCCAGCTGATGAAAACGAGAAACGGTTAACAAAAAGGCAGCGTCCCGTTTGGGACGCTGCCACAGACTGTCAAAAAACTATAGTTTTGTTGCGGATTTGTTTCGTTCTTTACATCATTTCCGGCGAATACGGAACTTTTCTTATTGGATTGCCACGTCGCTGCGCTCCTCGCAATGACACGTCGGAGATTTTTTCGACACGCTGGCAGCGTCCCGTTTGGGACGCTGCGTCTTTTTCTGTTGAGTGGTTAACGGCATTCGGTGTCCTGCATGATGCGCAGAATTGTGTGGTCGGTCTGCCGCATTCCCTGACTGGCGAGCATACCGACATTGGCGATTGTCTCGTCCACGGAGTCCGCGACGATGCCCTCGCCGCTGCGGAACTCTTTGTGGTGCAGGTACATCCGATAGCCCATAATGCCCGCGTCCACCGCCGCCGCGATTTTCGCCGCGCAGGAGGGCTTTGCGCCGTCGCAGATGGTACCGGAGAGAATCGCTACGGCATTGACGATCGTGTGCGCGACGGCAGAATAGCCGCCGCCGAGCAGATAGCAGATACCCGCGCCCGCGCCGACGCCCGCCGAGATCGCGCCGCAGTACGCCGAAAGCCGCCCGATGCCGCTCTTTTGATGAATTGTCACGAGGTCGGAGACGACGAGCGCGCGCAAAAGCTGCTCCTGCGTCGCGCCGATGTGTTTGGCGTAAACGACCACGGGCATACAGGCGGTGATGCCCTGATTGCCGGAGCCGGAGAGAATAATGACAGGCATTTCGCACCCGCTCATGCGTGCGTCCGAGCCTGCCGCGGCATAGGCTTTTGCCCGCTGCTTGACGTCATCGCCGTAGTCCTCGAGCAGAATGCGCCCGATCTGCGCGCCCCACGCGCCGCGAAGACCCTCCTCCGCGATGGCGGAATTCGCCGTGATCTGCCGCATGAGCAGCGGCTCGACCTGTGAAAGCTCCACGGTATCGGCAAAACGAAGAATATCCTCAACATTGAGGCAGCTCTTATCCGTCATGCGCTCCTCGGAGGCGTCCGCAATCGGCTCGTCGCGCAGGATTTCCCCGTCGCGCTCCATATGGACGATGTTCGTGTGGTGGTTGGTGATGCGCACGCGCGCCATGTGCGCTCCCGCATAGCCCGTCAGGTCGATGTCGAGCTTGCAGGGCGAGCTGCCGCAGGTAATGTCGATCTCGGTGCGCTCCAGATATGCGTCGATTTCGGCAAGCTGCGCCTCGGAAATGTCGGCAATAACCTGCAAGTCGCGTTCGGCGTCGCCCGCGACCAGACCTGCGGCGATGGCGGGACGGATACCCTTGCGCCCGCCTGTGTTCGGCACGACGACGCTCTTGACGTTTTTCAGAATATTTCCGCTGAGGACGGCACTGACGCGTTCGGGAAGCTGCCCCAACAGCTTGCGCACCGTCGCGGCGCAGTAGGCGATTGCGATCGGCTCGGTGCAGCCCGTCGCGGGAACAAGCTCCTCGGTGAGAATGGCGATGTAGTTTTCGGCAATTTTCGGATCGAGCATGGCGCAGACTCCTTTCTTCTCTATGATTCATTATAACATATTTTCGGGGCAATGCAAGTGTTGACGAAGCCTTCTGTAGGGCGGGGACATGTCCTAAGCCGCGTGCAGGAACTACCGAGTGCGTACAAACTTGTTTCTATGTACCAACGGGCGGCTGATAGCCGCCCCTACAAGAACAGTCGGGTGTCGCGCTGTAGGGGCGGCTATTAGCCGCCCGTGCGCAGGAGCCACCGGTTGCATACAGATATGCTTGTCTATACCGTCTGCCGCTTCGCGGACGGGGCTTTTTTCGGATTCTGCGCCTGCGGAATTGACAAGGGCGAGCGCGGCGGATATAATAAGAAAAAACGATAATCATACGAGGTATTTACAATGGATACGATCGCATTGGCAAAGCTTTTGTTCCCGAATGTCACGACCACGCCCGAGGAGCTGGAGGAGCGTTATCCCGCGCGAAACGTCCCTGAGGGCGCGGTCATTACGCGTATGGCACCGTCGCCGACGGGCTTCGTCCACCTCGGCAATTTGGTGCAGGGTCTTGTTTCCGAGCGCATGGCGCACCAGTCCGGCGGCGTGCTCTTTCTCCGCGTCGAGGATACCGACGCCAAGCGCGAGGTCGCGGGCGCGGTCGAGGTGCTGATTGACACCCTGCAGCACTATGGCATTCATTTTGACGAGGGCGCGACGAAGGACGGTGACGCGGGCGACTACGGCCCCTACCGTCAGCGTCAGCGCGCGGACATTTATCATGTTTACGCCAAGAAGCTCGTCGAACAGGGCGACGCCTACCCCTGCTTCTGCACCGAGGAGGAGCTTGCCGCCATGCACGCGGAGCAGGAGGAGAAGAAGGTTAACTTCGGCTACTACGGCGCTTACGCCGTCTGGCGCGACCGCCCCATCGAGGATATTCAAGCGGCGCTTGCGGCGGGCAAGCCGTGGGTACTGCGCTTCCGCTCGACCGGCTCGATCGAAAATCAGTTTAAGTACACCGATTTGGTCAAGGGCGCGCTCACGATCACGGAAAACGACATCGACCACGTTCTGCTCAAGTCCGACGGCATTCCGACCTACCACTTCGCCCACGCGGTGGACGATCATCTGATGCGCACGACCCATGTGGTGCGTGGCGACGAGTGGCTGCCGAGCCTGCCCTTCCATCTCCAGCTTTTCCGCGCCCTCGGTTTCAAGACGCCGAAGTACGTCCACATCGGCCCGCTGATGAAGATGGATGGCACGTCCAAGCGCAAGCTCTCCAAGCGCAAGGACCCGGAGCTGGCGCTGACCTATTACAAGGCAGAAGGTTTCCCCGTCCGCGCGGTCTATGAGTATATCATGACGCTGCTCAACTCCAACTATGAGGACTGGCGCAAGGCGAATCCGACCGCTCCGTCCGACGACTTCAAATTCTCCTATAAAAAGCTCAATCCGGCGGGCGCGCTGTTTGATTACGCGAAGCTGTGCGATGTCTCGAAGAACGAGATTGCCCGCATGGACACTGAGACGGTCTACACGCTCGCGCTTGAATACGCGGAGGAATTCGATCCCGATTTCGCCGCTGTGCTGCGCCGCGATCCTGCCTATGCGAAGCGTATCCTCGCCATCGGCAGAGGCGGCAAGAAGCCGAGAAAGGATCTCGCGACTTGGAAGGACGTCAAGCCCTACATGGGCTTCTTCTACGACGAGTTCTTCGCCTCTGAGTGTTTCCCCGCGCAGTTTGACAAGGCAGCCATCCGCTCTGCGCTGGAAAAATTCCTCGCGGTCTACGACTTTAACGACGACGCGACCGTTTGGTTCAATAAGGTCAAGGAGATCACGACAGCGCTGGGCTTTGCCGCCGACATGAAGGAATACAAGGCAGAGCCGGAGAAATTCGGTGGCTCGGTGGCGGATGTGTCCACCTTCCTGCGCGTGGCGGTCACGGGCAAGACCAACTCGCCCGACCTCTACACCGTTATGCAGCTCTTGGGCTATGACCGCACGGTTGCCCGAATCCGCGCGGCGATGGAGACGCTGTAATGCGTGTGGTCGATATGTCCCGCAGTCCGCGCAGGTCGCAGTACGAATATTTTCGCACCTTCGCGAATCCTTACGCGTCTATGACGGTAAATTGTGACATTACAAATTTGCGCCGCGTGACGCGGGAACGGGAGCTGCCCTTTTTCCTCACCGTCCTGCACTGCGCGGTGAACGCGGCAAATGAAGTGCCGGAGCTGCGCAGACGCATCCGCGGGGAGAACGTCGTGGAATATGAGCGCTGCATCAGCTCGCACACCGTTGCTCTGCCGGACGAGACTTATTGCTATTGTGAGTTGGACTGCGGCAAGCCGTTCGAAGAATTCCTGCCCTATGCGGCGGCGGAGGTCGAGCGCGCAAAGACCTGCCCGACGATGGACGACGGCGACGATCCCGACCGCCTGTTTTTCATCTCGAGCGTGCCGTGGGTGAGCTTTGCGTCGATCTGCCTGCCGAAGCCCGTCCCCGCCGACAGCAACCCGCGCATTACCTTTGGAAAATATTTTTCACAGGGCGATCGGGTCCTGCTGCCCGTCGATCTGACGGTGCATCACGCCCTTGCAGACGGCATCCACATGGCAAAATTCTTCGAAAACTTCACCCGCCGCACCGAGGCAATATGACAGAATACCAAAACGGAGGCTCGCCGAGAAGCAAGCCTCCGTTTTGATGTTTTATGTCATTGCGAGGGCGCAACGCGCCCGTGGCAATCTCTATTCCGATGTGTGTCAAGGAACCCGTCCCCTTGACGCGGGCGGCTAATAGCCGCCCCTGCGAGAAATTTTTCGGTTCACGCTGTAGGGGCGGCTATCAGCCGCCCGTGTGCAGGAAGTGCAGACGCGTGCGATCCCGGTTCATCCGTAATATTGATCAGATCAAATTCAAAATCCGTGCGAAGCACACCACAGTCATTCACCCTTAGCCAAAGCAGGTGCCTGCAATGGATTGCCGCGCCTCGTTCCTCGGCTTGCAATGACATAGGGTAGACTTGCGAATCAAATGTATTGCTGCTTGATGACGTCAATGACGCCTCTGGTGGTCAGGCGGAGGGTCGGGATGACGGGCAGGGACATGAACGAGAGGGTCATGAACGGGTCAATGCCGCGCGAGACGCCGAGACGGAACGCCTGCTCCTTGGCGATCTCGAGTTTGTTGTTGACGGTGACGAGGCTGTCGTCGCTCATCAGACCCGCGATCTCCAGCACGACCTCACCGAGCACCTTGCCGTCCTCGACGACGGTAATGCCGCCGCAGTTTTCGACGATGCGGTTCGCGGCGAACGCCATGTCCTCCTCGTTCGTGCCGACAACGATGATGTTGTGCGAGTCGTGGGAGATGGAGGTTGCGACCGCGCCGCTCTTAAGTCCGTAGCCCTGAATATAACCCAAGCCGATGTGGTGCGTGTTCTTATGGCGCTCGATGACGGCAATCTTGAGAATATCCTTCTCGACATCAACCGCGCTGGCATAGCCGTTGTCGGTGGAGACGATCTCGCCGGGGACTAAGCCGATCACGCCGCGCGGACGTTCATCGTGGAAATCCTCGGCGGTCAGGTGCGCCACATGGAAGGTGTCATGCGCGCGCTGTTCGAGATATTCGTCGATCTGCGGCGTGGGGAAGCTCTGCACCTCGCCGTTTCTGCAGGTCAGCACGCCCTTCTTGAATACCATTTCGACATTGAAATTCTCGAAATTGTCAATGATGGCGAAGTCCGCGAGATAGCCCGGGGCGATTGCGCCGCGGTTATTGAGAGCGAAGTAGCGCGCAGGGTTATGGCAGGCGACCTTGACGGCAACGATGGGATCGACGCCGTAGGAAATCGCTTTCTTGATAATATAGTCGATATGACCCTTTTCGAGCAGGTCGATGGGATGCTTGTCATCGGTGCAGAACATGCAGCGGTCATAATACGGCTGCTTGAGCAGATCGACGAGAGCCTCCAAATTCTTTGCCGCCGTGCCGTCGCGCACCATGATGAACTGCCCGTTGCGGAGCTTCGCCATCGCGTCCTCCATGTCGGAGCACTCGTGGTCGGAATAGACGCCGGCTGCGATATAAGCCGCCAGATCCTTGTCACGGATGCCGGGTGCATGGCCGTCGATCTTCTTGTGGTGCGCCTGCGCAGCGACGATTTTTGCAATGACCTCCTTGTCGCCGCCGACAACGCCGACAAAGTTCATCATCTCGGCAAGACCCTGCACGCGGGCGTGGTCATAGAACGAGTCAATGGCGCGGTAGTCGAGGTTTGCACCGGATTCGTCCAGCGGCGTCGCGGGGACGCAGCTCGGCAGCATGAAGCGCACGTCGATGGGCAGACCCTCGGTGGCCTGCAGCATATAGTCGATGCCGTCCGTGCCCATGACATTGGTGATCTCGTGCGGGTCGGTGATGACGGTGGTCGTGCCGTGCGGCAGGACGGCACGCGCAAACTCCTTCGGCGAGACGAGGGAGGATTCGAGATGGATATGCGCGTCGATGAAGCCGGGACAGACGATCTTGCCGCTGACATCGACCTCCACCTCGCCGTCATAGCTGCCCATGCCGACGATCTGTCCCTTTGCCACGGCGATGTCGCCCTGACACAGCTCGTTGGAGAAAACATTGACATAGGTGGCGTTTTTGAGGACGAGGTCGGCCTTCTGTCTGCCGGAAGCGACATTGACGATGTACTGCTTTTTCATCAGCTTGCGTTGGATTCGCGCGGCGTAGGTTTCATTCGGGACGGACATGGAGCATCATCCTTTCATTTTTTTGTGTCATGCCGCTTTCGAAGCGGCGCTGTTGTATGCCTTGGTTATTTGATTTATGATACCATAGGATCAGAAAAAATTCCACATGGAATTTTACACAAATTTTACTGCAGCTTTTTGACACACTTGCTCTTATCGCAAAACCATGCTATCATAGCAATAGAAACGCGGAAGCGTCAACTTTTTCGAAAAAACAGGGAACATTTTCGAAAAATTTCTGTCAAAATAATCAGTTACCTCGCTGCAAAACGACGGAAAGGAGTGCGCCCCATGTCAAACCGTGCAGACCGTGGCTCTGAGCTTCTTCTCGGGGCGGTGCATTTCCTTGTGGACTTTTCCTGTACCGCGCTGCTGACTGCCTCGTGCGTCGGCGTGCGCGGTCTTTCGGCAGCGCTTTGCGCTGTGCTGTATAACGGGTGCGCCTTCGCCATGCAGCTTCCCATCGGTTATTTGGCGGATCGGCTTTCCCTGCGCCGCACACTTGCTGCAGGCGGCTGTGTGCTGGTCGCCGCAGGAAGCCTGTTTGCCCATCCGTTGGTGCTGTGTCTCCTGATCGGGCTTGGAAACGCGTGCTTCCATGTCGGCGGCGGACGGGAAACCCTGCAATGCGGAGGAGCACACGCCGCGCGGATCGGCCGCTTTGTTGCACCGGGTGCCTTCGGCATTTTTCTGGGACCGCTTTCGGCAGGGAAGCTCTTGCTTGTTTATCGGTTCGCGCCGTTGCTGCTCGGGCTTTCTGCGCTGCTGCTGTTGGCGCAGAAGCAAAAAAATGTGCAAAAGGAAAAGCTGCCCGCTGCCGCAAGCGCTCCGCTGCGGCTGTTTGTCCTCTGCGGCTGTATGTTCCTGACGGTTCTGCTGCGCTCGTATATGGGGACGGTCACGCGCTACGCCGCCTTGTCCGAGCCGTGTTTTGCGGCGCTGCTGACTCTGAGCGTTTTCTTCGGAAAATTCTTCGGCGGCAGCCTTGCCGACCGCTTCGGCGCATTTCGCTTCAGTCTGCTTGCCCAGCCGATCGGAACGGCGCTGTATGCGCTTTCGGTGGTGCAGCCGCTGTTCGCACTTCCAGCGACGCTGCTGTTTAACACAACAATGGCGATTACCGCCCATACGCTTTACCGCTGCGCGCCGCACCGCAGCGGGACGATGTTCGGTCTGACGACGCTTGCGCTGTACCTCGGCGTTTTGCCGCGTCTGCTCGGCGCGCCGAATCCGCTCTTTACATGGTGGGGACTGGCGCTGATCGGACTCGGCTCCACCGCGCTGCTGCTTTTGGGTCTGCGGCTCGCGCAAAGGGAGGGAAAGCGCCTTGCTTGTTGAACTTCTGCGCTCACTCCTGCTCAGTCTGACGTTGACGCTTGTGCTGGAGCTTGGCGGCGCCTTGCTCTTGGGCGTTCGCACGCGGAAGGATCTTCTGTTGATTTTTCTTGTCAATGTGCTGACCAATCCGCCGCTCGTGCTGACGCTTGACCTTGTGTATCTCGCGCAGGGCATGCCGCCTTGGTACCTGATTGCCGCCTTGGAGCTTGCCGCCGTGGGCATTGAGGCACTGCTCTTTTACCGCCGCCTGGCTTATTCCCGCATCCAACCGCTGCTTTTGAGCATTCTTTTGAATGCTGCATCATTTTTAGGAGGTCTGTTGCTATGAGAAAAGTATTTGCCCTGTGCAGCGCACTGCTGCTGACCGTGATGCTTGCCGTGCCTGCCTTTGCCGACGTATGGATCCCGCCGACTGACGACGGCAGCTACAACGAAGCGTTGGAACGCCTGCCGCACAGCGGCGAGGCAGCCAAGGCGCTGAACGTCTTTCTGAGCAACTATGTCGCCGCCGGTCTGACCCGTTTCGACACCGATACCGACGACGACACCGTCGCGTGCACCGTGCTCAAGTATCTCGAACAGCATCCCGACCTCTATCCCGGCAGCGTCGCAGCCTATACCGACGCCGACGGTGCGGCCTGTATGCGCGTCGCCGCGGACGCGTTTGAAGCCTGCGCCGACAGCCTCTTTGAACGGGCGATCCGCGCCGAAAGCTGCCCCGGCTACGCAGACGGCAGCATCTATGTTACTGCCGAAGCTTTCGGCGCGCCCGCGCAGTGCTTCGCCTTCGCGGACTTCTGCCAGTATCAGGGTATGGGCAGATACCATATTTATTTCCTCGTCTACGCGATCGAAAGCGACGTGGGCGACTGCTACGCCCTGAATAACCCCGCCGAGACGGAGGGCCTGCGCGAGGTCGGCTACGGCACGGTCGAGCTGACCCTCCTCAGTGACCCTGACGCGACGGAATTCAACGTCTCCGATTTTTCGCTGAACTATCTGTTCTGCGACACCGATCTGCCCGCCGTCGCGGAAAATCTCCCCGCCGAGCCGGAGGAAGCACCCCCTGTAGCCGCACCGGCCATCCCGTCCACCGCGCCGGAGACGGGCACCGCAAGCGCCTCTGCCGGTCTGTCGGGCAAGGCCATCACGATCATTGTCGTCGTGGTCGCGCTGCTGGCCGCCGGTGCGGCAGCCGCGATCATCGTCATATGGAGGAAAAAGCGCTGATGAAGACTCTGTTACACATCTGCTGCGCCCCGTGCGCCAACCAGTGCATCGACGTACTGCGCACGGACGGCTTCGACGTCACGGGCTTTTGGTACAATCCGAACATCCACCCCTTTACCGAATACCGCAGCCGCCGCAACTGCCTGCGCGAGTATGCGCAAACGATCGACCTGCCCCTTTTGGAGCGCGATGAATACGCCCTGCGCCCGTTCGTGCGCGAGGTCGCGGAGAATATCGCAGGGCGGTGCGTCAAGTGCTATGAAATGCGCCTGTTCGCGGCGGCGAAGCAGGCGGCGGAGGGCGGCTTTGACGGCTTTACCTCGTCGCTCTTTATCAGCCCCTATCAGAATCACGAGCTGATGCGCGAGGTCGCGGAGCGCGCGGCGGCGGAGTACGGCGTCCGGTTCCTCTACCGCGATTTCCGCCCGTATTTCCGTGCGGGACAGGAGCGGGCGCGGGAGCTTGGAATGTACATTCAAAAATACTGCGGCTGTGTGTTCTCCGAGGAGGAGCGGTATCTCAAGGAGAGCAAGCGCATTCCGTAAGGGAACCTCTGAACAAATCAGCAGCGGCGCGAAGCAGATAATTTGCTGACCGCTCTTGCGGATTTATTCAGAGCTTCCAAAAAATATGCCCGAGGCGGTCCTCCGCCTCGGGCATTCAGCGTGTCGAAAAAGTCCCCGACGTGTCATTGCGAGGAGCGCAGCGACGTGGCAATCTCGTGCAGGAAGCGGCAGGTGCGTACAGTTCTATAGCTTGAGCTTGCCGCGACCCCTGCGGGGTCTCGCAATGACAAGACTATCGTTTTTTGACAGTCTGTATGCCCGAGGCGGTCTTCCGCCTCGGGCATTTGCTTTGATTCATGATTGAGCATTCTGATCAGGAATCGGCGTTAACAATCCGGCATTTCGATGAACGTAAACCGATACCGCAGGAAATTCTCCCGCGGCTCTTCGATAACCTCTAACTCCGTCAGGAGTACGGTGGCGTTCTCCCAGTGGGGGAGGATGAGCGTGCCCGCGACGCCGTCATAGAGCATCCGCGCTAAGAGGGAGAAATTCGTGTAAGCGTTCTCGCCGTAGAACACGCCCTCGCCCTCAAAGGTACGCGCCATTCGTGCGATATTGCGTACCGACCAAAGTCCGTCCGCGCGTTCGGTGACCTCGGTCTTGCGCAGGAAGCGGATGCGCAGACTCTCGGGGTCGTTCGGCCAAACGAAGGTGCGAAACCGCATGGCAGACATGATATGCCTCCCTTCCTAAGCGCCGACGGCGCGGGAAGCCGCCTGCAGGACGGCCTCCTCGATCATGCTTCCGCCGATGCTGTTGCTGACGGAGATCGAGGTGAACTCGCAGCCGCTGAAGGTGACGCTTTTGGTCGTTCCGCCGATTTTAAGAGAGAAGCCATGCAGATTGTGCAGCTCGAACGGCTCAGAGATCAGAAGATTGTCCAGCAGGATGCGCTGAAGCGTGACGGTATAGCGCAGAGGCCCCGCCACAACTGCGGCAGGGAGATTTATTCCGATGGTGCGGACGGGGGTGAGGTCGCAGTCCGTCCGCTCGCGGAATTCGGTGATCATCCCGATGCGTGTGCCGTTCAGCTCGATGCGCAGCGACGGCGAGCACGGGATCATAAAATCAGGCATGGTATCACCTCATCACGATGTACTTTGGCGGTAGATGACGGCGCTCAGCACGGCGGTGACCGTACAGCGGAAGCAGTCCGCGTCGGGGTCGTAGGTCAGGGGACTGACGCTCATGCGTTCGACGCTCAGATTGGAAAGCCCGCCTGCGAGGACGGTCAGCACCCGATCAATATACGCGGGAGAGTCCTCGCCGCCCTGTGCATAGGGAAAGTAGAGGTTGAGCCTTGTCGAGAACGTCTCGCGCCAGCCGAAGCAGCTCTTTTCGAGCAGATCCGTGCCGACGAAGCTGTCGATCGCAGCGGGCACGCGTTTGAACTCCGACAGGCCGACGGCGATCATGGGTGACTGCAGGCGCGGCAGCCGCTTCTGCGGGAAGGCTTTGACGCAGTGCAGACCGGCGCCATTCAGGAGGGAGATGAGCTGTCGGATGATTCTGTCCACGGGTCAGCCTCACCTCCCTCCACGCACAGTCCCCAGATGAACAGGCTTTCATTGCGGTACAGGATGGCGTCGGCGCGTCGGACGATAAACACGCGTCCGTCCGCCAGAAGAATATCCGCGGCACGAACGCCGCTGTCGGGCAGACCGATAAACAGGTACTGCCCGCGCGGAACCTCGCCGCCGTCGGGGATCATGCGCTCCATGTTCTGCCAGCTTTTTGAGGTCACGAGCTGCAAAAAACCCCGTGCCTTCGTAGATTTTTCCGCCTCGGTAAGGATCTCGATGTCCGTACCGTAGCGGCTGATGAGCCGCCGAATCAGTGCCTTCATGCGATCACCCCGACGAATGCCGTGCCGTCTGCGGACCACGGCGCGAGCAGCTCGAACGCTGCGCGTGCGCGGTGGTCGTTTTTCTCGCCGAAGGCGAGGGAGAGTGTGCCGGCGGTAAAGCCTGCGAGGTTGTCACCGGTTGCCGTCTCCAAGAGGGAGCAGGTGAGCAGGGCGCCGGCGAGAACAAAGGGCGCGCGGCAGTCCGCATAGGTAAGCCCGCTGCGCAGGCGGCGGCTCAGCAGGTCTACTGCGGCTGAGCACATCAGCTCGGCACGCTCAAACTCCTCCTGCGAGAAGGGTCCCTGCAGCTGCTCCGCCGCCATGAGCACCTCCTGATAGATCGTCATTCGAGATACAGCACCTTTGCCGCATCCTCATAGATCTTGCCGAAGCCGCAGATGGTCGTAATGGCGGCGCGCTCGAGCTGACGGTCGATGAGTTTGTCGTATTCGACGTTGACATCGCCTGCCTGCACCATTTCGAGCGCGTAGCGGCGGTCAAACGCAAGAATTGCGTTGGCGGGGACGGTGGACGTGCGCAGCAGCTCTGCGCCGAGCGGCGTGCTGAACTTGCCCGTGCCTTGGAAGTTCAGACCGGTGAGCGGATCCTGCAGCTCCTTCAGCTTCAGCAGGTTAATCATCATGCTCGGGCAGACGAGCATCGTGTTCATCTCGTAGGGATAGAACTGCGCCCAAAATTCGACGAGCTGGTCATAGCCGAGCGTGCCCGCCGTGCCGGAGATCGGCGCGGTGCCGATATTGAATTCCTCTGCCTGCGGGTCGTTGCCGCCCTCAATCAGAACGTTGACCGCATCTTCAATCTGCGAGGTGCGGATGTATGCGCCGATCTGCCGCAGCATGACGGAGAACAGGTCGAGCTTTTGGAAGCGCAGTGCCTCATAAGAGGCGACGAGCATTCTGCCGTGCTTCTTCAGCGGGAGGAGCTTCTCGCGGGTGCGGATGGTGGTCGCGGGGAGGGACGCGCCCTCAACAACGTCCGCGAGCATTTTGTCGCCCGCCTGAGGGACGGAATAGATGCTGCGATAGTCCATCGCATCAATGTTGGTCACGGTCGCGACGATGGAGGGCAGGATGTTTGCTTCGTCAATGCCCTGACGGACGATGCGCGCGATAAATTCGGGGAAGAGGACGGCGGATTCAAAGGTGGAGAAGAATTTTTCTACCGTGTCCGAGCCGGTGCCGCGCACGCGGATGCCGAAGCGCTTGAGCTGACGCTGGAAGGCATCCGTCCCCTCAAGGGCAGTGCCCTTGTAGCTCTCCGAGGGATCCAGCGCCTCGAGAACCTGCGAGAAGGACTTTCCGCCCTCGCGGTACATTCCCTTTTCCAGTCGAATGTTGTCAAAAGCCATAAAAAATACCCCTTTCCAATAAAATTAAAGCAGGATGGTTACGGTTTTGTTCATAATATCGAAGCTGACGACAAAGCGTTTGTGCGCACTTGTGCTGACCTTGACCGCGCCGTTGCCGTCCGCTGCAAGTCCGCACAGCCCGCAGGCGGGAGCCGTGCCGGAGTAAGGAACGGTGACAAAGCCGTGGAAAATGACCGAGGCGAGGCCTCCCTGCGTATTTGCGACGACACCGATAAAGTCGTCCCCATCCGCGCACGCCGCGATATTCTTGCTTGCCGTGGGCTTGCAGAGCGCACCCTGCTGCAGCGACTGTGGGTTGTAAAAGGTCGCGCACTCCTGCGCGACGGATTCAAAGGAAATCAATGTGCTCATAGAAAAACCTCCGTTACAGATAAAAAAAGTGTGTGTCAGCGTGTCAAAAAAGTCCCGATCCGGTCATGCTTGGGAGCACAGTGACCGAAGAATCTCCGAAATGGCGGGAAATTTCGGCATTTTTGAGCTTCTTTGCTGCGCGCAGAATGACAGCAGTATGTTTTTCCAACAGCCTGCGTGCTCGCCGGCATTTGAAAAAACGCCTCAGATCATGTAGGCGGCTTCCATTGCGGCTTCTCTGGCGCCGGCTGCGGGAAGCTGAGTGCTCGGCGGAAAGAGCGCGGCGGTGCGCTGCGACATCTCCGCCCTGAGCTGTGTCAGCTCCTCGCTTGACAGCGCGGAAAACGCCTTGCGCAGAGTCGCCTCCTGCGCGCCGAAGTCGAGCAGCAGACCGAGCGTGACCGTCTCGGAAATCAGGCTCTCACGGCACTGCCTGCCGAACTGCGCCTCCTCCTCCAGCGATTGCAGACGGTCGCACAGGTCGGGTGTGCCGTTTTTGGTGACAAGCTCCCGTAAGGTCATGTTCTCACCTCCCTCCGCCGCCTTCAGAACGCCTGCTCCGCGCTGTGCAGGAACGGCAACGAAGGAGAATTCGTAGGCGTCGGTCGGATCGTGCAGGACGGCGAGGCAGAGCGTGCCGTCATAGGTGACGCCCTTGCGGTGGGCGCAGCTCCCGTAAGGCTCGCCGCAGACGGAGCAGACCGAGCGCCCCATCGCGCAGCCGACCGAAACCTCCTTTCGGATACCGCCCTCGATCTGCGCGATCAGGTCGGCGTTTTTCTCCGTGCGGAGCATATAGCACACGGCGCGGAGGAAAGTCACCGTACCGTCCTTGCAGACCTCCGTGTCAAAAATACGGGCAATTTGCCGTTCGGCGGACCAATCGTGGTCAACGATTCCCGTTTTGCCGCGGAAAAGCTCTGCCAAAACGGGCAGGGCGGCGGTGTCAAAGCGCTCAAAGTCACGGTCGGGCAGGTCATCGCACAGACGCACGTCAAAGCAGTAGACCTCCGCCGCCTTGAGCGGGGATTTGGTGTAGCGGTTGATTTTTGCAAGCTGCATCTCGTCGGGTGTTCCTGCGGCGAGAACACTTGCCTCCTTGCGAATGTTCAAAAAATCATTCCTCCCGTGACAGTTTGCTTGCCTGCGTGCGCAGCAGTGCTGCCTGCGCCTCCTCGACGAGATCCTGCAAGCTTATATCGTCCCAAACAATGCGCGGCGCACAGCCAAAGCCGTTTAAGCGCAGCCAAAGCATGCAGATGCGTTCGAGCGCAGGCTCGACGGCGCGGCGGATCGCCCAAAGCTCGCTTGTAAGCAGGTCGGCCTGCTGCTTGCTCATGCGCTCGGTGCTCGACCAGCTCAGACCCAGCAGAAAGGGCGGCAGACCTGTTTTTGCGACAAGCTGTTCCATGATTTGCCGCACGGGGATCTCCGAGTCGAGGATTTGTCCGTCCGCGCCGATAACCTTCACGGACACGTCTCCGACGGCGACGAAGTCGCGCACGACGCCGTTTTTGGAATCCTGCATCGCCGCAGACCATTCGCCCGCAATCGCCTCGGCCTGCTGTTCTGCGGCAGTGCGCTCGAAGCTGTCGCCTGTAGGCCTGCAGACCACGGCGTAGCGGACGTTGCCCGCGCGTTCCCAGTTGATGCCGAGCGTGCGGTAGATCTTGAGCAGGATGTCGGTGAGAAACGGCATACTGCGCAGCAGGGACACGCCGTAGGGATTCTGCGGCTCGGGGTTGAGTGTCGTCAAAAGCAGCAAATGCTGATACGGCAGCGGCCGCATCTGCCCATCTCGGTCGGGCGCGCACAGCACGATCTCCAGCGGGCTGTCTCCCGTCTCGATCTCCACCGTCGAGACATCTCCCCAGCAGACGGCGGCGAGGCGTCCGTTGCTCACGACCATCTCTCCGATCGCCCGCCCGTAGGTGAGCAGGCTGTCAAGATAGGCGGACAGAAAGCTGTGGATGCCGTACTGGCCGCGCCCGCAGGGGACGGTGCGCAAAAATTCGGCAAGCGCCGCCTGACCCTGCGCACATTCGACGGTGAAGCCGCCGCACAGACGGACGAGCTTTCCGATGGCGGCGTCGAGCAGCGGCACGGCTTCCCGCATGGACTGATAAAGCCGCAGCTCTCCGCCGCCGAGCGGCACATAGCTCTTGAGCGAACCGAACGGATTTCCCTGCTCGCCGCGAAGCTGTGTCGCGGCGGCGGCAAGCGTCTGTTCGGCACGTTTTTTCTTCATAAAATCACCCCCTTTCCCGCGCGAAATGCTGTTTCGCAGGGTGCCCGTACGGGCAGACCCTTCTTTATACCCGCCTGCAAACGCTCCTTGCGGCGACAGGCGCCTCCTGTCCGCGCAGCACGGTCGCGGCGAAATATCGCATATCGTCCATCGCGTGGTCGTGCTCTTTTTTGACCGCGTCGTGCCCCGCCTTGACGTCCCAGATGTATTCCTCCGTCTCGCGCAGGCAGTCGGTGCAGGTGTCGCAGATGACGAGCCTGCCGCTTTTGAGCAGATCGGACGTGCGGCGGATGCCCGAAAGCACATCGTTGTCGGCTTTTTTGACCGTCCAGCCGCGCTTTTTCAGCAGGGCGATAAAGCTCGCGGCGGACGGATCGACGATGACCGCGCTGATGGGGCGGCTGCCGGCAAGCCTTGCAAGGGCGTCCGCGTATTCCGCGTCCGTCATCTGCCGCATCTCGCGCTTGGAGTCGAAATAAAACTCACTGACGCGGTACCAAATGCCGTCCTGCAGACCCCACAGCCCGAACGAGGCGGGATTGACCGTCCCGTAGTCGCAGGAGATGTACCATTGCGAAAACTCGCCTGACGGCACGGGCGGCGCTTTTGACGCGTCGAAGAAATCATACACGCGCCCCTCCGCCGCGACCCACTGCCCGAGGACGAAGCGGCGGTAGAATACGCCCGAGTACAGCCGCGCGTAGCGCTCGCGGATCTGCTTGGACAGGGAGGGGTTGTCCTCCATCGTAAAGTGCAGATACAGGCATTCGCGCTTCTCCGCGCCGAGGATCCACGTGTTGTAAAACCAGTGATGCGGCCCCTCGGGGTTACAGTTGAACCAAAGCCGGCTGCCCGTGACGGAGCAGCGGGCGCACGCCTGTTCGACGAAGGAGCGCGGCATCAGCGCGACCTCGTCGAGCAGGATGCCCGCGAAGGTGATGCCTTGGATCAGCGCCGAGGAGCTTTCGTCGCGCCCGCCGAAGACGTAAAAATCATTCGTCCGTCCGCGAAAGGAGACGCGCACAAGGTTTTCGGTGCGCTTTTCGGTCACGGTGAAGCCGATCGCGCGGAGCTTCGGCAGCAGCTCGGTCAGCACATTTCTGCGCAGGGAGGAAATGGTCTTGCCGCACACGCCGAAGCGCTGTCCGCGAAATTCCGTGCACGCCCAAAGAAAGAAGCTCAGCCCCATACACAGGGTCTTGCCCGAGCGCACCGCGCCGTCGCAGACGATGGCTTCCTTGTGGAAATGCGGGCTGTCCCGCCGCCACCAGTTGAGGACGACGCGCTGCTTTTCGGAAAATTTCAAGCGCTCTCGCCGTCCTCTGCTGCGGCGAAGAAGGCGTCGGCGCAGTCATTCGGCGCGTCGGCGGCGGCAAGGAGCTGCTCGAGCGCGGCGACGCGGTCGAGCAGCTTGACCTCGACCGTGCCCTTGTCGTTGCGTTTGACCTCGGAGAGCAGACTCAGATCGAGCGCGTCAAGATCGGGCGCGTCGGAGAGAACAAGCTTCACGCAGTCGTTTGCCTGACCGAAGGCGAGCTGTGCCAGCCGCCGCAGGACGTCCTTGCGCGTGATGTCGCACTGCGCGCGCTGCAGCGCAAGCTCGCGCTGCACGGCGGGCGTCGAAAGCAGGCGGACGCCGTCGCACCGCCCGATCGACGCTGCGGCGCGCTCGGCATCGAAGCAGCGCAGGTAGGCTGCGGCGAAGCGGCGTTTTTCCGAAGGAAGATTCGGATTCAATACGATCACCTCAAAAAAATCGTTTTGGGCGAAAAAAAGCGCCCTCTTACCCGAGGACGCGAAAAAAGAAGGATTGCCGCTGTTCGTGCAATCTCCCGAAACTTTGTATTTTATTCTATTCAGAGCTTCCCTAATTAGATTGCACCCGCAAGGGGGGTATGCCGCATCCGTAACGCTCGTTCCTCGCGAACGGCTGCGCAACCACGTCGCTGCGCTCCTCGCAATGACACGTCGGGGACTTTTTCGACACGCTGGCAGATTGCAGCATGGGGACGATTTTATATGGATGCCTATTGACAAATTGAAAAATATGCTTTATACTAAAACTGTGTTTCAGAACAGCGTTGCAAAACTAAGTTTTTGATGATGGGGATGAAGCAGGAACTACCGGGTGCGTACAAGCCTGCTCCCCTTACTAAGGAACCTCTGAACAAATCAGCGGCGGCGAACAGCGGGTCTTTTGTCCCGACTTTTCGGTTTGAAAATCTTGAAATACACAAAGTATTCCCGCGGCTTTCCAACTTCAATTTGCGACAAAATCTCTCGCCGACCGCTCTTGCAGTTTTTTTCAAAGCTTCCCTGACTTCCGCTTGCGCGCTTTACAGGGTTGTTGCGTTTATCGCGGAAGTGATTGACAGACACCGCTGTATGTATTACAATATTAATACACCAATAAAGGAGGAAGCTGCCATGCTTCAAATTAATAATCTGACCAAGCGCTATGGCGAAAAGTGCGCGGTAGACGGCCTGACGCTGCACATCCGTCCGGGCGAGCTGTGCGCTTTCATCGGGCACAACGGCGCGGGCAAGACCACGACGCTCAAGGCCTGCTGTGGCATTTTGGACTTTGACGAGGGCGAAATTCTTGTGGACGGCCACAGCATCCGCACCGAGCCGCTCGTCTGCAAGCAGATCATGGCGTATATCCCTGACAATCCCGACTTGTACGAATTCTTAACGGGTATCGCATATCTGAACTTTGTCTGCGACGTCTACAAGGTCGGCGCGGCGGAGCGCAAGGAGAGAATTGCCCATTTCTCGGAGCTTTTAGAGCTGGGCGAAGCGCTGTATCAGCCGATATCGAGCTACAGCCACGGCATGAAGCAAAAGCTCTCGCTGATTGCGGCGCTGGCACACAGCCCGAAGCTGATCCTGCTCGACGAGCCGTTTGTCGGACTGGATCCGAAGGCGAGCCACCAGCTCAAGCAGGTCATGCACGAGCACTGTGCGGCGGGCGGCGCGATTTTCTTCTCGACGCACGTTTTGGAGGTCGCGGAAAAGCTCTGCGACCGCGTGGCGATCATCAAGGGCGGCAAGCTCGTGACTGCCGGCGCAATGGAGGAGGTTCGCGGAAACGCCTCTTTGGAGGAGGTCTTCTTGGAATTGGAGGACGGCTATGCTGGGTAAACTGATCCGTCTGCGCCTGAAGGGGATGTTCAGCCGCAGCGCGGGCGGCGGCAAAAACGGCAAGCGCAAGGGCGGCAAGGGCATGGCGATTTTGCTGGCTGTCGTTTTCTTGTACTGCGCGATTGTCTTCGGCTTCCTGTTTTATCAGATGTTCGGCGCAATGGCGGAATCCCTTTACGGGACGCCGTATGACTGGTATTTCTTTGCGATGGTCGGGCTGTTCTCCTTTGCGCTGTCCTTCTTCTTCACGGCGTTTACCGCGAAAAGCGAGCTGTTCGAGGCAAAGGACAACGAGCTTCTGCTCTCCATGCCAATCAAGCCGCGCCTGATTTTAATGAGCCGTATGGCGACGCTTCTGCTGATGGAGTACCTGTTCGCCCTGCTTGTTCTGATTCCGGCGGGACTTGCGTGGTTCATGACGGCGGGGGTGCAGGCGGCGCAGCTTGTGCTGTACATCGTCTGCTCGCTGCTGTTTCCGCTGCTCAGCGCGGCGATTGCCTGCCTGTTCGGCTGGCTGCTCGCGCTGCTCACCTCGCGCGTGCGCAATAAAACGTTTATTACCATGTTTTTCTCCTTGGCGTTCATGGGCTGCTATTTCTATTTCTATATGAACGCGCAGAAGTACATTACCGCGCTGTTAGAGAATCATGCGGCGATTGCCGAGGGAATGCGCGGCTGGGGCGCGCTGTTCTGCCTGTTCGGAGAGAGCATCGCCCGTGCCGATTTCGGCAAGGCGGCGCTGCTGTGTGTGCTGAGCCTTGCCGTATTTGCGGGCATGACCCTGCTGCTCGGACGCGGCTTCTTAAAAACGACCTCCGCCGGATCGCGCGCATACAAAAAAGCAAACGGCAGGATCGAGGCAAGAAGCGCGAACGTCTCCTCCGCGCTCCTGCGGCGCGAGCTGAAGCGCTTCACCTCCTCCGCGATTTATATGCTCAACTGCGGCTTAGGCTTGATCCTGACGGTGATTGCCGCCGTCGCCCTGCTCATCAAGCAGGCGGATATCCGCGCGCTGCTGCCGATGCTCGATACCTTCGGTGTTTCACAGCAGGACGCGCCGCTCCTTATCGCGGTTGCGCTGTCGTTCCTTGCGTCGATGGATATTATCACTGCGCCGTCCGTCTCGCTGGAGGGCAAGACGCTTTGGATCCTGCGCTCCATGCCTGTTTCCGCAAGACAGATCTTGGCGGCAAAGCTGAAGCTGCACGAGCTTTTGTGTGCGATTCCGACCCTGTTTTTGTCGGTTGCCGCCGCCGTCACGCTCCGTACGGACGCTCTCGGTTGGGCTGCACTGGTGCTGATCCCGCAGCTTTTCGTCCTGTTCTCCGGCGCATTCGGACTGATGATGAATCTGCTCCTGCCGAAGCTCGACTGGACGAGTGAGGCGGTCGCGGTCAAGCAGAGCGGCTCGGTGCTTGTGACGATGCTTGGGCTGATGGTCTACACGATCTTAGCGTGCGTCGGTCTGTTCATTCTTGTCATAAGCCAACAACTGCTCTCGGTGCAGATGTATGTGCTGGTTTTTACGGCTGTCAGCGCCGTCCTGTGCGCCCTGTGCCTCCTTTGGCTCCCCGGGAGAGGCGCAAGACGGTTTGACAGACTGTAACAGCATAGTAGGGGCGGCTATTAGCCGCCCGATGCAGGAGCCCCCCGTATTGCACAGGTATCGCCATTCATGGTTTCCTGCATAATAAAAAATCCCTGCCTTGGGTGCTTGCCCAAGGCAGGGATTTTTTCGGCATACCGCCGCTGCGCCAAAAGACGCCCATCTTATAAGAATGAATCGGATACTACGCGTTTTGCGCGCCGATCAGATCTCCATGATCACCGGCAGGATCATCGGATTGCGCTTGGTATTCTTGAACAGGAACTGGCTCAGGTCATTCTTGATCGTGGACTTGATCGTTGCCCAGTCGGAGATATTGCGGCTGCGGCAGACCTCGAGGGAATGGGTGGCGATCATTTTCATCGCCTCCATGAGGTCCTCATTGTCCTTCATATAGACGAAGCCGCGCGTGATAATATCGGGGCCGGACAGCACCGAGCCGTCCTCGCTGGAGAGATTGACGCACACGACGATCATGCCGTCCTGCGCCAGATGCTTGCGGTCGCGGAGCACGACGCTGCCGACGTCGCCGACACCCGTGCCGTCAACGAGAATTTTGCCTGCGGGAACGGTGACTCCGAGCTTGCAGGTCTTCGGTGTGCATTCAATCACACGGCCGATGTCGGAAATGAGGATGTTTTTCGGATTCATACCCATCTGACGGGCGAGGGCGGCATGCTTTTGCAGGTGGCGCTGTTCGCCGTGGATAGGGATGAAGAAGCGCGGCTTGGTCAGCGCGTGGATGATCTTCAGCTCTTCGCAGCAGGCGTGCCCCGAGACGTGCAAGCCCTCTAACTTGTCATAAATGACCTCTGCGCCCTTGCGGTACAGCTCGTTGATGATGCGCGAGACGGCCTTTTCGTTGCCGGGGATGGCGGAGGCGGAGATGATGACCTTGTCGCCCGCCTGAATCTCGACCTGACGGTGGGAGGAGAACGCCATGCGGTACAGGGCGGACATATTTTCGCCCTGTGAGCCGGTCGAGACGATAACGATTTTGTCCTTCGGGAGGGACTTGATCTGATTGATATCGACGAGCGTTCCCTCGGGGATGTTGAGATAGCCCAATTCCGTCGCGACCTTCAGGATATTCTCCATGCTCCGACCTGTCACGGCGACCTTTCTGCCGTTGCGGTGGGCGATTGCCAGCACTGCCTGAATGCGGTGCATATTTGACGCGAAGGTCGTCACGATAATACGGCTCTTGCAGCCCTTGAAGTGGCGGTCAAGCCCCTCCGCGACGGTGGTTTCCGACGGCGTATAGCCCTGCCGCTCGACGTTTGTCGAATCCATCAGAAGGGCGTAAACCCCTTCCTTTCCGAGCGTTCCGAAGCGCCCGAGGTCGGTCATGCCGTCCTCGGCGGTCGGGTCGATCTTGAAATCGCCGGTCATAATGACCGTGCCGACGGGCGTCCTGATCGCAAAGGCGACGGCGTCCGCGATGGAGTGGTTGACGTGGATAAATTCGATTGTGAAGCAGCCTGCCTTGACGACATCGCCGGGCTTGTGGGTAATGAGCTGGGTCTTTGAGACAAGATCATGCTCCTCCAACTTGAGCTTGATGAGTCCCAAGGTGAGCGGGGTTGCATGGACGGGCGCGTTGACCGCCTGCAGGATATAGGGCAGTGCGCCGATATGGTCCTCGTGACCGTGGGTGATGAAGTAGCCGCGCAGCTTCTTCTGATTTTTGGCAAGATAGGTAACATCGGGAATGACGAGATCGACGCCGTACATATCGTCCTCGGGGAAGCCGAGGCCGCAGTCTACGACGATCATATCCTTTCCGTACTCCAGAACGGTCATGTTCTTGCCAATCTCATTCAGACCGCCCAAAGAGATGATTTTCAGTTTTTCTGCCAATGTATGACAACTCCTTTTGCAGTTAAAAATATGTAATCAAAAAAATTATTTCTTTTTTCGTCCGTTGTCCCGCAGAAAGCCGGACCGCTTTTTGCGCGCATATTGCCGCCGCGTTTTTGCAAACGTATAATCCCTTACTTTATAGTATAGCACAAAAGCGTTTCAAAGTATACATTTTTTTCAAATCGGAGAAAATAGCGGAAGAAACAGTGGAAAAAAGCAGAATTCTCTGCTATAATATAAAAACCTATGGAAGTTCTGAATAAATCCGATTTTGTTCCGAATTGAGGTTTGAGAATCGCAGGAATACTTTGTGTATTTCAAGATTTTCAAACCGAAAAGTTGGGACAAAAGACCCGCTGTCCGCCGCCGCTGCTTTGTTCAGAGGTTCCTTATATAAACTCCTTGCTAAGGAGGGGATTTCCGATGAACAAAACTCTGCGCCGCCTGATACAGCCGAACATGACGGCGTATTTTGCGGTTATGGCGCTGTTCTGCATTGCCGCGCTGGTGCTTCAGCAGTATTATCTTGCCGCAGGCGAAGCTGTCGTTACGGTGCTGCTGTTTACGGCGTACCGCTACTACGCCGTGCGCCGCCGCCGCGCGCTGGCGGAATATGTGCAGACCTCGAACGAGATGCTCCGCCGCGCGTCCGACGGCGAGGTGCCGTTTCCCGTCGCGCTGGTGCAGCTCAATGACGGTGAGCTGGTTTGGTATAACAAGCGCTTTGCCGAGCTGACGCAGGTGCGCGACACGCTGAACGCACAGAACATCTCAGAGGTGCTGCCCGGGCTGACAACGCAGTGGCTCTCCGCCGGCAAGACGGAGCGTCCCGAGGAGCTTCGCTACCGTGACCGCCGTTTCCGCGTGACCGGCTCGGTGCTGCCGACCGGCGAGGACAAATCGGGCGTAGTGCTGGGCATGATCTATTTGCAGGATCTGACCGAGCTGCTGCAGGTGCGCGACGAGTATATCCGTTCGCGCCCGATGGTTGCCATCGTTCTGGTTGATAACTACGACGAGGTGACGAACAACCTGCCGGACGCCGTAATTTCCAACCTCAATGCGGAGATCAATACAAAGATCAACGAGTGGGCGGATCGCTACGGCGGGCTGCTGCGCAGACTGGAGCGCAACCGTTTTCTGCTGCTGCTCGAGGCGAAGGACTTAGCAAGCATGGCGGAGGAGAAATTCTCCCTGCTCGAGTCCATGCGCACCGTAACAAATCCCGCAGGCATCGCCGCGACAGTCTCCATCGGCATCGGCAAGGACGGCGTGGACTTCCGCGAGGACTATAATTTTGCTGCCCTGTCCATCGAAATGGCGCTCTCGCGCGGCGGCGATCAGGCGGTTATCAAGGATCGTTACGATTTCACCTTCTTTGGCGGCAGAAACAAGACCACCGAGCGCCGCACGAAGGTCAAGTCGCGTGTTATGGCGTCGAGCCTGTCGGAGCTGATTGTCCAGTCGAGCCGCGTGTTCGTCATGGGACATAAGATGGCGGACTTGGACGCGGTGGGCGCGGCGGCGGGTATTTGCTGTCTGTGCCGTAAAAAGGGCAGAAGGGTCAGTGTCGTCATTGATCCGGAGGCGAACGCTGCAGAGCCGCTGCTGGCCCTCCTGCGCGGGATGCCGGAATATGCCGATTGCTTCATTACGGGGCAGGAGGCGCTTTTGACGGCGGACAACAAGAGCCTTTTGATCGTGGTCGATACCAACCGTCCCGATCAGGTAGAATGCAAGCCGCTGCTCGAGTCCATCCGCCGCGTGGTCGTTATCGACCATCACCGCAGGGCTGCGGACTATATTGAACAGCCGGTTCTGAATCTGCACGAGCCGTTTGCCTCCTCCGCCTCGGAGATGGTTACGGAGCTGCTGCAATATGCGCTCGAAGCGTCGGATATTCTGACGAACGAGGCGGCGGCGCTGCTTGCGGGCATCGTGCTGGATACGAAGAATTTCGGCGTGCGCACTTCGAGCCGCACCTTTGAGGCGGCGGCGTTCCTGCGCAGGATCGGCGCGGACACCGTGGCGGTAAAAAAGCTGTTCCAAAACGACCTGTCCTCGACGGTCGCGCGCTATAAGATCATTCAGAATGCCCGCCTGTATCGGCAGAAGATCGCCATCGCGGCGCTGGATTATACCGCCACGCGGACGATCGCGGCGCAGGCGGCGGACGAGCTGTTAAACATCTCGGGCATCGAAACGTCGTTCGTCCTCTACCCGCAGGATACACAGACGATCATTTCCGCGCGCTCCATCGGCGACGCGAACGTGCAGGTGATTCTGGAGCCGCTGGGCGGCGGCGGCAACGCTGCAACAGCGGGTGCGCAGGTTAAGAACAAGTCTGTCCCCGATACGCTCGACGAGCTGGTTAAGTCCATAGACCGCTTCTTCGAGCAGTAACAAGAGGATATCTTCCCGCCGGTGCAGACAGCTTGTATTTCAGTGAATAGTGAACGGTTTTCCGTATTTGAAAATCATTGACTAACCAAGGAGGTTATTCCCATGAAAGTAATTTTACAGCAGGACATCAAGGGCAAGGGCAAGCGCGGTCAGATGATCGAGGTGTCCGACGGCTATGCCCGCAACTATATGCTGCCGCGCAAGCTGGCGGTCGAAGCGACGGCGGACAACGTCAACACCATGCGCATGAGCGATAAGGCGCAGCAGGAGAAGCGCCAGCGCGAGCGTGAGGAGGCGTTTGCCGTTGCGACGCGCATGAAGGATATGACCGTTACCGTCAAGGCAAAGGGCGGCGGCGCAGGGCGTCTGTTTGGCTCGATCACGACGCAGGAGATCGCCGACGCGCTGCAAAAGGAGCACGGCATCACGCTCGATAAGCGCAAGATCGTCCTCGACGAGCAGATCAAGACCGTCGGGGAATATACCGTCAAATGCAAGCTCGGCTACGAGATCACCGCCGATTTGAAGCTCCGCATCGAGGAGCTGTAACGGCAGGCACCCCCTACGAGAAATTTCGCAGCTTACGCCGTAGGGGCGGCTATCAGCCGTCCGGTGCAGGTACTCTGCATTTCAGTGAACAGTGAAGAGTGAATAGTGTCGGAGCGCTCCGTGTGAAGCATACAGCAGTCATTCACTATTCACTGTCCCAAATCTATCAGCGTGTCGAAAAAGTCCCCGACGTGATTCGCCGAAAAACATACAAGAAGCGAAATTATTCTGCGAGATTGCCACGACCCCTGCGGGGTCTCGCAATGACAAGACTATAGTTTTTTGACAGTCTGATCTATAAAATTTCGCAAATCTGAAAGGAGGGACACACCCAATGGAGGATCTTCTCGGGCGGCAGGCGCCGCATTCCTTGGAGGCGGAGCAGTCCGTCCTCGGCTCAATGCTGATTGACAGCCGCTGCGTCAATGACGTCATCGGCATGGTGCGCCCCGACGACTTCTATCTGCAGACCAACCGCGACATCTATGAGACGATCTACGAGATGTTCAGCTATTCTCAGGTCATCGACCCCGTCACCGTGCTCGACAAAATGCGCGAGCGCGGCGTCTATGACGAGCAGAATTCGACCAAATACATCATGCAGCTCATGGAGATCACGCCCACGGCTGCGAACGTCAAGCAGTATGCGCAGATCGTGCGGGATAAGTCCCTGCTCCGCAGTCTGTCGGAGGCTGCGTCGAACATCCTCGACACGGTTTATGAGGGCGCGGGCAGTGCGCAGGATATGCTGGAGGCGGCGGAGAAGCAGATCTATGCCCTGCGCCGCGGCAACACGAACGATTCGCTCGAACACGTCGGTACGATTCTTCTGAAGGTATTTGACCGCCTGACCGAGCTGTCCGAGTCGGGAAGTGAGATTTCGGGCGTCTCGACGGGATTGCATGACCTCGACAAAGCTCTCAGCGGTCTGAATAAGACCGACCTGATGCTTTTGGCAGGCCGCCCGGGCATGGGCAAGACCTCTTTGGGACTGAATATCGCGCTGAATGTTGCGAAAAAATATCCCAAGAAGACCGTTGCGTTCTTCTCTCTCGAAATGTCAAAGCAGCAGCTTGTTACGCGCCTGCTTGCCAATGAGAGCTTTGTCGATAATAAGAAGCTCACAACGGGACAGCTCTCCGTGGACGAGTGGAGCAAGATCGGCATTGCCTCGTCCGCGCTTGCGCAGACCGATCTGCGCGTGGATGACAACCCCTCGATCACCGTCGCGGAGATGAACGCCAAGTGCCGCCGCATCGACGATTTGGCGCTTGTTGTGATCGACTATCTTCAGCTTATGACCTCCTCCGGCGCAAAGAACACCTACAGCGGCGAAAACCGCCAACAGGTTGTCTCGGACATTTCCCGTTCGCTCAAGATCATGGCAAAGGAGCTGAACGTTCCCGTTTTGTGCCTGTCGCAGCTTTCGCGTGCCAACGAGAGCCGTCAGGACAAGCGTCCGATGCTCTCCGACCTGCGCGAGTCGGGCGCCATCGAGCAGGACGCGGATGAAGTCCTGTTCATCTACCGCGAGGACTACTATAATAAAGAGACGGAGAAACAGAACATTGCGGAGTGTATCGTGGCGAAGAACCGCCACGGCGAGACCGGCACGGTCGAGCTGCAGTGGCTCCCGCAGTTTACCACCTTTGCAGACAGGGAGTGGCGCCACAATGAGGGCTGAGGTTGCCGCGTGGTGCAGAGAAGAGGCGCTGTTTACGGCAGGGGACAGGGTGCTCTGTGCGCTCTCCGGCGGTGCAGACTCCACGGCGATGCTGTGGTGTCTGCATTCTTTACGGGAGGAATTGGGCATTACCGTCGCCGCCGCGCACTTCAACCACCGTCTGCGCGGAGAGGAGTCCGACCGCGACGAGGCGTTCGTGCGGGAGTTCTGCAAGGCGCACGGAATCCCGTTGACGGTCGGCAGTGCGGAGGTCGCGCAGTATGCAAAGACGCACGGACAGACGTTGGAGGAGGCGGCGCGCGAATGCCGCTACGCTTTTTTGCAGAGCCTTCCGTGCGACAAGCTTGCCACGGCGCACACGGCGGACGACAATGCCGAGACGGTGCTGCTGCATCTTCTGCGCGGCAGTGGTCTGCGCGGGCTTTGCGGCATCCCGCCGAAGCGCGGGAATGTCGTGCGCCCGCTCCTGTCCGTCACGCGCGCACAGATCGTGGCTTATTTGCAGGCCGAAGGGATCGCGTGGGTCGAAGATTCGACAAATACCGAGGAATTCTGCACGCGGAACCGTCTGCGCCGCCGCGTAATGCCGGCGCTTTACGCCCTTTCACCGCGGCTCTCCAAGCGTCTGACAACGCAGTCGCGGCTTCTGCGCGAGGAGGACGCGTATTTGGACAGCCTTGCCGCCGCGCTTTTGCAGGAGAAAAACGGGGTCTACGCCCGTGCGCCGCTGCTTGCGGCGCCGGAGGTTCTGCAGCGGCGGGCGCTTCGCCTGATGGCGCGTCGTGTGCTTCCGCAGGACGTCTCGTTTGCGCATATTGATGCAATGCGGCGTATTTTGGCGTCGGAGAAGCCCTCCGCGCAGTGTGCGCTGCCGCAGGGCTTCGTCGCCCGCCGCCGCTATGACGGCATGGAGCTTGTGCGGGAAACGGAGGAGTCTTTCCCCGTAACGGCGCTGCAAATCCCCGGCGAGACCGTGATTCCCGCGCTCGGCATGAAAATTACCTGCGAGATTGCCGAAAATTTCAAAAAAATTGCAAATACCCCGTTCCGTTTTGCAGTAAAATATGATATGATAACGCAAAGTATCCTGCAGGTGCGGTCTCGGCGGCGCGGAGATCGGATGTCCGTAGACGGTGTACACAGCAAAACGCTGAAAAAACTGTTCATCGAACGTCGGATTCCGCGCGCGGAGCGTGACCGGACGGCGGTGCTTGCAAGCGGTGACGCAGTGCTCGCGGTAGCGGGGATCGGTGCGGATCTGCGATATACCCCTGCGGCGGGTGAGCCTGCCGCGATTCTTCAAATCGAATTTCAATAGAAAAAGAGGAGATGTACTATGCTTCAAGACATCGAGCGCGTTCTGATTTCCGAGAAACAGTTGCAGGAGCGGATTTCCGAGCTGGGAAAGCAGCTCGCCGCGGACTATGCCGATAAGGAGCCGATCTTCGTCGGCGTTCTCAAGGGCGTCGTCAATTTCTTTACGGACATGGTGCGTGCGACGCAGATCCGCTGCCAGTATGATTTCATGGCAGTCTCGTCCTACGGCTCAGGCACCTCCACCAGCGGCAACGTCCGCTTACTCAAGGACATCTCGACGGATATTCAAGGCCGCCACGTTGTCATTTTGGAAGACATTTTGGACAGCGGTCTGACGCTGAGCTTTGTCAAGGAGCGCCTGCTGTCGATGGAGCCTGCTTCTCTGAAGATCTGCACGCTGCTCGATAAGCCGGAGCGCCGCCGCGTTGATGTCTACGCGGACTATATCGGCTTCACCATTCCGAACGAATTTGTTGTTGGCTACGGACTGGATTACAAGGAGTTCTATCGCAACCTTCCGTTCGTTGGCGTGCTGAAGCCGGAGGTTTATTCCAAATAAAGGAGTCACGCTTTGAATAATCCTTCCAAACGCTTTAATATTCTGATCTTTGCGCTGGTAATGCTTGCAGCGATGCTGCTGCTTTCGAGTATGTTTAACACCGACCGCTATGAGAAGATCAGCTATTCCGAGATGCGCGAGCTTTTTCTCGAGGAGAAGGTCGAGTCCTTCGAATGGGAAGACGGTGTGCTGACGCTCAAGCTTAATACGCCGGATGCGGAGGGGAATACCACGGTGCAGCATGATTTGGCATCGGTGGACATCTTCGTTGACGACCTGAGCGGCGTGTACGAGCGGCAGGCGAAGCAGGGCATCATCAAGGCCTATAACTTTGTCCCCGTGCAGCCGACGCCGTGGTATTTGCAAATGCTGCCCTACCTGCTCGTCTCCGTGGTTTTGCTTGTAGTGATCTATTTCCTGATGGCTCGGGCGAGCGGCGGCAACGGTGCGATGAAATTCGGCAAAGCAAACATCCGTGTCGGCAGCAGCGAGAAAAAGGTCACCTTTGCCGATGTTGCGGGCGCGGACGAGGAAAAGGCAGAGTTGGAGGAGATCGTCGATTTTCTCCGCAATCCGCAGAAATACCGCGCCATCGGCGCGAAGATTCCGAAGGGCGTCCTGCTCGTCGGACCTCCGGGCACAGGTAAAACCCTGATCGCCAAGGCGGTCGCGGGTGAGGCAAATGTGCAGTTTTTGTCGATCTCCGGCTCGGATTTTGTCGAGCTGTATGTCGGTGTCGGCGCGAGCCGTGTGCGCGATCTGTTTGAGCAGGCGAAGAAGGGTGCGCCCTCCATCGTCTTTATCGACGAGATTGACGCCGTCGGACGGCGCAGAGGCGCAGGCCTCGGCGGCGGACACGACGAGCGCGAGCAGACGCTCAACCAGCTCCTTGTGGAGATGGACGGCTTCGGCAGCAACGAGGGCGTCATCGTCATGGCGGCGACGAACCGGCAGGACATTCTCGATCCCGCCCTCCTGCGCCCGGGACGCTTCGACCGTCAGATTTATGTCAGTGCGCCCGACATCAAGGGGCGTGAGGAGATTTTGCGTGTCCACGCAAAGGATAAGCAGCTTGCCGAGGATGTTGATCTTAAGGTCATCGCCCGCGCGACGAGCGGCTTTACGGGCGCGGATCTGGCAAACCTGCTCAATGAAGCGGCGCTTGCCTCTGCGCGGCAGGGCTGCCCCGTGATCACGATGCAGACCCTCGAGGATTCGATTCTGAAGGTCATCGCCGGACCCGAGAAGAAGAGCCGTGTCCGCCTGCAGCAGGAGCTGAAAACGACGGCTTATCACGAGGCAGGTCACGCAATCGCCATGTACTTCCTGCCCACGCAGGATCCCGTGCATCAGATCACGATCATCCCGCGCGGCAGAACGCTCGGCATGACCATCAGCCTGCCCGACCATGACCGCAGCAATATGACCCGCAACCAAATGCGCGAGGAGATTGTCGCTCTGCTCGGCGGCAGAGTTGCGGAGCAGATCGTCTTCGACGATATCTCCACCGGCGCTTCGAACGACCTGCAGCGGGCAACGCATTTGGCGCACGATATGATTGCCAAATACGGCATGAGCGATGCCATCGGCGCAGTCTCATATGACAACGGCGACGAGATTTTCGTCGGCAGAGATTATGAGCGCACCAAGTCCTATTCCGAGCAGACAGCGGGTGCGATCGATGCCGAGATGAAGAACGTGGTTGATGCGGCATATGCGCGTTGCAAGCAGATTCTGACGGACAACAGCGAAAAGCTGAAAGCAGTAGCGGAATTCCTGCTGGCGCACGAAACCATGAGCCGCAAACAATTTGAAGCCTGTATGCAGGGTGCTCCGATTCCCGAAACGGCAGAGAGCTTCTTTGATGCCGCGCAGGAGCAGGAGAATAAAGACCTGTAAAATAAAGGAAGCTCTGAATAAATCGGCTGCGGCGCGCAGCGGAGCTTTGCCCCAACCTTTTCGGCTTGAAAACCTTGAAATGTACAAGGTTTTCAAGCGGTTTTCGACCCTCAAATTGGGACAAAAAACTCTCGCCGACTGTTCTTGCGGATTTATTCAGAGCTTCCTAAAATACCGATCCGCCGCATCCCTGCGGCGATCTGCAACGGTACCTCAGCAGGATAGAGCGTCCGCCTCCTAAGAGTTTGTTCCACCTCTCGCCTTTCGCAAAAAGGCGGGAGGTGCGTAGAATAAAAATATCCACATATTGCTAAATGTCTCTGTACCTCAGCAGGATAGAGGGTCCGCCTCCTAAGTGATAGTTCGACCTATCACCTTTTGAAAAAGTCCGGAAAATGAAAACAGCGAAAATCCGAACTTTTTTGACGAAAACGAAATTCGGCAGGATCCGGAATCACAGAAAACAGAAAACGGTAAAAAAGTTCCGAATGTTCCTCAAAATAATAAAATATCGCCATTTGCCCCCGTAGCTCAGTTGGATAGAGCATTCGCCTCCTAAGCGAAGGGTCAGAGGTTCAAGTCCTCCCGGGGGTGCCAACCGCCACAAAATCGTGTGATTTTGCGGCGGTTATTTTTCTAAGTGCCGGTCATTTTCCAGCGATTTTTTCTAAGAAAATTCAGCATTTTTCTAATGGGACGGGTACAGTATGTCCCACCGATTCTTCTAATGCAGGGGAAAGGTTCAAAATAAAAGCCTATCAAGCTCACAAAAGCGAGGAAACAATGGTGTGGCTTTGCCGGACGGGAACAGTTGTCAAGCGAATCAGCAGAGTGATTCTCTTCCTATCATACAAATTAAGAACAGTTTGATTTTTGTTCAGTGTGTCAAAGAACCTCTGTTTTCGTCTAGTGAAAACAGAGGTTCTTTGACACACTGGGAAGGAGGATTTCTGGGTAATCAGAAGTCCTCCTTCTTCTTATATTTGGGATCAGTTTGTTCCATCCGTTTTTGCTCCAACTCTGCTCGCAGGATAATACCCAGGGTTAGGCAGTAATCAGGGTCTTTCAGGTCGTTGCCAAGCATGGTAGTAATATGGGCCAGACGATCAAGAAGTGTAGAGCGATGCAGGAAAAGGGCAGCAGCAGTTTTTGTGACAGATAGATTATTGTCCAGATATACCCGAAGGGTATGCAGATAGGATACATGGGAACTGTTGTCATGGTCCTTCAACCGCTTTAACCCCGCCGTGTAATATACCCATGTCGGACGACCTGCTAAAGCACTGCTGAGAAGTTGAGGGAGCAAATAGTCATGGAAATAGAAAACAGGTAAGTCACTGTCCTGGGAAAGGCCATTTTGCAATGCAGTGGATGCCTGGAACCATGCATGTTCAGCATCATAAAGGCTGGAAAAAATGGAGGAAAAGCCACAAATGACTCCCAATCTTTCCAAGACAGGAAGCAGTGACCCTATGGATTCTTTTTCGGTCTGCCCGGCTGGAAGGAAAGCTGCAACAGAATCCTCAAATTCAAAGGCCATAGCCCCCGGGTATCGTTCCTCCAGTGCCGCAGACAGGTAGGCACCGGGAAGCGGAGTGCTTCCGGATTTTGGAATCAGCTTCACACAAACCCAGTCGGTTTTCCCGTTTTCCGCACTCAAAGCACGGCGATACTCGAAGTCAATGCTCTGTCCGGCAATGATGCTGCGCAAAGCCCGACGTACAGCAGTGCGGATACCGGCAAGCACCGGGTTTTGCTGAATAGCCTGCCGCAGTAGTTTGGCAAGGAAAACAGCCAGTGCCTTGTCGGAGTCTCGAATAGGGCGGATTCCTTCAAAAATTGTCAGGCAACCCAAATACTCTGCCTGATCGAAGATATTCACAGACAGCGTACGGGTTCCCTGTAATTCCAATAGCAGTGGCTCTCGAACATGGGTGGACATATCATGCAGAGAAAGGAAAGTTGCCATTTTTTCTGCGTCAAAGGATTGGGTATCCAGATGCAATCCAAGCTTTTTTTGCAAATAGTCCTCCTCTGTGACTCCAAGGTAACGAAAATCTGAGCCAATCAGCAGCATTGGATTCTCAAAAATTCCCATGCTAATATTCAGCATTTCAGACAGTTTCGCACCATGTCGCAGGATATGCCAAAGCTGCTCTTCCCAGTTATCATATAGGTCAAAAACACTCTGTACCAGATTGAAGATCCGGAAGATGTCCCAGTCACCTTCTACCACGATTACACTGCACCGGTCATAGTAGGCATTCAGATTCCAATGCTGCCCCAGACAGATCAGGCATACATTTTCGCTAAGTTTCGGGCGCTGGGGAAGGTGATCCGCAGAGCAGACATACACCCGGTTTTTTTCGAAGGTTTGTGCTCTGTCCAAATAGAATTCCGGTCTGGATAATGCCAGATTATCACTACTCCTGCCATGCAGCACGACAGAATGCAGTTGTTCTTTCAGTCTCCAGTAGAGAATATCTGAGTTTAGTTTCACAATTCCACCCCCTGTGTAATCATATGTAATATTATAAAAAAGTCGAAAATGGTTGTCAAGCTTCCGCCATACAAAATATATGGTGAAAGCTAATTTTAATGACAATATCCATAAAAATAGACCCTATAATTTGTATGAGTTGAACGCATACAAATTATAGGGCTGATAGATAGAAAAAACCGATGTTTTGTAGAATACCGTCAAAGACTGGTTTTCTCTATAATTAACTTACAGCAAAATGAGATAGGAGGAATACCATGCTGAAGGAAAAACTGGATTCCAGAAAATGCTTTGCCACCGCCTGGGGCAAGCTCATTACAGAAGAGGAAGCCTATCGGCAGCTGAATCGTCAGATTGCTGCCATGACCGCCAACCTCTTTCAGGTCATGCGTATCTTCGAGCCCAGCTGGGAAAAACGTACCGAAGCCATCTGTGACGTTGCCAACATGATGAACATGGCAGTTGCAGGTACCCCGGAGGAGCAAAAAGACTATGTAAACGCATCCCTTTACGAAGCCTTTAATATTCCCGAGCTGTGCGAAAAGTCCAGCTGGCTGGGCGGCATCACCGGCGACTCCGGCGATGAGTGGGAGAACATGGCCGGTCGTGTCGTGCAATTTACACGGAACCGGGTGGAGAAAGAGCTGGATACCTGTCCCTGGGATATCGTTGGCAGCGAGTTGTGCAACATGACCACCAGTATGTTCACCGCCAACTTTGACCTGGCTTCCTCCAACGGAACGGAAAATCAGGTTGCTCTGAATATGTGCCAGGCTCGTGGCTGCGGCAACAAGCATTGTCGTGTTGTTGCCGAACGGCGGGATGTGTACGGGCTTCCTTTACAGAGCTGGCTTGACCACATGCAACAGCCTGTGGATCCCATCCACGATACGCCCAGAGAGCGTATGGTGAAGGAAGGTCAGTGCCTACGGAACGGTCAATACACCCAGAACTTTGGTGAAGAGACTTCCCTGGAGGCTGCCTATCATTGGGTGGCCCAGATGGGTTGGGTCTGGTCTGTTCAGTTCCCCATGATGGCTATAAAAGACATGGCCCCGGACGAGGATGAGTTCCTGCGGGTATTCCGCATCGTTTTCGCCACCGCCGGCAAGAACCAGTTCATTGATCCCTTTGCCAAGGAGGGGTTGCGCTCCTTCCTGGGGATCCCCCACTCCATGGATGAAAACGACGGCCGAATTCTTGGCGGTTATATCCGCTATATGCTGGATGTTCAGCAGGTACCCTATGAAATGGTTCGCTGGACTAAGGACGAGACTTGGATCAGGGTCAAGAGCGAAGACTTCACCGCCCGTTATGAGATGGCACCTCTGGATGAGTTGGTAGATGCCTATGAAGCCCAGTGGAACGGTGCCGCTAAGACGCTGGTCAGTCCCGAGTGGTCCTGTGTCATCGAAGACCGGGATGAGGAAGATATGTACATCAAGGTCATCCGCAAGGAAGACCTGCGGATGCTGTAAGGAGGTGCTCGTATGCTATTTAAGGAAGACAAGGTTGCTCGTGCCGACGCTGAGGCCATCCGCAAGGGTGTAGGCTTCTATCGCTGGACCCACGATCTGGTGGAGATTACCGGCAATGATGCTTTGGATGTGCTGCAAAAGATTTATATCAGTGACATTTCCAAGGTTCCTGTGGGCAAATCCAAATACACCGCCTCTCTGGATGAAAAGGGTGAGATCATAGACGATGTGATCGTCATGCACATGGCAGAAGGTCTCTACTGGGTTTCTGACCTGTATGGTCCCCGTCTGCTGCCCTGGATTGAAAAGCACAAGGGTGAAGCGGACATTCAGGCAAAAATTATTACCTACGACTGGGATATGTATGCCGTGCAGGGTCCCGACAGTCTGAAGGCCATGAATGCCATGCTGGATGCTCCCATAGACGATCTGAAGCGGTTTGCCATCTGTGAGAGAAAGCTCGGGGATATTCCTGTATACATCCACCGCTCCGGCTTTACCGGTGAGAATGGTTACGAGATCTACTCTGCCTTTGATCAGAGCCTGGCTGTCCATGACGCCGCGCTGAAGGCCGTGGAAGCTGTCGGAGGACGGGAATTACAGACTTTGGAAGTCTATGTCCGCTCTATTCCCATGGAGAAGGGATTTGCCCTGAAGCAGGACTTCAAGCACCTGAGCCCCTATGAGTGTGGTCTAGGTTGGGCAGTTGCCGCAGACAAGGACTTCATCGGTAAAGAAGCGGCTTTGGAGCGGAAAGAGAAGCCCAAGTACCGCATGGTAGGTCTAGAATTCTCCCGGGAATCCACCGAGGATATCTCCATTTGGGAGCGGGTCTACTGGTACGGCGTAGAGGTGGGTCGCTGCGCTCAGGCCATCTACGGCTATACTGTGGAGAAGAACATTGGCTTTGCTACTGTCCGGGCAGATATTCCCGATGGCGCAGAGCTGACCGTTGGATGTAATGATTCTCCTGCCGTGGTCGTCGGCAAGGTGTTCTGTTAAGGAGGACAATATGGGAAGATTAGATGGTAAAGTCTGCATCGTGACCGGTGCGTCCGCCGGTATCGGCAGAGCCACAGCAGCTCTCTTCTGTCAGGAGGGTGCCAAGGTCGTGGCAGTAGCACGGCGTGGAGAATTGCTGCAGGAACTTGCTGAAGAATGTAAGGACTATTCAGGCGAAATGACCTGGTATGCCGGTGATGTGGGCAATCCCGAAACCGCAGTGCAGATGGTTAAAAAAGCGGTAGACACCTTTGGACGTCTGGATGTGGCAGTGAATGATGCGGGTGTCATGGACGACAACACCGCAATTGCGGATATGTCCGACGGAATGCTCCATGAGGTGTTTCGTGTAAACACCTTCGGCCTGATGTATGGTCTGCGGGAGGAATGCAAGCAATTTCTTGCGCAGGATGACGGCGGTACAATCGTAAACATTTGCTCTGTCGGTGCCACCCATCAGACCTCGGGTGCAGCATACTGTGCCAGCAAGGGTGCCGTTCTGTCTGCAACCAAGAATACGGCATTCATGTACATGGAACAGGGTATTCGGTGTAATGCGATTTCCCCCGGCGGTGTGGTAACGGATATTCCGTTGGTCATGCCCCCTGCAAACGAATTTGGCTTTGGCCGCACCAGCAAGCTGCTGGACTTCTCCGGGGAACTGGCCATGCCTGAGGATCTGGCAGATGCCATTCTGTTTCTGGCTAGCGACCAGTCCCGCTATGTCAACGGCGAAGAAATCAAGTGTGACGGCGGGTGGACCTGCTTCTAAGACGAAAAAATCAGGCGGTCGCAAGGGCCGCCTGAACCTTTCTCTGAACAGACAAGGTGGCACTCCAAAGGGAGCGCCACCTGTCGATTCTTTGATTACTCGATTTCCTTAAGTTCCTGGTCAATTGCATCCAAATGGGGCTGCAGATATGCAGACTGGGGGAAAGCTGCCAGCTTACGCAGGGTCAGACCGCCAACAAGCTTCATCTGAGGATTTTTGGAAGCACCCTCCGCATACTTATCCAGGACTGCAGCTGCTGCCGGGTTCTTTAAAATGTCCTTAACCTTGCTGTCGAGAGAAAATGCCATAATTTTAACCTCCTGTTTTTGTTTTTGTGTAAGTATTATACAAAAAAACGCACTACTTTACCATCCTGCAAACAGAAGGATTTACAGCATCCCCAACCCACAATCCAGTGGGTTGGGGATGTTTCCTACGAAAAACCAGTCAAAACGGATGGCAACCGCCCCGGCTTTCCCGACTATTCTTCTGAACTCTTTTGGCCGAAGCAGTCCATGCTTCGGCTTTTTTGTTTTCCCAATCAGCCCTGCCATATCTACTTAAGACCGCAGAAAAGCGATGCTTTTATACTTTTACTTGGATTTACAATCCTTTATTTCGCTTTATAATCGAAAAAATTTTTTCAACTTTTTTTGAAAAAAACTTTTACAAAATGGCCTCCTTATTCCCAATTAGTGAAGGGGTTATTCTTGCGAGGGCTCCTTCGGGGACCTTGAAAACAGAATAACCATTCATCAGATACATGGCGATGAAACGCTTTGGGACAATGATACTTCTCTACGGAGCTGGCGGAGAACCCGGCAGGGGTGAGATTCCCATGGACTCGACTCGCAATCGAGCGTCTGATGATTTCCTTTCCTGCACTTTGGAGACGGGGTCGAATGAAGTGCAGCGACCAAAGCACAGAACCAATTTCTGTGTTTTGGTGGGTCGCAAGATCAAATTCAAAGGAAAGGAGGACTGAAAATGTGTCAGGTAATTGCGATCACAAATCAAAAAGGGGGTGTTGGAAAAACGACTACGACTTTTCATCTTGGAACAAAGCTGGCGCAGGAGGGCAAGCGGGTTCTGCTGATCGATGCAGACCCGCAGGCCAGTCTGACCGCCTCATTCGGCATTCGGGAAGCGGACACCTTGAATATTACGCTGACCAATGCGCTGCAGGCCATTGTGGAGGATGAGCCAATTGACCCTGCGATTGGCATTCGGACACACGAGGAGGGGGCGAAGCTGTTTCCGGCA
>SFIL01000022.1 GCA_004556205.1 Clostridiales bacterium | reverse complement strand
TACACTCTCGACCCTCCACGGCTGCCCGCCCGACGAGATCGAGCGCATTGCCTCTTATCTCATCACCGAGAAGAAGGTCAACACCTTTGTCAAGTGCAACCCGACCATTCTCGGCTACCATGATGCCCGCAGCATCCTTGACTCAATGGGCTATGACTACATCGTCTTTGACGACCATCATTTCAACGAGGATCTGCAATGGAAGGACGCCGTCCCGATGTTCGAGCGCCTGCAAGCCCTTGCGGACGAAAACGGTCTGGAATTCGGTCTGAAGCTGTCGAACACCTTCCCTGTCGATACCACCCGCGGCGAGCTGCCGAACAACGAGATGTATATGTCCGGCCGTTCCCTGTTCCCGCTGACCATTGAGATGTGCCGCCGCATTTCGGCGCAGTTCGGCGGAAAGATGAAAATCTCCTTCGCAGGCGGCGCGGAATACTTCAATTGTGACAAGCTCTTTGCCGCAGGCATTTGGCCCATCACCGTCGCCACGACCATCTTAAAGCCTGGCGGCTACAACCGTCTGACCCAGATGGCGAAAAAGGTCGAGGGCATGGAGTTTAAGGCATTTGACGGCACAGACACCGACGCGATCGCAAAGCTGTCGCTGGACTGCCGTACAGACTATCACCATGTCAAGCCCATCAAGCCGCTGCCCTCCCGCAAGAACGCCGACCGTGTGCCTTGGATGGACTGCTATATTGCCCCCTGCAAGGGCGGCTGCCCCATTGAACAGGACATTCCCGAATACATCGAGCTGTGCCGCAAGGGGCTTTACAACGACGCGCTGAACCTGATCACCGAGAAGAACGCCCTGCCCTTCATCACGGGCACGATCTGCGCCCACCGCTGCATGGGCAAGTGCAGCCGCAACTTCTATGACGAATCCGTCCAGATTCGTGCGACCAAGCTGCTTGCCGCCGAAAAGGGCATCGACGCGCTGATGGCTTCGATTCAAAAGCCCGCCCGCGTCGAGGGTAAGAAAGCCGCGATCATCGGCGGCGGCCCGACGGGCATTGCCGCAGCCTACTTCCTCGGCAGAGCCGGCGTTCCCTGCACCCTGTTTGAGCGCACGGGCAAGCTCGGCGGCATCGTCCGTCATGTCATTCCCGAATTCCGCATCAGCAGCGCCGCCATTGACCGCGACATCGACCTCATGCTCGCCTACGGCGCGGAGGTTCGTCTGAACGCGGAGGCGCCCTCGGTCGAGGTGCTGAAAAAGCACGGCTACACCCACATCCTCTACGCCGTCGGCGCATGGAAGCCCGGCAAGCTCGACATTGAGGGCAATGTGCGCGGTGTCATCGGCTGGATGCAGGAAATGAAGGCAGGCAAGGGCGGCGAGCTCGGTCATGTCGCCGTTGTCGGCGGCGGCAACACCGCCATGGACGCGGCGAGAGTCGCCAAGCGCGCGGGCGCAAAGTCCTCGACGCTGGTCTACCGCCGCACGAAGCAGTATATGCCCGCCGACGCGGAAGAGCTGGAGCTGGCGATCGCGGACGGCGTGGAGTTCCTGGAGCTGGTCGCGCCGGTTGCGCAGAGAGACGGCAAGCTGATCTGCGACAAGATGAAGCTCGGCGAGCCGGACGCCTCCGGCAGAAGAAGCCCCGTTCCCACGGGAGAGACGGTCGAGATTCCCTGCGACCTCGTCATTTCCGCCGTCGGCGAGCAGGTGGACGACGCACTGTTCACGGCGAACGGCATCGAGCTGAACGCGAAGAAGCGCCCCGCCTTCCAAACCAACCTTGAAAATGTCTACGCCGCAGGCGACGCAACGCGCGGTCCTGCAACGGTCGTTGAGGGCATTGCGGACGCCGCGAGATTCGCGGAGATCGTGATCGGCAAGAAGCACGAGTATTCGATCCCGCTCAGCGCCTATCCGACCGAGGCGGAAGCCGTCGCGAAGAAGGGCATTCTCGCCATGGCGAACGAGGTCAAGTGCGAGGGCGACCGCTGTCTGAGCTGCAACACCGTCTGTCAGAACTGCGCCGATGTCTGTCCCAACCGTTCGAATGTCGTCATCCGTATGGCGGACGGCAGAACGCAGATTCTCCACATCGACAAGATGTGCAACGAGTGCGGCAACTGCACCGCGTTCTGCCCGTACAACGCCGAGCCGTGCAAGGATAAGTTCACCCTCTTCCAGACCGAAAAGGACATGGACGACTCCAAGAACTTCGGCTTCTGCATCCTGCCCGACGGCAAGGCGCGCGTGCGCCTGTTCACCGAGGGCGTGTACGATATTGACGGCGAGAACGAGCTTCCGGACGAGATCGCCCGCTTCATCCGCACCGTCAAGAACGATTACAGCTATCTGTATTAAGCCGTTCTCTGCGGACTGTCTATGACACAACCGGCAAAACGGCTATTGATCACCGGCTTTGATCCCTTCGGCGGCGAGACGGTCAATCCCTCTTGGGAGGCAGTCCGTCTGCTGCCGGAGGCGGTCGGCGCGTACCGCCTGACCAAGCTGCAGATCCCGACGGTCTTCGGGCAGGCTGCAGAGAGAGTGCTGACTGCCGCAAGGGAGCTGCGCCCGGATGTGATTCTCTGCATCGGACAGGCAGGCGGGCGCAGCGCCGTTACCCCTGAGGTTGTCGCCATCAATCTGCGTGAGGCGAGGATTCCGGACAACGCCGGAAATCAGCCGGTGAATGTCCCCGTCGTAGAAAACGCACCCGCCGCCTATTTCTCCACGGTTCCCGTGCGGGAAATGGTCAAGGCGATGCAAAATGCAGGACTTCCCGCTGCACTTTCCTATTCCGCAGGCACCTTCGTCTGCAACGATGTGCTGTATTCCCTCCTGCACTTTTTCGACGGAACACAAACGCAGGTCGGCTTTGTCCATGTCCCCTTCCTGCCGGAGCAGGCAAAGGACAATGCACCCCGCCTCCCGCTCATGCAGATCGTGCAGGCGCTGACCGCCGCGATTGAAAGCTGCTGACAAAACATGAACCCCCGACATTCTTTTCAGAGTGTCGGGGGTTCATGTTGTCATGCGAATCGCAAGTAATACTGATTCTTGAATTAAAGCTTTAATCAAGAATCCTGTGTGCTCTGCACACTCGCATCGTGCAAGCACGTCAGAGATATGGAAAAATCGGGCGAACGGCTTGTCAGCCGTTCGCCCAATCAACTATCTATCGGTTTATTCCGTAATCAAGTCCATCGAGCGATAGAGAATCGTCGCGACCTGTGCTCTTGTAGCGTTGCCCTGCGGCAGCAGCATTCCGTCCGAGCCGTTAATAATCCCCTCAGCGACCGCCCACTGCATGGCAGCTTCCGCCCAAGTACTGACCTTGCCGCTGTCGGGATAGCTGTCCAGCTTTGTGCCGGCAGTTGTGTCCGCGCCGTTGCTCTCCGCATAGCGATAGAGAATCGTCGCCATCTGCTCACGTGTAATGGAGTCCTCCGGCGCGAATTTTCCATTGCCTACGCCGTTCACGACGTTGTTCTCCGCAGCCCATGCGACAGCCGTCGCGTACCATTCATTGTCCTTCACATCGACAAAAGGATTCGCCGCTTTCGGCGCAGGCTCACCCTCAATACGCCAAAGGATCGTGACAATCATCGCGCGGGTCGTTGCACCCTCCGGATCAAATTTTCCGATGCCGACGCCGCCCATATAACCGCTGTTGATCATCAGATCGACGCCCTCATGATACCACTCATGCTTGTCAAGATCGGTATAATTATCGCAGGGGCAAATATGTCCCGTTGCGGGAATAACCTCCGTATAGGTGCTGTCACAACGTGTGCAGGCATAGGTCAGCACGCCGTCCTCCGTCTCAGTCGCAGGCTTTGTGACACTTGAAACATAATCGTGACCGAGTGCGGCAACAAAGGCGTTTTTGTAGCTCTCACCGCAGTTTTTGCAGGTATGCAGGGTATAGCCCTTATTCTCGCAGGTCGGAGCAACAACGGTATCCTCATAGTCATGTCCCGTCTTGGCAATCGGCGTGGAGGAAACAATCACGCCGCAGTTGTCACAGATGACATTGGTCGCACCGTTCTTTGTGCAGGTCGGAGCAACTGTCTCCGTATGGGTCTTTTCATGCTTGCAGGGATTCGAGAGATAATGCGTCGTCGTGCCGTCAACATAGGAGAACACGCCGTAGAAGGTCGTCTGCGCTGCCTTGACGGTATAGCTCGCGCCCGCTTTCTGCACGGTGGGAGCTGTCGTCGTATCCGCGATCTCCTTTTCCGCCCAGCCGTAGAAGCTGTAACCTTCGGTTCCCGTGGGCGTGCCGCTGACCGTGGCAAGTTTCACGGTGTCTCCGACGTAGCTCTCCGTCGTGCCACTGACCGTCACGCCGGTCGGAACGACATAAGTGATCGTCGCTGCGGTCTTCGGCGCAAAGGTAATCGTCACGGTGCAGTCCGCCTTGACATTGCTGACGGTGAAGGTATTGCCGTTCTGCGTCACGGTCGCCGCGCCTTCGGGAGAAACCTTATAACCCGAAACCGTGTAGCCGCTATTCGGCATCGCGGTGATGGTCTTACCGCTCAAGGAAACCGTACCGTAATCGGTGTTCTCGGAAACTGCCGTGACTGTATAGGAAACAGGGTTCGGGTTGGAAGGCGTTACCATATCAGCGGGTACTTCCTTGTTAAAGAGCTTATATGCCAATTCCGGATAGTCCACAAAAGGATTTCGGCAGTCTTGAATTCCCTCGACGACATCATTGCGCGACATTTCGAATTCATCGACGGGATCGAGCTTAACCCAATTCAAAATGACATCCGTGCTTTGAAACACGATGCTCAGATTATTCAGCGAGCTGTAGGTGCAGTAATCGTAGAGGATCGCTCGTGCTACATCACCCTTCACATTGTCGAGCGGCTCAAAGAAGCCGCCGCCGAGATAGCCGCCGAGCACGTGGCCGTGGTTGTCGTCAGAGTATTTCGGGGTACCGTTAGTCACTTCACCATAAGGATAGTTGCTGCGTGCACTGTTCAGCCCCTTGTCCGTCGGGCGCATGGAGTGCAGGTCACCCTCCGCAGCGCTGCCGCCCTTGGAGTCCGGCCACATATGCTCGCGGTTGAAGTTCGTATCGCCGACCCATTCGCTACTCGAAGTAACGCCGCAATAGAACAGGCGCAACTGCGAGGAACTGCCGTTGACGGCATCGGTATAGGCAAAATTTGTTTTCAGGTTGTTATAGCTTCCGGTATGCCGATCTTTCGTGACCAGCGCGGAAATGCTGTTTTTCAGCGTCGTGCCGGACTGGGTACTCAGGTTCTCATAGGTATAGCTACCGGTGTAATACGCCTTCGCCTGCGCGGACAGTGCCGTACAAACAACGCCGAATTTTCCGTTATTGTACTTCGGCGCAGCAGAAACCGCAAGCATACTTGTGAAGATCGAAACGATCAGCACAAGCATGAGCAGGAGCGAGAGCGCCCGTGAAAAAATGTGTTTCATATCGCTTCTCCTCTTTTCGATAGTTTATAGTTTATATATCATAGCACAAATCTTTGCAGATTGAAATGTGAAAAGCAGAAAAATGCGACAGCATATTTCACGAAAAGCAGGCAAAAAACTTGTTGAAAATGCCAAGACGCCACTCGGTCGAGTGGCGTCTTGACAGAAAAAGGATTATTCCAAATTCAGTTTCTTGCGCAGGATATGCTCCGTAACGAAGAAATACAGCACACAAAGCGCAACCTGCACCGCAAGGACAACGCCCAACACGGTGTTGAGCATTCCAAGCGTTGATGTATACTCAAAAACAGCAAAGGCATTGAAACCGATCAAGCCGCTGACGGAGAGAACCTCGATCAAAATGTTGATGCCGTAATACACCAGCACCGACCAAAGAATACGGTGCTTTTTGAACAGATGCCCGATCGAACAGGCAAGATAGATCTGCAGCAACAGCATACACACAGAGGTGAAGATGATCGAGCCGACCAACACAAGGGTCACGCCCGACGGCAGATCCAGCTCATTCCACAGCAGCTTCGCGACCTCGTAGAAGCCGTTGATACCGTCAAACAGATACCACGACGCAAGCACACTGATGGCCGCAGTAACGACCACCGTCAGCAGCGCAGTGAGGAACTTTGAAAGGATGAGCTGCCACGGCTTGACAGGCAGGGTGAACATCAGATAGCCCTCGTCGCGAAGCAGTCCTGAGTAGAAGCGGACGATGGAGACAACCAGTGAAACAATGCACGCGGCAAGGACGGCCAGCACAAAGATCGTTGTCGTTGTGGAAATCAGAATTGTACCGAGCTTTCCGTCCGGCTTCGCGGAGATTGCCAGGCGTTCTATGACGGAAAAAACAAGGATTGCGGGCCAAATAAAGAGGAATATCTTCATATTTGCGCGCAAGTCATATTTCAGCAGCTTTCTCAGCACGGCCATTCACCTCCTATCGGAATCGTGCGGAATATCTCACGGAATACCTCATCGACGGATTTCCCCTCGACACTTCGAATATTGTCCACGCTGTCATAGCGGACGACACGCCCTTCCTTCAGGAAAATGACCTCATCCAGCACAGGCTCGACATCCGCGATCAGATGTGTCGAGATCATCACCGTGCTCTCGGGCGAGTAGTTTGTCAGAATTGTGCGCAGAATGAATTCGCGCGCGGCAGGATCAACGCCCGCGATCGGCTCGTCGAGCAGATACAGCCTTGCGTTGCGGCTCATCACCAAAATAAGCTGGAGCTTCTCTTTTGTACCCTTAGACATGGTCTTGACCTTTGCCTCCAGCCCGATGCCGAGCGCCTGACACATCTTCTCGGCACGATCCCTGCGGAAGTCCGCGTAAAAGTCCGCGAACAACTCGATCAGGTCGCGTGTCTTCATCCAGCCCGCGTAGTACATCTTGTCGGGCAGGTAGCTGACGATTGCTTTCGTCTGCGTTCCGATTTCCTTGCCGTCGATGCGCACCGTGCCCTCCGACGGGCAGAGCAGACCGGTCAAGATTTTAATCAGCGTCGTTTTGCCCGAGCCGTTCGGGCCGAGCAGTCCGATGATGCGTCCAGCAGGCAGACGTAGGTCTACGCCGTCAAGTGCCTTGACAGCATCGTAGGTTTTGCCAACGCCGACGCATTCAACTAATTCGTTCATGTTGTTTCCCCCTTTGTTTTTAGAAGCTGCGCAGTTTCCTCTGCGCTGAAGCCGAGCTGCCGCATTTTCTCGCAGAAGGCGGAAAGCTCCTCCTCCGCAAGCTGTTTTCTCGTTGCAGTAATCAACTCCTCGTCCTCCGTGACGAAGCGTCCCGTGTTACGCTGTGCCGAGACAAGGCCCTGCTCCTCCATTGCAGCAAGCGCCCGCTGCATTGTGTTCGGATTGACGCCCGCTTCCGCCGCAAGATCGCGCACGGATGGGATACGAATTCCTGCGGGATATTGTCCCGAGACAATGCGCCGTGTCAGAACCTCAGCAAGCTGCAGCCAAATCTGACGGTTATTTTGCAGTTCCCACGGCAAGATTCACACCCCCTTGATGTATTATTGTATTAACATACTAATACATCTTTTCTAATTTGTCAAGCGTTATTTTCTGATTTTTGAAAAAACGCCGCGGTGGAAAAGCCCACCGCGGCGTAAAAGCAGTTATTTTAGGAAACTCTGAATAAATCCGTAGGAGTTTTCTCAGAAAAGGCGTCTGCCCGCGACGAATTTAGCCGCGATATGGCGCTCATCCGCCAGATAGATGCAGCGTTCCAACCGTGCGCGGAGTGTCAGCTCCTGTGGATGATCCAGCGCAGAATCGTCCAGCACGACGGCGTCAAACGCATAGCCGTCCTCAAAGCTGCCGACTTTGCCGAAGAAGCTGCCGCCGCCGAGGGTGGCAAGATAGAATGCCTGATCGACCGTAAGCGGCTTGACCTTCTGATCGAGCATACGCCAACGGAGCTTCGACGCACGGATCGCCCCCGCCATCACTTGGAACATATTCTCCGTATCGCCGCCTGCGACATCTGAGGCAAGCGCAACATTCAAGCCATACTCCAAATACTTGGAAACCGGCGCAACGCCAGAAGCAAGATTGGTATTTGACAGCGGCGAATGCGCAATAAACACACCGTTTTTCTTCATCAGCTCCAATTCCTCGTCCGACGAATGGACACAGTGCGCCATAATACACGGCTGATCACCGCCGAACAGACCGAAACGGTTATAAGCGTCGCCGTAGAATTTTGCGTCCGGACAAAGCTCCTTGACCCATTCAATCTCTCCGAAATTTTCGGAAAGATGGCTCTGTACGGGAAGATGATACTTTTCCGCTAAGGCGCGTAGTCCGTTCAGGAGCGCGTCGCTGCACGAGGGAATAAAGCGCGGCGTCAGGATCGGTTTTGTCCGCGCGAAGCGGGAATTTGTCGCGCAGATCCATTGTTCCGTCGCCTCTAAAGACGCTTCCGCGCTATCCTCCCGCAGATAATCGGGACTGTTTCGGTCCATATTGACCTTGCCGATGTACGAAATCAGCCCGCTGTCCTCCATTTTTTCCATCAGCAGCTCGGTTGCGGGCGTGTGGATGGTCGCAAAGCAGACGGCACGGGTGGTCGCACTGCGGCGCAGATGTGAAACGAACTGACTGTAAGCGCGGTCGGCGTAGTCGAGCTGCGCATATTTGGACTCCTCCGGAAAGGTATAAGTATTGAGCCAATCCAGCAGCTCCATATCCATGCCCAGTCCGCGGAAGGCGAATTGCGGCGCGTGAACGTGCAAGTCAATCAGCCCCGGGAGAACAAGCCGATCACCGAAATCAGTCAGCGGAAGGGCAGCATAGCGTTCCGGCAGGGTGTCAAAAATGCCCGCGCACACACCATCCTCGCAGACAAGATAGGTATTCGGTCGGATGATAACGGTATCGCGGTCGTGGCTGTAGCAGAGGTTGCCTCTGATAACAGAATTACCCATGATGATCCCCCTTAAAATATCTTCTAAAGGTATATTTTACATGGTTTCAGCGATTCTGTCAATCATTTTCCTCGTTTGAAAGCAAAGTTTGTGCATAACTCACAAGGCGTTCCCGTTCGTTCGCGAGTTTTCCATCGAGTACCGCGTTCAGAAGCCGCTGCAGCAGCGCACCGATCTGCCTGCCGCGCGGCACACCCATAGCAATTAAATCGTCGCCGCCGATCGCGAGGGTGCGCAGAGAGAGGCACTGCTCCTCGCGGAGGATGCGCGTAAGCAAAGCTTCCGCCTCTGCCGTGGCGTGTTCAATTTCCTCCTCACCGCCCTTGCCTTTTCCGAGCCTGTCCGCGCGGCGCAAGCGCAGCAGCAGGCGCACCGTCTCCTCGCCGTGACGCGCGAGCAGCCGCCGCATCCGCCGCTCGTCCGTCGCCTCCAAAAAGAGATCATGCTCACGCACAAGCGTCGTGACAAGCTTCGTCGTTGCATTGTCATAGTGCAGTCGGCGCAGGAGCTTCTCGCTCATTGCGGCGCTGACCGCTGCGTGTCCGTAAAAATGCCCGACCAGGTTTTTATCGAAGGAGAAGACGGACGGTTTTCCGATATCGTGCAGCAGGACGGCAAGGCGAAGCGCCTCCTCCGGTTCCGCCCTTTGCAGGGCGCAAAGCGTGTGCTGCCACACGTCAAAGGCATGATGCGGATTGAACTGCAAGAAGCCGATACATGGCGCAAGTTCCGGCAAAATCACGCATAGTACATCGGAAAATTCGTTCATCACCGCCGCCGCATCCCTGCCGCAAAGCAGCCCCTTCAGTTCCTTGCGCAGACGTTCGGGCGCGACGGAGCGCAGACGCTCCTTCAGCGCGTGAATAGCGGCGGCAGTGTTTTCCTCTATAGAAAAGCCGAGCTTCGCGGCAAAGCGGAGCGCCCGCAGGATGCGCAGGGCATCCTCCGCAAAGCGCTCCTGCGGCGTCCCGACGCAGCGGATCAAGCCGTTTTGCAAGTCCTCCGCGCCGCCGAAGCAGTCAATGACCGTTCCCTCTGCATCCGCCGCCATCGCATTGACGGTAAAATCCCGCCGCGCGAGATCCCCGCGCAGAGAGCTTAAAAACCGTACGCCATCGGGATGGCGGCTGTCTGAATAACCGAGGTCGGCCCGAAACGTCGTCACCTCAAACGGCTCTTCCTCCAGCAGAACCGTCACCGTCCCATAGCGCACACCGGTCAGAATCGTCCGCTCGCCGGCGAAGCATTGTAAAAGCTCCTCCGGCTTTGCGCTCGTGCAAATATCCCAGTCCTGCGGGACAAGTCCGAGCAGGCTGTCCCGCACGCACCCGCCGACCGCATAAGCCGCAAAGCCCGCCGAGGCAAGACGCAGGAGCAGACTGCGCGGCTTCGGCGGGAGCTTGATCTTCCGTTCCATTATCTGAGTGCCTCCCCGCAGTGCGGGCAGGTTGCGGGCGTTCTCGCACCCTTGGCAAGCGCACGCCCGCAGTACGGGCAGCGGTAAAAGATCACGCTGACGATCACGCCCAAAACAAGAACACCTGCCGCACCGTAAAGCAGTCCTGCCGCCACCGGCACGGATTTGATCATAACCGACACAACTGCCATCACGCAGGCGACGGCAAACAGGATATTCTTAATCAAGCAGGCAATAAAGACCTTTTTCATCCCTCTTCCTCCCATTTTTTCCAAACCTCGGGGCAATAGCCCACGGTTGCTTTTTTGCCGTTGCGGACGACCGGCGTTTTCATCAGCTCGGGATGCTCAAACACCTTGTCCTCCTTGGCAAGACGGTCGTCCGTATAGCGCAGCAGGTCAATCTCGGGCGATTTCTTCTCCCAGTCGATCAGCTTGTCAATGCCGCCGACCGCGCGCAGAACGCTTTCAAACTCGCCGTTTGACATTCCGTAGCGCAAAAGGTCGATATTCTGCACCTTGATACGGCGCTCCTTAAAATACCGCTCCGCCTTCTTTGTGTCGAAGCATTTGCTTTTTCCGAAGATCTGAATGTTCAATCGTAACGCACCTCTTTCAGGCAGAGTCCTTTCGCAGGCGCAGTCTCGCCTGCGGCTTCGCGGCGGCGGGAGGCGAAGATCGCCGCGACCGTCTCCGGCTCGCGCTTTCCCATGCCGATTTCGAGCAATGTGCCGACGAGAATCCGCGCCATGTGATATAAAAAGCCGTCCGCCGTCAGCACAAAGCGTATCTCCGCACCGTCCGTCTCGATATCCAAACGCTTCAGCGTGCGGACAGAGGATTTTTTGAACTGCTTGTTCGCGCAGAAGGCAAGAAAATCGTGCGTCCCCGTCATTTGTGAAGCCGCCTCGCGCATCGCCGCAAGCTCGAGCTTCTGCGGAACCTGCACCCGAAAGCGCCGCTCGAACACATCGGGCGCAGCACTGTTCCAAACCCTGTAAACATAAGTCTTTTCCGTCGCGCAGAGACGGGCATGGAAGCGATCCGCCGCGTATTCGAGGGAGAGAGCGCCGATATCCTCGGGAAGTCTCCTGCGTAGCTGCAAAAGCACCGTGTCAGTCGAACGCTCGGGCGCAGAGAAGGATACCACCTGCATCTCGGCGTGAACGCCCGCGTCCGTCCGTCCGCTGCCGCTGACCAAAATCTCCTGCCCGAACAGCTCGGACAGCGCCCGTTCCACGCTCCCCTGCACGGTCAGCCCACCGTTTGGCAGCCGCTGCCAACCACGATAGCGCGTACCGTCATAGGCAAGCGTCAGGCGATAAGTTCTTCCTCCCAAGCGCTCAACTCCTCCATAGCCTCTGCCTTCGTATCGGCGGAAAACAGGAAGCTTCCGTCTGCGGCGTAGACCTCATAATGACCTCTGACCGATTCGATATTCCAACGCATACTCTGACTTCCTTTCGTCGTTTCTGCCTGGAATATACCACAATCAGTGTCCAATAAATCGGACTTTTATAAAAAAATTATTTTGAAAAAAGAAAACGCTCTGACAAGGCCGGAGCGTTTTCTGCGTTTTTATCCTGCTGCGACAAAGGCGTCAAAAAAGACCGAGATCATTTTCGCGCACTGCGCACGCGTGGCGCTGCCGTTGGGAAGGAGTTTCCCGTTGTCGCCGCCGATGATGTTGTTTGCAACCGCCCACTGCATCGGCGTTTTCGCGTATTCCGCAACGGATGGCGCATCCGCAAACGCCGAAAGCTGCGCAAGCGACGAGACATTATAGCCGTGGAACACTGCGTACCGGTAGAGCATCGTAGCAAGCTGCTCGCGGGTAACGTTCTCCGACAGCCCGTACTCCGTCTCCGTGGTGCCATTGACAATACCGCAGGCATACGCCCAAGCAATCGCGTCTGAATACCATTGATCCGCAGGCACATCGGTAAACGGCGCGCGCGTGCTTACCGCCGGACTGCCCGCCATGCGGTACAGCACCGTTGCAATCATAGCGCGGGTCATGGGGCTTTCCGGCGCGAATTCCGTTGCGCTCACGCCTCCAAACAGGTTCAGCTCCGCCGCCCGCATGACCCATTCGTAATACCACGCATTTTCGGATACGTCCGTAAAACGGGAGGGTGAACCGCTGTGCTCCACCCACTGCGCATAAAGTGTATAAGTGCCGTAGGAGGGTGCAAGGGTCTGCACGGTATATTGTTTGCCGCCCTCAAGCTTATCATACCAGCCGAGGAGCTTGTAGCCATCGCGCTTTGCCGTCGGGAGTGTGCCGAGCGCCTCGCCCGTCTTATAGTAACGGAAGGCATATTCCGGCTCGCCCTTCGAGCCGTTGAAGCTGATGCAGAGGTACTTTTTCGTACCCTGTGTATAGTCGCCGTTGAGGTAGAGATTTGCTTCGTCCATGCGGCGGCGGGAAAGACCTGCCACGACACTGCCGCCCGCCCTGCACCAGCTTCCGATGGTGTTGACAAAGCTCATCTCGTCATAGCCGCCGTAGAGGACATACTGATAGATCGTGTATTTTTCGCTCATCCACTGCTGTCCGAGGTTGTAGGTAAAGCTGATGATGGCGTCATACTGTGCCTGTGTGTGCTGAACGGTGGATTTTTTGAGCAAATTATCTACAACCTTCTCGAAATCCGCCAGCATAACACGCAGGAGATAGTCCGCCTCCTCCTCAGTGATACCGTCGGGATAATCTGCAGGGTCGCAGCGCGAACCGTAGCCGATGCTGTATTGGCTGTAGTCCCAGATAGCATATTTTACAAAGCCTTCGTGTTCCTTGATAAACTGTACGCCCGCTTCACTGGTCTTCAGCACGGGCGGCGTGGGCAGCGGCTCAGGCGGCGTCGGATCATCCCCGCGTGCCTCGTTCGGCTTCTCTACCGCGCTATCCGACCAATGAGCATAGACCGTATTGTTCTGTGAAACCGCGTCAGAGTTGCACAGATGCGTCCCGCCGCTTGATGCTGTGTACCAGCCCGCAAAATACTTTCCGCTGCGGCTGGCCGTCGGAAGGTTGGAATAAGTACCGCCATAGGGGTAGCACAGGACGGTGTTATCGTCCAACGTGCCGCCGTTGGGGTAAAAGACCACATAGCGGAAGCCTGCATAGCAGGCACCTGAATAGCTGCCGTAGAGGAACAGCTTGATCTCGCGCAGGCGGCGGTTCAGACGCTGCTGCGAAAAGTTTCCGTCCGCTCCCTTGACCCATGCGCAGAAAGCGTTTGCAAGCTCCACCTCGGTATAGTTCCCACCGCCGATAACGCGCTCCACGCGATAGCCTGAGGTCAGAATCGTGCTGCCGTAAGCCATCACGAGATCGACCAAGGCATCGAACTGCTGTTGGTTGAGGGAAAGCGCATAGGCGGAGATGAAGCTGTTGACCGTCTGTTCGGCATTGGAAAGCTGATAAGTACCGCCGTAGCTGCCGCCCATCATCTCATTGACAAAGGCGATACCCTCCGCGCTCGTCGTAAACCGCTGCGGTGCACGCGTAGAATTCTGCTCCGTCTCGGCGGGCTGCGCTTCGGAATTTTGCATTGCTTCCGTTGCTTCGGTCGGCTCCGACTGCATCTCGGTCTCCGGCGCTGTCTGCGTCGCTTCGGTCGATTCCGACTGCGGCGCAGTCGTTTCGGTGGCGGATATCTCGCTCTCCGTGCCGAATACCGGCTGTATGAGTCCTGCGAGCAAGCATGCAATCAGCAGGAGGCTGCATAGGAATCGTCTCATAATTTCACTCCTGTCGGAATTATGTCAAGTTTATTCTAACAGAGAATCCGACATTCGTCAAGGTCTTTGTGACATTTTACGAGTCGCTTCGATAAAAATAATTACAAAAAAGTAACAAATTAGAGTAATTTTTCGAGGAAGCTCCATACATCCGCATAGACGGTGTTATGAATATCCTCGTTTAGGATCTCGTGTCTGCCCTCATAGAGCTGCAGCGTAACATTCTGCATTCCACTTTTGCGGAACTCCCTTGCAGTCCTCTCCACGCCCTTGCCCATGCTGCCGACAGGGTCATTTTTGCCCGCAATAAAGAACACGGGCAGTTTTTGCGGCATGGCGCGAAGGTTGGATTTTTTCTGAATCAAGGCGATACCGCCGAGCATATCCTGTGACAGGCCGACTGTCGCCTTGCCGCCGCAGAGCGGGTCGGCATTGTAGCGATCCACAACCTCGCGCTTTGTGCAGATCCAGTCGTTCGGCGTTTCGGCGTCCTTGAACTTGGCGTTATACGCGCCGAAAATCAGCTTGTTCAGCAGCTTGCTGTGTCCTTTTGCACCGACGCGGCACTTTTCCAACGCGCACAGCGCTCTGCCCGCGCACAGGACGGGCGCGGGCTGCCAGCCCGTGCCGCAGATAACCGCGCCGCGCAGTCCCGCGTTCGGATAGCGAAACAGGAGCGTTCGCGTAAGGAACGAACCCATGCTGTGACCGAAAATGAAATACGGGAGTTTTGGGAATTCCGCACGGGTACGGCACAGGAGCGCATACGAATCGTCTACCGCGTTTTCCCAGCCGCCCTCAAAATAGAGCGGCGTACCGTCTCCGACAGAATGTCCGTGTCCCATATGATCCTCGCCGACAACCAAAAGCCCTTTTGCATTCAGATAACGCGCGAAATCATCGTAGCGAAGCATATGCTCCGCAATGCCGTGGACGATCTGCACCACCGCAACGGGCGCGCCCTGCGGCTCCCAGCGGTAGGCGTGAATATTCCCGCCGCCCTTTGACGGAAATTCAAATTCTTTCATAATTTTTCCTCCAAAGTCCGATTTATTGGACACTTCTTTTGCTACAATGCAAACAACAAACGAAAGGAGCCGTCAATATGAACAACATGATCGACTTAGTTCCCTATCTTCCGCGCGAAACCGTCCTGCCGAAGAAGCCGCGCCGCAGACGCTTCGGCAGCATTGCCGCCTTTATCGAAAGTGTCGTAACGCTCTGCATCGGCATCAGCTTTTTCATTTTTCTTGCCGCGTTCCTCGCCGTTATTTAACGTTCTTGTGATAGAGCAGGCGCAGACCCTTGAGCATCAGGCTGCGGTCGTAGATCACCTCGCGGCGGCACAGCGGGATCACAAATTTCGCAATGCCGCCTGTGGCAACGACCTTCACGGGGGTGCCAAGCTCCTCCTCCATGCGGTCAAGCAGACCGTCGAGCATTCCCGCCGCTCCGAACATAATGCCGCTGCGCATCGAGTCACGGGTATTTTTCCCGATTGCACGCTGCGGGCGGTCAAGGCTGATGCCCGGGAGCTGCGCCGTGCGGCCGGTCAGTGCCTCCATAGAGATTTTGACGCCGGGGCAGATACAGCCGCCGACAAACGCGCCGCTGTCATCAATGGCGGTGATCGTTGTTGCCGTTCCCATATCGACGAGCAGCAGCGGCGCGCCGTATTCCGCGATGGCGGCGACCGCCGCGACAATCAGGTCGCTGCCGATTTCGGTCGGGTTGTCCATACGGATATTCAAGCCCGTCTTGATCCCGGGGCCGACAATGAGGCAGGGCTTGCACGTCAGCTTGCGGATGGCGGTCTTGAGAGAGTTCATCACGGGCGGCACGACCGACGATACGATGCTCCCGTCGATTTTGTCCGGCGTGACGTCGAACAGGCTGAGCATGGTTTTCAGCTCCGCGCAGTATTGGTCTGAGGTTTTGATGAGGTCGGTCGCCATGCGCGCCTCAAAGAGGATCTCGTCGTTCTCAATACAGCCGAGGACAATGTTGGTATTGCCTATATCTACCGCTAAAATCATAAGTCTTCCTCCGTAAAAAGTTCTTTCACATAACAAGCCGCCGTGCCGTTTTTGATCTCAACGACGCCGTAGGTCGGACGGCTGCCGCCGCAGGCGCCGGGATTGAGCAGCCAAAGTCCGCCCAACTCCTCGCAATAAGCGCAGTGCGTATGCCCGAACAGAGCAACCTGTGCTTCCTTCTCGCGTGCAGCGTAGGTCAGGCGCAAAAGTCCGCTCTTGACGCCGAAGCGATGCCCGTGGACAGCAAAAATTTTCACGTCCTCCCACCGCAAAAGCGCCTGCTCCGGCGTCCTGTCGTCAAAATAATCGCAGTTGCCGCGTATGCGGCACAGCGGAAGAAGCGGGAACTCCTGCGCAATTGCATCGGCGTCGTCGGCGTGATCTCCGAGATGGACGACCGCGTTCGGACGTTCTTTTCTGATCGCAAGGAGCATATATTCTGTCTCACGATGCGAATCGGACAGCAGCAGCAGCTTCATAGCGTCACCCTTTCCAAGATGCTTGCATACTGTATATTATAGCAGATCGTCAAGAGGGAGGCAATCGCTATGAAGCAAGATTCACAGAAAAATCCGCAATTCTCCGCCGAACAGGTTCGGCAGATTCTCTCCTCACCCGAGGGCAGGCAGCTCATCGCCCTTCTTAACCGCGACGGCGGCAAAGGGATGCAGCAAGCAGCTGCCGAATATCGCAAAGGAAATCTTGCAGGCGCACAGGAGGCGCTGAAGCCGCTCGTACAGACGGCGGAGGCGGAGGCGCTTCTGAAAAAGCTGAACGGGAAGTAGGTGATCGGCACGGAGGGTCTGGAGGAAAAGCTGCAGCAAATACTGAACGATCCCGACAGCATGGCGCAAATCATGTCGCTTGCGCAGTCCTTTGGCGCGCAAACGCAGCAGACGGAATCACAGACCGCCGTGCCGCCCATTGATATGGGAACGATGCAGGCCATTGTCGGCATCTTGCAGCAGCTGCAGCAAACGGACAGCCGTCAGGAGGCGCTGCTTACCGCTCTGAAGCCTTATCTTGCGCCCGAGCGCCGTGCAAAGATCGACCGCGCGGCGCAGATCGCACGGCTCTCCCAATTGGCGGGCGCGGCGCTGCAAAACTACGGCGGGCTGTTCGGAAAACGGGGAGGTTGAGCCGTGTATCATCGTTATATGCCAAATGCAAACGGACAGTACCGTAGGCAGACCGTGCAGGAAGCAAGGCCTGCGCCTGTTCCGCCCGAGAGGGAGGCCGCGCCGAAGCGGGAAGAACCCCACGCAGAAAAGTGCGAACCGCAAAGAGAGCAGCCGCCCGTGCGGAAGGACTGTCCGTCCAACGAGCCATCGCCCGCGTGCAGGCAAGTGCAGACGGGTCTGCTCAGGGGTCTTTTCCCCGGCATTGACAGCGGCGATCTGCTCCTGCTCGCACGAGAATCGCAGGAATACTTTGTGTATTTCAAGATTTTCAAACCGAAAAGTTGGGACAAAAGACCCGCTGTCCGCCGCCGCTGATTTGTTCAGAGGTTCCTTAGTAAGCACTGATTCACCGGGCTTCGGCAGCCCGTTGAATCAGTGCTTACTCAGCCGTCGGCGACTTTTTGCGCCCCTTAGGGATTCCCGTATCCGTATCGGAAATCTTTCTTGCATAATGATACCCTATATGATATACTATGGGTAGAACACCGTTCGTTCCTATTATATCAGAAAAGGAGTGAGAGCGTATGTATTGCGGTCATTGCGGTACTGCAATTCCCGAGGGCGGTCTATTTTGCCCTCAATGCGGCGCAAAGGCTGAAGCTCCGACACAGCCCGATCCCGTCCCCGTTCCTGTCCAAGAATCGCCTATGTCGGAAGCGCCTTCGGCTGTCATCCCGCCCGTTCCCGAAACAGCTTCTGTTCCCGGCGAAACACCCGCCTCCGAGGAGACACCCGCAGCGGAGGATCTCTTCTTTGCGGAGGAAACGCCCGCAAAGCCGAAGCGCAGCCACAAGCGTCTGATTTTCTCGTTGATCGCGGCAGTGTTGGTAATCGCGTTGCTCGCAGGCGGTTTGGTCTATGCATTCGTCCTGAACACGCCGGAACATAAGCTTGCAAATGCCTTCGAAAATACCTATGAGGATTTCCTCGACCTTTTTGACAACTGCGACAATCTGAAGGCTGTCTCAAAGTCCGTCAATAAAATCATCGATTCCCGACAGTATTTCTTAGGCATCGAGCTGTCGGGCGAAATCGGCGATGAGTCCTTCGCCTGCACGGTAGAGCTGGAGCAGGACAAGGTTGCGAAGCGTCAAAGCGGCGAGATCGCGCTGTCCGCTCCCGACACCATGCCCGATCTCAATCTCAGCTTCTACGGTGACGAGGAAAAACTTGCCTTTTCTATCCCCGCGCTTTTCGAGAACACCTACAGCATTCCGACAAAGGATTTCGGCAAAAAGCTGCTTGATTCCCCGTTGGGCGAGCTGATGGAGCTTGACGAGGACGATGTCGCCGATATCTCCTTGGATCTTTTTGCCGAGTTTCAATGGGAGGATTTCATTCAGAAGCACTCCAAAGAATACAAAGCGCTGAAGGATTCCTATCAGGTAACCGAGGTGAAAGAGCAGATCGCGGGAATGCCGGAGCTTACGGTTTACCGCGTCACACTCGACTGGAACGCCGCAGGCGATCTGTATCGCGCCTTTCAGGAGCAAGCCGTTGCCATGACTTACGGCACAAAGTTCCTGACCGGCGATTTCTCCTCCGATTCCGACGAGATTTTTGAGGAGCTTGCGGATGCCGGCCTTGAAATTCGGATTGGAGTGAATGACGACAACCGTGTCGTTGCTTTCCATTTTTCCCGCGAAGACAATCAGCGCACCTTCACCATTCTTCTGAAGGGTGAAGACAATCCGTGGCACGAGCTTGTGTTGCTCTCTGACAGCGAAACGATTGCGGCTGCCGCGTGTGAGCCCACAGCGAAAGGTCCGCGTTTTACATTTGAGGCAGATGGCGATGCTATCACGCTTGAATGCAACGACCCCGAGGGTGTGCTCACGTTCAGCAGTGAGGATGTTTCCCTTTTCTCAATCCGTTATGCCCGGCCGAAGGACGGCGGCGCAGAAGTTTTTGCCGAGATTCCCGTTGACGGTGATGTGCTTTACGTTACAATGCTTATTTCCCCGTCAAGTGGCGTAGAGCCGCTCTCCGAGGCGCCTACCGATCTGTTTTCTCTTAGCACGACCAAACTGCAAATGCTCGTATACGAGATCTACGGCAATCTGCAGAAACTCATGCAATAAAGAACCCAAAAAGAGCTGCCCGAGGCGGGCAGCGCTCAGACTGTCAAAAAACTATAGTTTTGTCATTGCGAGACCCCGCAGGGGTCGTGGCTGCGCAGCCGTTGGCGTGCGGATTTGTTTCGTTCTTTACATCATTTCCGGCGAATACGGAACTTTTCTTATTGGATTGCCACGTCGCTGCGCTCCTCGCAATGACACGTCGGAGAGTTTTTCGACACGCTGGAGCGCTGCCCAAGGCGGGCAGCGCTTTTTTTATGCCGCGGTTTTCGGAATGAAATCCTTCCCTTGGGAAATACTGTCCATATTACGGGAATCCCCGAACCAATCCGCACGAGCAGCTAACGAGAGATTTTGTCTCAAATCGAGGTATGAGAGCCTTTGTATTTCAGGGAAAGCTCTGAACAAATCCACAGAGCGCCGCAGCTGATTTGTTCAGAGGCTCCCAAGGTTTTCAAACCGATGATCGGGACAAAAGCTCCGCCAAGCGCCGCAGCAGATCGTTTCAGGGCTTCCCAAGAAAACGGAGGACAGATATGCAGGGAAAGGTCGAGATCTGCGGCGTCAACACCGCGCGGCTGAAAACGCTGAAAAACGACGAAATGGTGCGGCTTTTGAAGCTGACGCGCGAGGGCGACGAAAACGCGCGGCAGCAGCTCATCGAGGGAAACCTGCGGCTGGTGCTGTCGGTCATTCAGAAGTTCCTCGGGCGGGGCGAAAACCCCGACGATCTGTTTCAGGTCGGGTGCGTGGGGCTTTTGAAGGCAATCGCCAATTTCAACACCGACCTGAACGTGCGTTTCAGCACCTACGGCGTCCCGATGATCGAGGGCGAGGTCAAGCGCTATCTGCGCGATTACAGCGCCATCCGCGTCTCAAGGAGCGTGCGTGATACCGCTTACCGTGTCCTGCAGTGTAAGGAGGCGCTGATGTCGGAGAGCTCCCGCGAGCCGACGCTTGAGGAAATCGCAAAAAAGTTAGAGCTGCCGCTGGAAACCGTCACTGCGGCAATGGACGCAATTTCCGCGCCCGTATCGCTTTACGAACCGGTTTATTCCGACGGCGGCGACCCGCTGACCGTAATGGATCAGGTGCGTGACACGAAGAACACGGACGAACGCTGGATGGAGCGTATCGCTCTTCGCGAGGCAATCTCAACCCTCGGCGCACGGGAAAAGCGCATTTTAGCACTGCGCTTCTTTGACGGAAAAACCCAGATGGAGGTTGCAAGTGAGGTCGGCATCTCGCAGGCGCAAGTCTCGCGCCTTGAAAAGAACGCAATCGCAACCCTCCGCAAGGCAATCTGCGTTTCATAGGAAAACGCGGATAAAATCGCAAGAGCTTCCTTAGCTTTCGCGGCGGATGTAGGAAAACCGTTCGATACGGGTGACGCCCAGTTGACGGAGCAGGCGTTCACTCTCGTCGCAGTCCTGCTGCGTGTTGAATTCCGGAATCAGCGGCACACGCACAAGCAGCCGCGCCGCACCGACTTCGTTCAGCAGACAGCGCAGATTCTCCTGCACAAGCTGCGCGTCCCCGCCCGTATAGCGGTGATAGATTTCAGGATTCATATCCTTAATATCAATAATGAAGCCATCCACCGTCTTCGCCGCCGTTTTAACAAGCGCGGGCGAAACATGGAGCGAGGTTTCGGCGTAGATGCGCCACGCATCGCCGCAGACCTCCCGAAAGGCTTTGATGAATGCCGTATGCAGCAGACTCTCGCCGCCCCCGAAGGTCACGCCGCCACCAGTCGCACGGAAATAGAGGTCGTCGATCTTGACCCGTTCAAACAGCTCCCGCGCCGAAACAGGCGTCGGGGGCTGTTGCAATACGGCGGCATTGAGGCACCACTTGCACGCAAGCGGGCAACCCGCGCCCGCAATCAGGCTCGTCACGCCCTCTCCGTCGAGTTCCATCCGCAAGCGGGCAATACGCAGAAGCGGAAACAGCGGTTCAGTCATCCGTTTCCTCCGACGCATCGGCAATTGTGCCGACAGGTTCGTCTGTCTCCTCCGGAACATAGACGACATCGCCCGCCAGTTCAATCGGTTCCTCCGTCTCTGTCGGAAGCTCTGCATCCGTACTCGGCTCCGTTAGTTCGCCCTCAAGCTCGGTAACTTCCTCCGTCATCGGCACGATCCCGACGACCTGATAGATATCCTCATCTGTCTGTCGGGTGTTTTCTGTCACCAGCGCAGTGCTCTCAGACGATGCCTCCGGCGTCTCCGGCGCGGGGCATCCCGTCAGAGACGCGAGCAGTCCCGCCGCAAGGGCCGTCACCGTGACCCGTTTGCCCAATGTCTGCCTCCGTGCAAGCTGCTGCTCCAAATAGCGCAGCTCCTGCTCGCACTTCGGGCAGGTACCGCTGCAGTCTCCGCGATAGCCGCACTCCTGCGTTACGAAAGGAATGTCATTCTCATCCGCAATTTTCTGCCGGATCTGCTTCAGAAGCTTACATTTGTTCTTTCCCCGCATCGCAATGCCTCCTTTTGCATTTCTTTGATTTCAGTATAATATTCTTTTGACGCAGATACAAGAAAAAAGTTCCTCCCGTTTCATCCCGGTTGCAGGTTGTACAATGATGTGAGACTGAAAAAAACGAAGGAGTTCCAAGTTTTGGAAGCGGTTTTGCTGATAGAAGGAGGGTGTGCATCTGCATTTCCTCTTTTCAAACTTCGCGCGCTGTGCTATACTAAGGGCAGAAACGTAAAAGTGAAGGAGGCGGCGGCTTTGTCCGTATTATATTGGCTCGAATCCATTCGCAATCCGTTTTTGGACGCTGTCATGCAGTTTTTCACCTTTTTCGGTGAGGAGCTTATGTTCATCGTTCTCGCACTTGCGGTGTTTTGGTGCGTGGATAAGCGTGAAGGCTATTATTTGCTCTTTGTCGGCTTTTTCGGCACGATCCTCAACCAGTTTCTCAAGCTTCTGTGCCGTATCCCGCGCCCGTGGGTCAAGGATCCTGATTTCAAGCCCGTCAACAGCGCTCTCAGCGGGGCGACAGGGTATTCCTTCCCCTCGGGACACACGCAGAATGTCACGGGTACCCTCGGCGGCATCGCCCGCTGGAGCAAACGCACATGGCTGCGCGTAGTGTGTGTTGCGGTGCTGCTGCTGACGTCGTTTTCCCGAATGTATCTCGGCGTACACACCCCGCTCGATGTCGGTGTCTCGCTGGCAATTGGCGTTTTTTTAGTATTTGTCTTTTATCCCATCGTCCGCAAAGCGGCTGAAAACCCAAAATATATGGCAGCACTGCTCGGCGTCATGGTCGCGCTCTCGTTTGCCTTTGTGCTTTACGCGAATCTTTGGGCAGCTCCCGCGCAGGGAGCGGAGGCGCTGAAGAATCTCCGCGAAGGGCAGAAAAACAGCTATTCCCTGCTCGGCGCGCTGCTCGGCTTTTGCGTAGCCTACCCGCTCGAGCGCCGCTTTATCCGTTTTGAGGAAAAAGCCGTTTGGTGGGTGCAGATCTTAAAGGTTATCGGCGGTCTGATCGGTCTGCTCGCAATCAAGGAGGGTTTGAAGCTTCTCTTCTCCGCAATGGGATTTACATGGCTCGGCACGAACGCCATCCGCTATTTTGCGGTTGTCCTCTTTGCCGCCTTGGTTTGGCCGCTCGTTTTCCCCTATCTGAACCGTCTTTCCGCGCGGAGGAAAACGCAATGAGCGCATGGGGCATCGTCGCGCTGTGCCTGCTCGGTCTTGCCGTGCTGATCTTCGTTCTCTCCTATATCTGTATGCGCCTTGCCTGCCGCTGTTACCGCAGCGTGACCGCCGATCTGAATAAGACCCTTGACCGTCCGGACTATCGGGAATGCAAGGAACAAATTCTCAAAGGACGCGACTGGATCGAAGCGCAGCAGCCCGAGACAGTGGAGATTCCCTCGTTTGACGGCCTGCATCTGCGCGCGGAGCTGATCGTCCATCCGCACGCGCGCGGAACGCTGATGCTCTTTCACGGCTGGTACGGCTCGACCGTAACCGATTTCGGCTATGCGATTCAAGAGTATTACGACAGAAATCTGAATCTTCTTCTCGTGCATCAGCGGGCGCAGGGCAGGAGCGAGGGGCGTTATATGACCTTTGGCATCCGTGAGCGGCACGACGTGCATTCGTGGACAAAATGGCACGCAGCGCACTTCGGACAGGAGCTGCCCATTGTGCTTGCCGGACTTTCGATGGGCGCAACGACCGTTTTAATGGCGTGCGGCGAGCCGTTTGATGAAAATGTGCGCGGCGTAATCGCAGACTGCGGCTTCACGACGCCGCACGATATCATCGCCTCGGTCGTGCGCTCGATGCACCTGCCCGCCAAGCTGATTGTCCCGCTCATCGGCATGCAGACAAGGCTGTTTGCAGGCTTCGGTCTGCGGGAGTATTCGACCGTCGAGGCGATGCGCCATATGACGCTCCCCATCTTCTTTGCCCACGGCGAGGCGGATACCTTCGTCCCGTGCAGAATGTCCGTCGAGGCATATGAGGCGTGTCAAAGCAAGGACAAGATTCTCCTGCTCGCGCCGAACGCAACACACGGCAAGAGCTTCCCCCGCGCGCCCGAAAAATACCGCGCCTGCCTCAACGATTTATTCGACCGCGCATTGTCGTAACAACGCTCTGTAGGGCGCGACGACCCCGGCGCACCGGTGCAGGCAGTCACAACGATCAGAAAAGAAATACCACCACCCGGAGGCAACCATGCAAGAAGTCAAAGTAAAAAAATTATCCCCCAACGCCCGTCTGCCGGTCTACGGCACGGCGTTTTCCGCAGGCGCAGACCTGTGCGCCTGCTTAGACGAACCTGTCACCCTTCAGCCGGGCGAGACAAAGCTCATCTCCATCGGCATCTCGATGGAAATTCCGGAGGGCTACGCCGGATTGGTCTTTGCCCGCAGCGGACTTGCGACCAAGCGCAATTTAGCGCCCGCAAATAAGGTCGGCGTGATCGACTCGGACTATCGCGGCGAGTTTTTCGTCCCGCTGCACAACCACGGTGCCGTCCCGCAAACCATCGAGCACGGCGAGCGCATTGCGCAGATGATCTTAACGCCGTATCTGACCGCAAAATTCATTGAGGCGGAAACCCTCTCGGACACCGTGCGCGGCGAGGGCGGTTTCGGCTCGACGGGGGTCAAATAATGGCAGGCTTTCTTCCGATCAACCGCAAGGAGATGCTCTCGCTCGGCTGGACGCAGCCCGATTTCGTCTATGTCATCGGCGACGCCTATGTGGATCATCCCTCCTTTGGGCACGCCATCATCAGCCGCGTGCTGGAAAACGCAGGCTATAAGGTCGCGATTCTCTCTCAGCCCGACTGGAAAAACCCGGATTCCGTCAACGAATTCGGTACGCCCCGCCTCGGCTTTCTGGTCAGCGGCGGCAATATGGATTCCATGGTCAATCATTACTCCGTCGGCAAGCACCGCCGTAAGACCGACGCCTACACCCCCGGCGGCGTGACGGGGAAACGCCCGGACTATGCCGCCGTGGTCTACTGTAACCTCATCCGTCAGACCAATCCGCACGCCGCGATCATCCTCGGCGGCATCGAGGCAAGCCTGCGCCGCCTTGCGCATTACGATTACTGGTCGGACAAACTCAAGCGCTCCATCCTGCTTGATGCGCAGGCAGATCTCGTCCTCTACGGCATGGGCGAGAAAGCCATCGTCGAGGTCGCGGACGCGTTAAACAGCGGGCTTTCCGCGTGCGACCTGACCTTCATCGACGGTACGGTCTACCGCACCACCGCGCCCGACCTTGACGGCGCGCTCATCCTGCCCTCGTTTGACGAGCTGAAGGAGAGCAAGCACCGCTATGCCGAGAGTTTCTATCTCCAATACCAAAACACCGACCCCTATACCGCCAAGCGCCTGATCGAGCCTTACGGGCGGGACTTCGTTGTGCAGAATCCGCCGCAAAAGCCCCTGAGCACCGAGGAAATGGACGCGGTCTATGCCCTGCCCTATATGGACGCGCCGCACCCATCTTACAAAGATGGTGTTCCCGCGATCAAGGAGGTGCAGTTCAGCTTAGTCTCAAACCGAGGCTGCTTCGGCGGCTGTTCCTTCTGCGCCCTGACCTTCCATCAGGGGCGCATCGTCCAAACGCGCAGCCACGAATCCCTGCTCGCAGAGGCAAAACGCATGACCGAGCGCCCCGATTTCAAGGGCTATATCCACGATGTCGGCGGTCCGACCGCCAATTTCCGCGCGCCCGCCTGCGAAAAGCAGAAAACGCACGGCGTCTGCCCGAACCGCCAGTGTCTTTTCCCCACCCCCTGCCGCAATCTGATCGCGGATCACAAAGATTATGTAAACCTTCTGCGGGAGCTGCGCAGCTTGCCGAAGGTCAAAAAGGTCTTCATCCGCAGCGGCATCCGCTTTGACTATCTGCTGGCAGACAGCGATCCGACCTTTTTACGGGAACTGGTCGAGTACCATGTCTCGGGACAGCTCAAGGTCGCGCCGGAGCATATCTCCGACGAGGTCTTAAAGTATATGGGCAAGCCGCGCCACGCGGTCTATCAGCGCTTCTGCCATAAATACGAAAAACTGAACGAACGGTTAGGCAAAAAGCAGTATCTTGTGCCTTATCTGATGAGCTCGCACCCCGGCTCGACGCTCAAGGAGGCAGTCGCGCTTGCGGAATATGTCCGCGACCTCGGCTATATGCCCGAGCAGGTGCAGGATTTTTATCCCACGCCCTCGACCCTCTCGACCGTCATGTACTACACGGGCTTAGACCCGCGCACGATGCAGTCGGTCTATGTGCCGACCGACCCGCACGAAAAGGCGATGCAGCGCGCCCTGATTCAGTACCGTGACCCGAAGAATTACGCGCTTGTCCATGAGGCACTGGAAAAAGCAGGACGCACCGATCTGATCGGCTTTGACAAGCGCTGCCTCATCCGTCCGCGCAAGGGCGAAACGGTGCAGACACAGCCCCAAAAGCAAGAAAAAAGGCAGCCTCCCAAGCCGCAAAAAGCACAAAAGCAGCAAAAACCAACGAACAGACGGGAAAAGCCCCAACAAGGTAACGCGCCCCTCACCTCCGCCCAGCTTGCCAAGGCGGAGCGGTATCTGAAAAGCAGAAAGAAGCGGTGACATGAGCAATTACGATTTGCAGCTCCTGCAGGCGCAGCGCGGCTTTCTGCGCTATGATATGGACGAGATCGCGGCGCGCTTCCGCCTAAATGCGGATGACACCTATCTGTATCTCCCGTTTTTGGGTCGCCTACACCGCATCAGCCGCATAAGCGCCCTCGTCGAGGTGCAGGAAAACGGCACATGGCAGAGCGCAGGCTTTCACGCAGGGATGACCTTCTTTGATATGCTGACAAATCCCGACGGCATCCCCATTCTCTCAGGGCAGTGGTGCGCCCACGCAAGCCTGAACAGCGTGCGGGGTGGAACGCTCAAAGGCGAGCTGGCGCTTTCGCCGGAGGTTGCCGCACCCTTTGCGGGCAAGTGCGTCAAACTGCGAAAGGTCTGCGAGTCCCTCGGCGCGACCCCTGCGGAAAAGGGCGACTACGCCTGTATTTTGCCGCTGTTTCCGTGGTTCTCCGTCCTGCTTCGCTTTTATGAGGCGGATGAGGACTTCCCGGCGCAGCTCATGCTCCTTTGGGACAAATACACAACGCGGTATCTGCGTTATGAGACGACCTTTTATACTGCGCGCGCCGTCTTTGACCGACTGGAATCTCTGATACAAGGTGTATAATTCCCTTCGATTTCATAACAAAGTCCTTAATTGCAATACATAAAATTTGTGTTGGGGACCACTCTCCGACACAAATTTTTTCAGCACGCTTTGACATCTTCAGACCGCGCAGCACGCGGCATTCGCGGCGTGCCCGTACAGGCACTCCCCCATGTCATTGCAAGCCGACGGCGGACTTTTTTGTATTCTCCACCAAATATTTCTCCGCAATATCCCCGCTTTTCTCGATTTTCCCTATTGCTTTTCCGCCACACTATTCCTATAATAATACCGTTTAAGAATAAAATCAGGAGAATCGAAGCATCATATGGACTCATTGAAAGAAAACAAAATGGGCGTACGTCCGGTCGGGCGGCTGCTGTTTACGATGGCGCTGCCGATGGCGCTGTCCATGCTTGTGCAGGCGCTTTACAATGTCGTAGACAGCGCCTTCGTCGCCAAAATTTCCGACGTCAACCAAGACGCGCTGAATGCCGTCTCCCTGGCCTTCCCCGTGCAGAATATCATGATCGGCGTGGCGACCGGCATCGCCGTCGGCGTCAATGCCCTGCTCTCGCGCGGCTTGGGTGAAAAAAATCAGGAGGAGGTCAACCGCTCCGCGCTTAACGGTCTGTTTCTTGCCGTGTGCGGTACGGTGCTTGCCGCCCTGTTTGGCATCTTCGGTGCAGAACCGTTCATGCGCTCACAGACACACAATCTAGCCGTCATTGCCTACGGCACGACCTATATCCGCATCATCACAATCGTCTCCTTCGGCATCTTCGGAGAGATCATTTTCGAGCGTCTGCTCCAATCGACCGGACGCACCGTCTATACCCTCATCACACAGGGCACGGGCGCGGTTATCAATATCATCCTCGACCCCATCCTGATCTTCGGCCTTTGCGGTATGCCCCGCATGGAGGTCGCAGGCGCCGCCGTCGCCACAGTTATCGGGCAGATCGTCGCCTTTGTCCTCGCGCTGATCCTCAACCACCGCAAGAACCCCGATGTGCGTCTCAAGCTGCGCGGCTTCCGTCCCGAGGGACGAATGATTCGCCGCATTCTCGGTATCGGCGTGCCGTCCATGATTATGGTCGCCATCGGCTCCGTGATGTATTACGGCTTCAACCGCATTCTGATGCGCTTTGAGGCGGTGCAAACAGGCTTAGGTGAGCTTGGCACGGCGGTCTTCGGCGCCTATTTCAAGCTTCAGAGCTTCATCTTCATGCCCGTGTTCGGCATCAATAACGCCGTGCTTGCCATCGCCGCCTTTAACTACGGCGCGCGCAAGCCCAAGCGCATTATGCAGGTCATCCGCTGCGGCGCGTTCGGCGCTGCCACTTTGATGCTGCTTGGCGTCGCGGCGTTCCAGCTCTTCCCTGAGAAGCTGCTGGCACTGTTCAACGCGAATGAGCAGATGCTCTCGGTCGGCATTCCTGCCCTGCGGCGGCTGTCTCTGCCGTTTGTCTTCGCGGGGCCTTGCATCATTTTCAGCGGCGTGTTCCAAGCCCTCGGCAGGAGCGTTTACAGCATGATCACCTCCATCGCGCGTCAGATCGTCGTGCTCTTGCCCGCTGCCTACCTTTTGTCGTTGACGGAGGAGATTTCTGCCGTCTGGTTTGCCTTCCCCATCGCGGAAATCGCCTCCTTGGCGGTTTCCATCGTGATGATGCTCACACTTTACCGCAAAAAAATCAAACCGCTCTACGAAATCGCCGAAAAAACCACTTGAAAATCGCATTTTCTCGTGATATAATCAGAAAAAATCGGAAGGAGAATCTTCATGTTCTATTTCGCGTTTGCTTTTACGTATTCCTATTACTTCGGTAATAGCGATTCGTGCTGCAAACAGAAATAAACGATAGATTCTCTTACACGACATATCGTTCATTCCCAAGCTGCACGAAACAGACCTTTCGTGCAGCTTTTTCATTTAAACGCACCCTCGCCCGTGCAGGAACCAACGACTGCGTACAATCTTTCAGCCGGAGATTGCCACAGGCGCAAGCGCCCTCGCAATGACAAAAAGGCTACCCCCTTTGTCATTGCGAAACCGGTGCGCATACTGGTTGCGGCAATCTCGTGCAGGAACTACCGATCCCGTACAAATCTGAATATCTATCCCATCCTTCGCAGGCGGCATGCCTACACTCTAACAAGCGAATCCAATACCCCCAAACACCATTTCCGAAAAAGGAGTTCATTACTATGATTACCGTACTGAAGCAAGGCACCACACAAGCGCAAATGGAGCATTTGATCGCATGGCTGCGCGCACAAAACCTCGATGTGCATATTTCCCACGGACATGACTATACCATCCTCGGTCTGATCGGTGACACCGGCAAAATCGACATGGATCTTTTGGCAAGTCTCGATATCGTCGAATCCGTCAAGCGCGTAACTGAGCCGTTCAAGCAGTGCAACCGCCAGTTTCATCCGGACGACACCGTCATCACCGTCGGCAATGCCAAGATCGGCGGCGGCAATTTCTGCATGATCGCAGGCCCGTGCTCCGTCGAAACCGAGGAGCAGATCATTGAGGTCGCGGAGAAGGTCAAGGCGGCAGGCGCGAATATCCTGCGCGGCGGCGCGTTCAAGCCCCGCACCTCGCCGTATGATTTCCAAGGACTCAAGGGCGAAGGCATCCGCCTGCTCTTGGAGGCAAAGAAGGCGACGGGACTTCCCATCGTCACGGAGATCATGAACGCCAACTACCTCGACCTGTTTGACGAAGTCGATATCATTCAGGTCGGTGCGCGGAATATGCAGAATTTTGACCTGCTCAAGGAGCTGGGCAAGACGAATAAGCCGATCCTGCTCAAGCGCGGACTTGCAAATACGCTCAAGGAATTCCTGATGAGCGCGGAGTATATCATGTCCGAGGGTAATCAGAATATCATCCTCTGCGAGCGCGGCATCCGTACCTTTGACACCTATTCGCGCAATACCCTCGACCTGACTGCCGTGCCCGCCCTGCACGAAATGTCGCATTTGCCCGTCGTCATTGACCCCAGCCACGCGACCGGCAAGGTGCGCTATGTCCCGCCGATGGCACTTGCCGCCGTTGCCGCAGGTGCGGACGGCGTAATGGTCGAGGTGCATAACGACCCGATGCACGCATGGTGCGACGGTGCGCAGTCGCTGAATCCCGTACAATTTGCAGACCTTGCGCAAAAGATGCGCGTGGTCAGAGAGGCGGTCGCCCAATGACGGTCGGCATTGTCGGACTCGGACTGATCGGCGGCTCGCTGGCAAGGGCGTACCACGACGCCGGCTGGCGCGTGCTGGCGCATAACCGCAGCGCCTCCGTCACGGCGTTTGCCGAAATGGCAGGCGCGGTAGATGCCCCACTCACGCAGGACAATCTTTCCGAATGTGACCTCCTGCTGTTGGCAGTCTATCCGCAGGCATCCATTGAATATCTGGAGACCAACGCGGAGAAGCTCAATCAAAACGCCGTCGTCATTGACTGCTGCGGCACAAAGCGTGAGATCTGCGCCGTGGGCTTCCGTCTGGCACAGGAGCACGGCTTCCTCTTTGTCGGCGGACACCCCATGGCAGGCACGCATTTTTCCGGCTTCAAGTACAGCCGCGCCACGCTGTTTAAGGGCGCGCCGATGGTGCTCGTGCCGCCGGTGTTTGACGATATGCAGCTCATCGACCGCGTGTGCAAGCTCCTCGCGCCGCCCGCCTTCGGGCAGTTCTCCGTCACCACGGCGGAAAAGCACGACGAGATGATCGCCTTCACCTCCCAGCTTGCCCACGTCGTCTCGAACGCCTATGTCAAAAGCCCCACCGCCACGACGCACAAGGGCTTTTCGGCAGGCAGCTATAAGGACCTGACCCGCGTCGCTTGGCTCAATCCCGAGATGTGGACGGAGCTGTTCTTGGAAAATAAGGACAATCTGACCCGCGAGATCGACATTTTGATCTCGGAATTGCAGCAATACCGTGACGCGATGGCGGCAGACGACCGTGAAACCCTCTGCCGCCTGCTCGACGAAGGAAAAAAACGCAAGGAGGAAGTCGGATGAATACCGTTCGCGTCAACGCCTCGCGCACCTATGAGGTCAAGATCGGCGCAGGACTGCTCACCGAAATCGGGCAGGAGACACGCGCTGTCACAACCGGAAGCGTGCTTGTGGTCACCGACGAGACCGTCGCGCCGCTCTACCTTGCCAAGGTCTATCAGAGCCTCAAGGCTGCGGGTCTGACCGTCCATACCGCCTCCGTCCCCGCAGGAGAGCGCACCAAATGCGTTGAATATTATGTTAACCTCTTAAGCATTCTCGCCGCAAAGCAGCTCACCCGCACGGATGCCGCCATCGCCCTCGGCGGCGGCGTAGTGGGCGACCTCACGGGCTTTGCCGCCGCGACCTATCTGCGCGGCATCCCGCTGATTCAAATTCCGACCACGCTGTTGGCGATGGTGGACTCCTCCGTCGGCGGCAAGACGGCGATCGACCTCCCCGCAGGCAAGAATTTGGTCGGCGCGTTCCACCAGCCCTCCCTCGTGCTGTGCGACCCCGACGCATTGAACACCCTGCCCGCAGCCACCTTCCGCGACGGCTGCGCAGAGGTCATCAAGACCGCGATCCTGTTTGACCCAAAGCTCTTTGCCCACCTGCGCGAACACGGAACGGACTTTGACCGCGAATATGTCATCACCCGCTGCGTCGAATGCAAGCGCGACGTGGTCTGCGCGGACGAGTTTGACAGAGGGGAGCGGCAAAAGCTCAACTTGGGGCATACGATCGGGCACGCGATCGAGCAATGCAGCCATTTCACCGTCTCCCACGGGCAGGCGGTCGCCATCGGCACGGCAATGATGGCGCGGGCATTCTACCCGAACCCCGAGGAGATCGAAAGCGTCCTGCGTACCTTCGGTCTGCCGACGGAGACAAGCTTCTCCGCAGAAGACCTTGCAAACGCAGCGCTTTCGGATAAAAAACGCGACGGCGGCACCCTGACCGTCGTTGTTCCCCGTGCCATCGGCGGCTGCACCTTGGAAAGAATTTCCGTAACGGAATTGCAGCCCATCCTTGAGGCAGGAATGCGCCATGGATAAGATCATAACGCCCCATCCCCTCGGAGGGTCCATTGCTGCCATCGCCTCCAAATCCCAGGCGCATCGGCTCTTGATCTGCGCGGCACTGGCGGATACCCCGACCGTTCTATCCTGCGCAGAGCTGTCAAAGGACATTGAGACGACCGCCGCCTGCCTGACCGCCCTCTGCGCAGATACAGTGTATCAAAACGGCGCTTACCAAATCACACCGCGCCCCCGTGCCGCCGTCTGCCGTTGCGACTGCGGCGAAAGCGGCTCGACCCTGCGCTTTCTCCTGCCCGTCGCCGCCGCCCTCGGCGTGGATACCACCTTCCGGCTGCACGGCAGGCTGCCCGAACGCCCCCTCTCCCCGCTGTGGGAGGAATTAGAGGCGCACGGCTGCAAGCTCTCCCGCCCGACTGCGGACACTGTACGCTGTGAGGGTAAGCTGACGGGCGGCACCTGCCATATGGCAGGCAACATCTCCTCCCAGTTCATCAGCGGACTCCTCTTTGCCCTCCCCCTGACGGGCGAGGATTCCGAGATTATGTTAACTTCTCCCTTAGAGTCCGCCGATTACGTCCGCATGACGCTCGCCGCCCTGCACACCTTCGGCATCAAAATCGAAGAACACAAAACCGGCTGGCATATCCCCGCCGGGCAGCAATACCGTTCCTGCGGCAGTGCCGAGGTCGAAGGGGACTGGTCCAACGCCGCCTTTTGGCTGACCGCAGGCGCGATCTCGGAGGCCGTCACGGTCACCGGACTCTCCCCGCATTCTCCGCAGGGCGACCGAACGATTGCGGAGCTTCTGAGCCGCTTCGGCGCAGAGGTCACATGGGCGGCAAACGCCGTGACCGTCCGCCCGCGAACGCTGCACGGCATCAACATTGATGCGCGGAACATCCCCGACCTCGTACCGCCCCTCGCCCTCGCCGCCGCCTGCGCGGAGGGAACCACAAGAATCTACGGTGCGGAACGCTTAAAGATCAAAGAGAGCGACCGTCTGCAGTCCGTTGCAGGCGCGTTAAAAAACCTCGGTGCGGAGGTTGAGATCCTGCCGGACGGCTTAATGATTCGCGGCGGGAAACTCACCGGCGGCACGGTCGATTCGCAGAATGACCACCGCATCGCCATGCTTGCGGCGATTGCCTCCTCCGTCAGTGAGAAGCCGGTAACGCTTCTCGGCGCGGAGGCGGTGCAAAAATCCTATCCCCGCTTTTGGGCGGACTTTGAAACCATGCAGAAAGGGGAGAACCCCCAATGAGCAGTCAATTCGGCACTGCATTAAAAATTCAGATTTTCGGGCAGTCCCACGCCCCAGCCATCGGGGTGAGCATCGACGGCTTTCCCGTGGGCTTCACGCCGGACATGGACGCGCTAAAAACCTTTCTCGCCCGCCGCGCCCCGGGACAGGGGGCTTACGCCACGGCAAGGAAGGAGCCGGACAAGCCCGAATTCTTAAGCGGTCTGGTCGAGGGACACACCTGCGGCGCACCCCTCACCGCCATCATCCGCAACACCGACACACGCGCAAAGGACTACGGCAACATCGCAGAAATGCCCCGCCCGTCCCACGCCGATTACCCAGCGTGGGTCAAATACGGCAATCAGGCGGACTATCGCGGCGGCGGACATTTTTCCGGCAGGCTGACCGCACCCCTGTGCATCGCAGGCGGACTTTGCCTGCAATATCTGGCGCAGAAGGGCATCCATATCGGCGCGCATATCCTCAGCATCGGCGCTGTCCATGATACCGCCTTTGACCCCGTCTCCCCCGCCCTGCCCGTCGGTGCCCTGACGCTTGACCCCGCCGCGTGGGAAAAGATGCAGGAGGAAATCGCTGCCGCCAAAGCGGAGATGGATTCCGTCGGCGGCGTGATCGAATGCGCCGTCACCGGAGTGCAAGCAGGCTATGGCGAACCGATGTTCGGCGGAATGGAAAACCGCCTTGCGCAGATTCTGTTCGGCATTCCCGCCGTCAAGGGGGTGGAATTCGGTGCGGGCTTCGGCTGCACGGAGCTGCGCGGCAGTCAGAATAACGACCCCTATTATTACGACGAAAACGGCTTTGTCCGTACCCGTACCAATCACGCAGGCGGCATTGCGGGCGGCATCAGCACGGGAATGCCCATCGTGTTCCGCGCCGCCTTCAAGCCGACCCCGTCCATTGCCCGGCCGCAGGAGACGATCCGCTTTAACGGCACCACCGCTCCTGCCGTGTTGGAGATCAAGGGACGGCATGACCCCTGTATCGTCCCGCGTGCAGTCCCCGTTGTGGAGGCTGCCGCCGCAATCGCAATTTTAGACGCTATATTGGAGGGAAATCAATGGAGCTGAAGGACTATCGCACGCAGATCGACGCCGTTGACGACGAGATCGTGCGCCTGTTTCAGAAACGCATGGACATTGCGGCAAATATCGCCGCGTTTAAGAAGGAGAACGGACTGCCGATCCTGCAAACAGCGCGGGAGCGGGAAAAGCTGGCGGATGTCACGGGCAAGGCGCGGGAGGATATGCGATCCTATCTGCGCGTGCTCTACTCTCTGCTGTTCGAGCTGAGCCGCACCTATCAGGAGAAGGGCGCCCGCACCCCGCTTTATGACAAGATCGAAAATGCCATCGAAAATACACCGCGCCTCTTCCCCCGCAGTGCCACCGTTGCCTGTCAGGGTGTCGAGGGCGCGTATTCCCAGCTCGCGTGCGAAAAGCTGTTCGTCACGCCGAATATCCAGTATTTCCGCAATTTTGAGGGCGTGTTCTCCGCCATTGAGGCAGGCTTCTGCCGCTACGGCATTTTACCGATCGAGAACAGCACCGCAGGCTCCGTCAACCGCGTGTATGACCTGATGATCGAGCATCATTTCAGCATCGTCCGCTCAACGCGGCTGAAGATCGACCACTGCCTGCTCGCCAAGCCCGACCATACGCAAATCAAGGAGGTCTTCTCCCACGAGCAGGCGATCAACCAGTGCGCAGGCTTCCTCAAGTCCCTGGGCAATGTGAAGATCACCTGCTGCGAAAACACCGCCGTCGCCGCCCAGACCGTCGCCCTGTCCGAACGCAAGGACATCGCCGCCCTCTCCTCGCGGATGTGCGCGGATCTGTACGGCTTAAAGGTCGTGCAGAGCAGCGTGCAGGACGAGGGCAATAACCACACCCGCTTCCTGTGCATCTCGAAGGACACCGAAATTTACCCCGGCGCGGATAAGACCTCGGTCATGATGATCCTTCCGCATAAGCCCGGCGCACTGTATAAGGTCTTGGCGCGTCTCTACGCTCTCGGCATCAACCTGTTAAAGCTGGAAAGCCGTCCCCTGCCCGACCGCGACTTTGAATTCATGTTCTATCTTGATCTGGAAACCTCTGTCTACTCCGAGGAATTTGTCCAGCTCATGTGCGAGATCGGCTCGATCTGCGAGGAGTTCAAGTATCTGGGCAGCTATACGGAGGTCGTCTGATGCGCTGCGGCTTATTGGGCGAACACCTCGGGCACAGCTATTCCCCGCAAATTCACGCGGCACTGGCGGATTATTCCTATGAACTCTTTGCGGTCGCACCGGACGAGCTGGACACCTTTCTCCGCTCCGACCGTTTTGACGCCCTCAATGTGACGATCCCCTATAAACGCGCCGTCCTGCCCTATTGCGCGGAGCTGTCCGAGACGGCAAAAAAGCTCGGCAATGTCAATACCCTTGTCCGCCGCAAGGACGGCACACTCTACGGTGATAATACGGATTTTGACGGCTTTTCATGGCTGCTGCAAAGAAACGGCGGTATCCGCCCGGGTGAAAAAGCCCTCGTCTTAGGCAGCGGCGGCGCGTCGCAGACGGTGCAGTGCGTCCTGCGGGAGCAAGGCGCGAAGGTCGTCGCCCTCTCCCGAACGGGTGAGAACACCTACGATACCCTTGCAAGCCATCAAGACGCGGTGCTCGTCGTCAACGCCACGCCCGTCGGCATGTATCCCAAGAACGGCGCGCGGCTGATTGACCTTGATTTGCTCCCAAATTGCCGCTGCGTCCTCGACCTCATCTATAATCCCGCGCGGACAAGGCTGCTGCTGGACGCAGAGGAACGCGGCATCCGCTGTGAAGGCGGTCTGCCGATGCTCGTCGCGCAGGCAAAACGCGCCGCAGAGCGCTTCACGGGCAAAAGCATCCCCGATTCCCGCTGCGAAGAAATATTATGTCAACTTAACCAAGAGATGCAGAACATCATTCTGATCGGAATGCCCGGCTGCGGCAAGACCACGGTCGGGAAGCTGGTTGCACAGCGGCTGCACCGTCCGTTTTTCGACGCGGACGCAGAGATTGTCAACCGCCTCGGCTGTGATATCCCAACCTTTTTCGCACAGGAAGGGGAATCGGCGTTCCGCAAGGTGGAAACCGAGGTGCTGAAGGATCTCGGCAAACGCTCCGGATGCGTGATCGCCACCAGCGGCGGCTGCGTCACAAGGGAGGAAAACTACGCATATCTGCATCAAAACGGCGTGATTTTCTGGCGCAAGCGCGATCTCTCGTCCCTCCCCACGGACGGTCGTCCGATCAGCCAATCGACAGCCCTGACCGACCTTTACGAAACCCGCCGTCCCCTGTACGAACACTTCGCCGACCATATATTAGAACCAACCACCACTCCCGCCGCCGCAGCCGAACAGATCATCTCCCTACTATAACCCCCACCCTGTCATTGTCATGAAACCCTTTGTAGGGCGGGGACATGTCCCCGCCCTACAGATTTTCTAAGGAAAGAGATGCAAAACATGAGAATTCTTGTACTCAACGGGCCAAACCTCAACCTTCTCGGACTCCGCGAACCCACCATCTACGGCACACAAACCTACGCCGCGCTGGAAGCCTTCCTCCGCCGATCCGCAGAGGAACTCAACTGAGGCCTACGGCAAATTTGACGGCATCGTCATCAACCCCGCCGCCTATACCCACACCTCCGTGGCGATCTTAGACGCCCTCAAAGCCGTCGCCCTCCCCGCCGTCGAGGTGCACCTGTCCGACGTGGATGCCCGCGAACCCTTCCGCCACCTCTCCTACGCCGGCATGGCATGCCAAAAAACCTTCAAAGGTCTCGGCTTCGAAGGCTACCGCGCAGCTCTGCGCTACTTAACATCAGCAAATTAACCCAAAAGAAACGACCTATTACACAGTTATATGATATGATCCCCCTAAAGTAGACCATGGAAATACCAAAGTCAACTTTAGGGGGATCATATCAAAATGAACCGCAATCGGTCTTGCATTATTCTCCTATAATTACGTGTCCCTGTGCATCACAGCGAAACAAATCTATTCTTAAAGGAATTTCTTTTTCCTCAAGTCGCAAATGGTTTTTATCGCTTATCGTAATAATGTATGTCTCCACTTGTTCCTCATATCTCTTCGTCAATACATTGCCAAATATCATAGGTAAAGGATTCCCCTTCATCGTCGCCCGTACCATCCTCATAGAATCTACAAAGACCGCTGTTCCCTGCCCATTTACCAATTATTACTTCTTCCACTCCCTCTGTTGTCTTTGCGCACCCTCCTAAGAAAGCGCTTAGAATCATAAGAACACAAATGAGGATGAGAGT